>JBIOTN010000226.1:0-5946 GCA_044866005.1 Candidatus Rokuibacteriota bacterium | reverse complement strand
AGGCCCCCTCCGAAGGCAAACTAGAGGAGCCGCCGGACGCTGCTGACGGCGGCAAACACCGCGAAGACCCGCACGTTGTTGCCGTGGGGGTCGATCGGGGTGAAGAAGAAGCCGGGCCGCCCGGGGTCGTAGCCCTTCGTGTACCCGACCAGCACTTCCCCATCCTCGAACTCCACCAGGACCTTGCGCGTCCCCGGTGGCCGCTCGCGATACGGATCCTTGGACTCGGCGTAGTCGGGGTCGCCCTCGAAGCTCCGCACGAAGAAGACGGCCTTGAGCTCGCTGACCGACACCTCGATCCCGTCGCCGGGCGCCTCCTCCGTGGGGACGAGGTGAAACCGCGGCGCGTCCGCCCGGAAATCGTAGGTGTAGCCCTTCAGGACCTGGCCGTCGGTACAGCGCGCGACGACCTTCCCCGGGCTCCGGCTCAACCAGACTCGCCGCCTGCCGGCGTTCATCCCGACCCGATGGTAGCCCCGACGGGGCGGGGGCCGAAGGTTCTTGGCTGAGCGTGGGTAGCGCGGCTCCTTCCGCCCCGACGCCGACCGCGCTGCGGGCGCGAGTCTTCCCCGGCGCCCAGAACATCCCGCTCTTCGTCGCCCAGGCGAAAGGGCTCTTCGCCCGGCAGGGGCTCCGGGTCGCGCTCGAGTTCACGCCGAACTCCCAGGCCCTCCGCGACGGGCTCGCCGCGGGCGCCTTCGAGATCGCCCACGCCGCGGTCGACAATGCCGTGGCGATGGTCGAGGCGGCCGGGGCCGACGTCGTGATCGTCCTCGGCGGCGAGCGGAGCCTGAACCAGCTCTTCGTCCAGCCGGAGATCGGCTCGGTCGCCGAGCTGCGGGGCCGGACCGTGATCGTGGACGCCCCGAACACGGCCTACGCGCTCCAGCTCCGGAAGATCCTGCGCCTCCACGGGCTCGAGGCCGGTCGCGACTACACGGTGACGCCGATCGGCGGGACCCCGCAGCGCCTGGCGGCCATGCGGGCCGAGAAGGCGTACGCGGCGTCCATGCTGAACCCGCCGTCCTCGATCCTCGCGGAGCGGGCGGGGCTCCGGAGCCTCGGGCTCGCCGTGGCGCTCATCGGGCCCTACCAGGCGGCGGGGGGCTTCGTCCTCCGGGCGTGGGCGCGAGCCAACGCGGCGGCGCTGACCGCCTACATCCGGGCCTACGTCGAGGCGCTCCGCTGGGCGGCGACGCCCGCCCACCGGGACGAGACGGTCGCGCTCCTGGCCGAGCGGCTCGAGCTCGCCCCGGACGTGGCCGCGCTCACCTACGCGCAGGCGGTCGACCCGGCCGGCGGGCTGACGCGCGATGCGGCGCTCGACCTCGAGGGGTTCCGGAACGTCCTGGCGCTCCGGGCCGAGCTGGAAGGGGACTGGGGCGGCCGGGCGCCGGCGCCCGAGCGCTACTACGACCTCCGGTACTACGAGCGCGCGCTCGCGGCGCTGGGCCCGGCCTCGGGAGGGGATCAGCCCCTGAGCGCGCCGCCCGGGACGAAGGCACCGTAGACGCCGCGTCGCGGCCTAACCATGCGCAGGCGTCCGACGACCCAGCGCGACATCGGATCGGCGCTAGTTCACGATTTACCGGAGCGGCTCGGCCGACCATCAACAGGGCGTCCTGGCGGCCGGGGCGCTGGACGAAGCGGAGTACCTGGCGAGCCGCCGCCCTTGACCCCAGAGCTGGACCAGCCGGGCGCGCCGCTCGCGCCACCACGCGGGCTGGGCTATCGCCGCTGCGCCTCCGCGCGATGCATCTTGCAGGGCACGCTACGGCGAGGGGCTGGGTCATGTCAAACTCTCGAGAGGCCGTCGAGCTCTCCGAACCCTCGTGCTCCGGCCCACCCATTGACGGGGGCGCACCCGCGTCAGCGCGCTCTTGAACTGGCTCACGGGCTACGGCTAGACTCGACTCAACCCGTTCCATGACCCGCTGCGTCCCGCCCCCTGACCGAGTGACCGGGTGAGCCGCGCCCTCGCCGCCGCCGCGCCGCCCGTTCCCGCGCGCGTCGGCCTGCGCGCCGAGCCCCTGGTCATGGTGGTGGCGGCGGTGGGCCTCACGGTCCTCGTCATCCTGCCGCTCCTCTCGCTGGTCTGGGGGAGCGTCAGCGAGGACGGGCGCCTGACCCTCGGCCACTTCCGGGAGGCGCTGTCGCGGCGGCTCTACGTCCAGGCCCTCCGGAACTCGCTCGTGCTGGGGGCGTGGACGGCCGTGCTGAGCGTCGCGGTCGGCCTCCCCATGGCGTGGGCGGTCGGCCGCACGGACGTCCCCGGCAAGCGCTTCATCCACGCGACCGCGACGATCGCCTACCTCACGCCGCCCTACCTCACCGCGATCGCGTTCGTGAACCTCTTCAGCCCCAACGCCGGGCTCGTGAACCGGTGGGTCCGCGACGTGCTCGGCCTGCCGCAGCTCGTGTTCAACATCCACTCCATGACGGGGCTCGTCCTCGTGACGGTCCTCCACACGTTTCCCTTCGTCTACCTCCTGGCCGCGAGCGCGCTCGAGTCGGTGGACGCCTCGATGGAGGAGTCGGCGCGGATCCTCGGGGCGGGCCGCTGGCGCACCGCGCGCGCCGTCACCGCGCCCCTCGTCGCCCCGGCCGTGCTGGCGGGGGCGCTCATCGCCTTCGTGAACGCCATCGCGCTCTTCGGCTCGCAGGCCATCATCGGGCTGCCCGGGCGCCTCTTCACGCTCCCCACGCGGATCTACGCGCTCTTCGACTACCCGCCGCAGTACGGCCTGGCTTCCGCGCTGTCGCTCATCTTCGTCGCGATCACCGTCGCCGCCCTCGCCCTCCAGCGCCGCTACCTCGCCCGGCGCTCCTACGTCACGCTGGGGGGCAAGGGGAACCGCCCCCAGCTCATCCCGCTCGGCGCGGCCCGCTGGGCGGTCCTCGGCTTCTCCGCGGCGGTCTTCCTGGTCGCGGTGCTCGCGCCGTACCTCACGCTCCTCGCCGTCTCGCTCAGCAAGTCCTGGGGGCTCGGCTTCTGGCAGAACCTCACCCTCCGGCACTACCGCTTCATCCTCCTGGAGTACGACGTCACGCGCCGCGCGATCGTGAACAGCCTGCTCCTGGCCGCCGCCGCGGCGACCATCTCCGTGCTCCTGGGGAGCCTGATCGCCTGGAGCGACCTCCGCACGCGGCTGCCCGGCGGGCGGCTCCTCGACTACGCCTCGCTCGTGCCCCTGGGGCTGCCGGGGATCGTCGTGGCCGTGGCGCTGATCCAGTTCTGGCTCCGCGTCCCCGTCCCCATCTACGGGACGCTCGTGATCATCCTGCTCGCCTACGTCGGGCGGTACGTGCCGCTCGGCGTCCGCTCGGCGAGCGCGGCCTTCCGCCAGGTGGACCCCTCGCTCGAGGAGACGGCCCGCGTCACCGGGGCGGGCTGGCTCCGGACGTTCTGCAGCGTCACGCTGCCGCTGGCGCGGCCGGGGCTCTTCGCCGGGTGGCTCCTGGTCTTCGTGCCGGCGATCCAGGAGCTCTCCGCCTCGATCCTCCTCTTCAGCTCCGAGTCGATCACGCTCGCCGTGGCGGTCTACAACCTCTACGAGACGGGCTATCTCGAGCCCGTGGCGGCGCTCGCCATCCTGACCATGGGGATCATCGGCGCGGCCATCTGGCTCGCGACGCGCCTGGGCCGCGGCGGCGTGCGCCTGGAGCGCCCGAGCCTCGCCCAGTGACCTCCCGGCCCGGATCGGTCGACCTGCCGGTGCTGGTGGGGGGGTGTGGGGGCGGAGCGACAGCCGGCGCTCCCCCCCACGCCGACTGAATGGCCGGGATCCGGATCGAGCGCGTCACGAAGCGGTACGGCACGGTCGTCGCGGTGCGCGACCTGACCCTCGAGGTCCGCGACCGGGAGTTCGTGACCCTCCTGGGGCCCTCGGGCTGCGGCAAGACGACGCTGCTCCGGCTCGTCGCGGGCTTCGGCGCCCCCGACGCGGGGGTCATCCGGGTCGGCGACGTCACGCTCTCCTCGCCGGACGCCGTCGTGCCGCCGGAGCGGCGCGGGATGGGGATGGTCTTCCAGAACTACGCCATCTGGCCCCACAAGACCGTCTACGAGAACGTTGCCTTCGGGCTCCGCGTCCGCAAGGTCGCGGGCGCCGAGGCCCGCGAGCGCGTGGCGCGGGTCCTCGAGCTCGTGAACCTCGCCGGGCTCCAGTCCCGCTATCCGAGCGAGCTCTCGGGCGGGCAGCAGCAGCGCGTGGCGCTCGCGCGGAGCCTGGTGGTCGAGCCCGGGATCCTGCTCCTCGACGAGCCGCTCTCGAACCTCGACGCCAAGCTCCGCGAGCGGATGCGCTGGGAGCTCAAGGAGCTCCAGCGGCGGACCGGGATCACCTTCGTCTACGTGACCCACGACCAGGCCGAGGCCATGGCGCTCTCGGACCGGATCGCGGTCATGCACCAGGGGACGCTCCTGCAGGTCGGGACGCCGCGCGAGGTCTACGCCCGGCCGGCGAGCCGCACGGTCGCCGACTTCATGGGACTGGTCAACCTGGTCCCGGGGCGCGTGCGACGCCGCCCCGGCGACGTGGCCGGCGTCGTGCTCGGCGGCCGCCAGTTCGTCCGCGTCGGCGTGCCCGGCGGCCTCGCCGACGGGGCAGCCGTGCACCTGGCCATCCGCCCCGAGGATGTCCACGTGGCGCCCGCCGCCGGCGAGGCGGGGCCGGAAGAGGGCGCGATGCCGGCCAAGGTCGCGGAGGTCACGTTCCTCGGGAACCTGACCGACTGCCAGGTCGTGCTGGACGACGGGAGCCGGGTGCGGGCACAGGCGAGCCCCCGGCTCGGCCTCGAGGTCGGCCAGCCCGTCGCCGTCCGCCTCGACCCCGCCGCCTGCATCGTCTTCGGCTCGGAGTCTCCACCTTGAGCGCGTGGATGCGCATCCGGCCGGCGTCTGCCACCGCCGCGGGTGGCGCCGGCGCTGCCCGCGGCGGTGTCTGGCGCCGTGAACGGCGTACAGCGGGCATGAGGCAGCGAACGAGGAGGCGCGGATGACCGCGGAACCCGGGATCGCCGGCCACGCGCACTGGACGCAGAAGGGCGAGGTGCGCCTGTTCCTCTGGGAGAAGGCCGCCGGCGCCGTGGAGGCGCCGCTCGGGACGATCCTCTTCGTCCACGGCTCCTCGATGGCCTCGACGCCGACCTTCGACCTCCACGTCCCCGGCCGGCCGGACTCCTCCGCCATGGACCACTTCGTCCGGCTCGGCTACGACACCTGGTGCGTGGACCTGGAGGGGTACGGCCGCTCCGACAAGCACCGGCCGATCGACTGCGACATCGCCACCGGCGCCGACGACCTGGCGGCCGCGACGGACTACATCGCGCGGACGCGCGGCGTGCGGCGCCTCCTGGTCTACGGCATTTCCTCGGGGGCGCTGCGGGCAGCCCTCTTCGCCCAGCGGCACCCCGAGCGCGTGCGGCGCCTGGCCCTCGACGCCTTCGTCTGGACGGGGCAGGGGAGCCCCACGCTGGCGGAGCGGCGGAAGCGCCTCCCCGAGTTCCAGGCCGCCCACCGCCGCCCCATCGACCGCGCCTTCGTCCGCAGCATCTTCACCCGCGACCACCCCGGCACGGCCGACGGCGAGACGATCGAGGCCTTCGCCGACGCCATCCTGGCCCTGGACGACTCCGTCCCCACCGGGACGTACGTGGACATGTGCGCGAAGCTGCCCGTCGTGGACCCGGCGCGGATCCCCGTCCCCACCATCGTCATGCGGGGCCAGTACGACGGGATCGCCGCCCTCGACGACCTCCTCGACTTCTTCCGGCGCCTGCCGAACCCGGACAAGCAGTTCACGGTCATGCCCGGCGTTTCCCACGCGAGCTTCCAGCAGAAGAACTACCGGCTCGTGTACCATATCCTTCACAGCTTCTTCAGCCAGCCGGACCCCGTCTACCGCGGGGCCTGAGCCCCAGACCGGCCGGCATCACGGAGGACTC
>JBIOTN010000225.1:0-7737 GCA_044866005.1 Candidatus Rokuibacteriota bacterium | reverse complement strand
CCGGGGCGACTACGAGGCGGCCATCCGCGAGTGTCATCAGGCCATCCGGCTCGACCCCGAGTTCGGCAACCCCTACAACGACATCGGCTCCTACCTCATCAAGCTCGGACGGCACGAGAAGGCGATTCCCTGGCTTCGCAAGGCGATGGAGGCCAGGCGGTACGAGCCCCGCCACTACCCGCACGTGAACCTCGCGCGCGTCTATGCCCGGCAGCAGAAGATCCACGAGGCGATCGGCGAGCTCAGGCGGGCGCTGGAGATCGAGCCGGGGTACGCGCCCGCGCGCGCCGAGCTCCACCGGCTCCTCGGGCTGCTCAACTGAGCGGCGCGCAGAGCCGGGAGGAGCAGACCGCCCGCGAGGAAAAAGAAGCCCCGAAGGTCGCTGCGGCCCGCGGGGACCGCCCTGCAGGTGATGTGCAGGACCTTCGGGGCCGGTGGTGCCTGGGGTCCCCCAGGCGGGCCACCCTCAGATCGAACCGGGTGCGCGCGACCTAGGAGGTCACCACCTCACAGATCACCGGGGTTGTACTCACGGCTGGACCACCTCCTTTCTCGGCGCACGCACCACGCGGGCCCACGATCCCGCCACCTCGAACCGACCGCCGACTGCCGGCCCGAGGCTCGGCCCGTTCCGCCCGGCTCCGGTGCCGGGATCGAAACGCCAGGAGGCTGTGTCACCTCGGCCGATTTGCCCTCATCCTACGACCCGGGGTCGCCGGTGTCCAACTATTTTGCGGATCGCGGCGGCGTCTCGGGGTGTCCGGACGTCGCCGGCTCCCCGCCCGCGTCGGCGAGGCGCTGGAGGTACTCTTCCCACTCCACCGGGAGCAGGTACTTCTTCGCCGTGTTGCACGCCTTGCAGGCGGCCACGACGTTCCCCTTCGTCGAGCGGCCGCCCCGCACGAGCGGAACCCGGTGGTCCATCGTCAGGTCGCGCGGCGACGTCGGCCGGCCGCAGTAACCGCAGCGCGCCAGCGCGAGCCGCCGCTTCCACCAGGCGCTCGCCCGGAACTCCCGCGCCCTGGCTTTCTCGCGCCGCAGCTCGGCCTCCGTCACCGTGCGGATGAACGCCATCGCGCCGCCGCCTAGACGCCAGGCACGCGATGCTCGTCCAGCGCGAGGTCCTGCGCCCGTCCGGCCGGGACGAGGAAGGCCGAGGCCAGGGCCAGGCACGCGATCCCGAACCCGACCAGGAAGACCGCGTGCAGCGCGTTGGCGAGCGCCTGGCTGAACGCCGCGAGGACCGGCGGCGGGAGCGTCAGCCGCAGGGCCGGGTGGACGACGGCGTCGGGGTGCGCGACGAACGCCTCGACCTGGCTGCGGGCACGGCCGTCGGTGGCCCCGGGGAGCGAGAGAAGCTGCGCGGCGAGCTGACTCGAGAGCACCGCGCCCATGATTGCGACGCCGACCGCCCCGCCGATCGAGCGGAAGAACGTGGTCGCAGAGGTCGCGGCGCCGAGCTCGCGCTTCGGCACGGCGTTCTGGACGGCGATGAGGAGGGGCACCATGATGAGCCCCATCCCCATCCCCGCGAGCAGCATGTTCCGCGCCGTGACCGAGCGCGAGGTGCCCAGCCCCATGTGGCTCATGAGGAGGAACGCGACAGCCAGGCACACCATGCCGGCGAGCACAGGCGAGCGATAGCCCACCTTGAGGAGGAGGCGCGCCGAGATCACCGAGAACGTGACCCAGCCGAGCACGAACGGGGTCAGCGCCGTCCCGGCCTCGGTCGCCGTCCCGCCCAGGACGCCCTGCACGAAGAGCGGGACGAACGAGATCGTCCCGAACATGGCCATGCCGGCGAGGAACCCGGAGACCGCCGCGGCCCGGAACATCCGGTTGCCGAAGAGGCGGAGCGGGAGGAGCGGCTCAGGCGCGCGACGCTCCCAGAGCACGAACGCCGCGAGGAGGCCACCCGCGGCGACGAAGAGGACGCCTTCGGCCAGATGCAGGCCGGACCCGGCCCGCCCGCCCTCCACGAGCGCCACCAGGAGCGCCACCATCCCGGCCGTCAGCAGGGCGGCGCCGCGGAGGTCCACGGCCTTGCGCTGGCGCGGGGGGGGGAGGCCGGCAAGCGCCCAGCCGAGCACCACACCCGCCAGCAGGCCGAAGGGCACGTTCACGTAGAACACCCACCGCCACGAGAGGTGATCGGTGACGAAGCCTCCGATCAACGGGCCCACGATGGAGGCGACGCCCCAGGTCCCCGAGAAATAGCCCTGCATCTTCGCCCGCCGCTCGAGGCCGTAGAGGTCGGCGATGATCGTGTAGCCGAGCGGCAGGAGCGCGCCGCCGCCGAGTCCCTGGATGGTGGGGAAGACGATCAGCGCCGTCATGGAGGTGGCGAGTCCGGAGAGGACCGACCCCGCCAGGAAGATGCCGAGCCCCGCGAGGTACGCCGCGCGGCGGCCGTAGAGGTCCGCCGCCTTGCCCCAGAGCGGCATGGAGATCGTCGCCGCCAGGATGTAGCCGGAGAAAACCCAGGAGTAGATGGCGAGCCCGCCGAGGCTGGCGATCACCGTCGGCATGGCGGTCGCGACCGCGGTCGATTCCATGGCCCCCAGGAAGAGGCCGAGCATGACCCCGAAGAGCACGAGGCCGCGGGACGGAGCCGCCGCGCTCATCCGACGCCGTGCGCCTCGGTGCAGGCGGCGCAGCGACAGAGCTGGCGCAACTCGCGGCCGCCGAAGCTCGTCTCGTGGCCGTCCTGCCAGCGGATCCGAAGCCCGGGCCCGTCCTTGCGGATCTCCACCGGCCAGGTCTGCTCCGGCTTGGAGGGCGGCGGGGCGCCGGCCTGGGTGGCGTCGCCGCAGGCCGCGCAGCCGCACGAGCTGCGGAGGAACTCGAAGGGATAGATGCTCGCGTGGTGGTCCTGCCACTCGACGCCGATGGCGTAGCGCCCCACGAGGTGGACGTCCCTCGGCGCGTTCGGATCCGGCCCCAGAAGCGGCAGCCGCGGCCCTTTCGAGCTCGCCACGTCAGCCGCCCGCTTGCGGGAGTCCCGGGCGTGCGCCATTCTGCGCCGCCGCCGGCGTCCCGACCCGGGCGCGGCGAAGCCCGGCGAGCAGATAGTGGACCGCGAGGCTCCGGTAGGGTCGCCAGGCCTGCGCCCGTCGGCGGATCCGCGCGGCGTCGCAGGGGCGGCCATGGAAGCAGAGCGTCTCGAAGGCGCGCCGGACACCGAGGTCGTCGGCGGGACAGACGTCCGGGCGGCCGAGCCCCCGGGCCAGGAACCACTCCGCGGTCCAGCGCCCGAGGCCCCGCACGGCGGTCAGCCGGGCGATCACCTCGGCCTCCGACGCGGTGGCGAGCGTGCCGAGGTCCAGACGCCCTTCCGCCACCGCCCGCGCGAGCCCCACGATGAACTCGGCCTTCCGCGTGGTGAGCTGGAAGCCGCGCAGCGTCCCGGTGTCCGCGCTCGCCAGGGCGGCGGCGGACGGAAACGCGTAGACGGCCACGCCCTCGAAGCTGTGCGCCTCGCCGAACCGGCGGACGAGGCGGGCGCGGACCGTGAAGGCGAAGGCGAGGTTCACCTGCTGCGCGGTGATGGCGCCGACCAGCATCTCGAACGGATCCGGGGCCAGGCTCAGGCGCATCCCGTAGAGCGCGCGGGTGAGCGGGGCCAGCACCGGGTCCCGGACGGCAAGGGCGTAAAAGCCGGCGAGGTCGGCGTCGAGCCCGAGCAACCGCCGGACCTCGGCTCGCAGCGTCCGGCGGTGCTCGCCCGTGTCCGCGCCGGCGAAGGTCACCGTGACGCGCTGGCGACCGGGCGGCCCGGCCGGGGTCAGCCGATACGGCACCGCCGTCCCGGCCACGCGCGCTACCCGGTAGAACGCGGCCTCTTGATAGACGTTCGCCGGATCCGGGCCCCAGAGGCGGTAGCGCTGAAGGGTGAGATCGACGTCCAGCGGCGCGAGCGGCCGGAGCAGGAACACGCCCCGGTCCTTCCTTGATTTGACTCGCATTTTCGGTAATATCAAGGCGGCGGCGCGACGAGCGCCGCGCCCGTCAGCCGATTTCAGAGTCTAGCACAGGGAGCCCCACGTGACATCTCCGCCCACGGCGGCGTCGCCCCGCTTCCGGGACCTCCTGGCCGGGCCCGGATGCGTCGTCGTCCCGGCGGTGTACGACGCGCTCTCGGCGCGGATCGCCGAGCGCATCGGCTTCCGCGCCATCGGGCTCGGCGGGTTCCTCGTGGCGGCCAGCCGACTCGGCGGACCGGACGTCGGCCAGCTCTCGATGACGGAGATGGTCGACCACCTGCGCGCCATCACGGGCGCGGTCGCGATCCCCGTGATGGCGGACGCGGACACGGGGTACGGCAACCCGCTGAACGTCCGGCGCACCGTCCGCGCGTACGAGGCCGCGGGCGCCCAGGCCATCGTGCTCGAGGACCAGGTCTGGCCGAAGAAGTGCGGTCACATCCCGGGGCCGCGTCAGGTGATCCCCGCGGCCGAGCACCAGAAGAAGCTCGAGGCCGCCCTGGACGCCCGGCGCGACCGGCACACCGTGATCGTGGCGCGGACGGACGCGCGGGGCCCGCTCGGGTTCGACGAGGCGATCCGGCGCGCCGAGGCCTACGTGAAGACCGGAGCCGACGCGATCTTCCTCGAGGCGCTGGAGACGCCGGACGAGTTCCGCCGGGCGCCGCGCGCGCTGCCCGGCGTGCCCCTGGTCGCGAACATGTTCACGATGGGGAAGTCCCCGCTGTTCACCGCCGCCGAGCTCGGGGCGATGGGCTACCGGGTGGGACTCTGGGTCGTGGACGCGCTGTGGGCGGCGGCGGCCGCCGTCGAGGAGGTCCTGGGCGTGCTCTACCGGGACGGGAGCAGTGTGGCGGTGCAGGATCGCCTCATGGGCTTCGAGGACTATTTCGCGCTGGTCGGCCTCGAGGAGTATGAGCGGCTCGAGCGCCGGTACGCCGAGTGATGCCCCTGCCGGGCCCCGGGCCCCGTGAGGTGCAGCTCAGGCGTGTCCCGCGGATCGTCGCGCTGCTCACCATGGTGCTTGCCGCGTCGCTCGCGGCGGCCGCGCAGACGCCAGTCACGCTCTACACCTCGGAGTCGCAGGACAAGGTCAACGAGATGAAGGCCGATTTCGAGAAGCGGCAGCCCGGGGTCACCCTGAACATCTACCGCTCGGGCACGCAGGTCGTGATCGGCAAGCTCCAGGCGGAGATGCAGGCCGGCGGTATCCAGGCCGACCTCGTCTGGATGGCCGACATCGAGTTCTTCGCGCAGCTCGCGCGGAAGAACCTCCTGCAACCCTACACGCCGCCCGCGGCGGGGCGCGTGCCCGCGAAGTTCCACTACGAGGCCGGGCGATACCACGAGGTGCGGCTCATCTTCAACACGGTCGGCCTCAACACCCTCCGGGTGAAGGAGCGGCCGACCTCGTGGAAGGACCTGGCGGAGGCGCGCTACAAGGGGAAGGTCGGCATGGCCAGCCCCTTCTACTCCGGCGCCGCCTTCTCCACGCTCGGCACGCTGGTCCACCAGCCGGCGTTCGGATGGGAATTCTTCCGGCGCCTCAAGGACAACGCCGTGGTCGTGGAGCAGTCCAACGGGACCGTGGCCAACAAGCTGGCGAGCGGGGAGTTCGTGATCGCCTCGGTCGTCGACTTCTTCCTGCGCGACATGAAGGCCAAGGGGTCGCCGGTCGACCACATCTGGCCGCGCGAGGGCGCGATCCTCATCCCGACGCCGATCGGCATCCTCCAGGGGGCGAAGAATCCGGACGGGGCCCGGGCATTCATCCGCTACCTCTACTCGACGGATGGCCAGCGGCTCTTCGTCCAGCAGGGGTACGTCCCGGTGCTCCCGGGGATCGACGCGCCGACCGGCATGCCGCCCGAGAAGCTCGAGATCCTCCCGACCGACGAAGCCTACATCGCGGCGAACCGGGAAGAGCTGAAGAAGCAGTTCCGGGAGCTTTTCGAGACGAAGTGAAGGGCGCGCGGGCGGACCTGGTCCTGCCGCTCGTCCCGGTCGCGGCCGTCCTCGTGGGCGCGGTCTGCTACCCCGCGCTCGTCCTCGTCTGGTACGGCCTCTCCCGCGACGCCGTCCCCAGCCTGGCGAACGTCGTCGTGGTCCTCGCCGACCCGGATACCTGGCGCGTCCTCGCCAACACCCTCTACGTGGCGACCGCCACGACGCTCCTGGCCGGCCTTCTCGGCACCGCGCTCGCGCTGCTGATCGCCCGCACGGACCTGCCGGGCCGCTCGGCGTTCCAGGGATTGCTCGTCCTGCCCTACCTCGTGCCCCCTTTCGTCGGCGCCCTCGCCTGGCTCTACGTGCTCGGGCCGACCGGGCTCGTCAACCAGGCCTGGATGACGTGGACCGGGCGCGAGGACCCGCTCGTCCGGATCTACGGAAGCGGCGGCATCATCCTGGCCATGACGCTCTACAAGTACCCCATCGCGTACCTGACCGTGCTCGCCGGGCTCGCCCGCGTCGACCCGGCCCTGGAGGAGGCGGCGCGGGGCGCGGGGGCCGGCCCCTGGCGCGCCGCGCGCGACGTCACGCTGCCGATGGCCGCGCCGGGCATCGCCGCCGGACTGACGCTCGTCTTTCTCTCCGCGATGGCGGAGTTCGGCACGCCGGCGATTCTCGGCTTCCCGGCGAAGTACTTCGTGCTGGCGACCAAGATCTACGCCACGGTTCTCGACTTCGACCGGCCCTACAACCTCCACGTCGCCGCGGCGCTCTCGCTCCTTCTCGTGGTCGTGGCGGGCCTCGTCCTCGCGCTCCAGCGCTCGTGGTTCCGAGACCGGAGCTTCGGGCTCCTGGCGGGGGTCGGCACGGCGCCGGTCGTGCCGCTGGGCCGCGCGCGCCGCTGGCTGGCGGGCGCACTCGCGGTCTTCGTGCTCGCGAGCTCGGCCCTGCCGCTCCTGGCCGTCCTCCTCACCGCGCTCACCCGCGCCTACGGCCGGCCGCTGACGGCCGACAACGTGGGCTTCCAGAATTTCCGCTTCCTGCTCTTCCACCTGCCCGCCGTCTGGCGGGCGGCCTGGAACAGCCTCCTGCTCGCCGCCTCGGCGGCGACCGTCTGCGTGGTGCTGGCCCTGGCCGTGGCCTTCTTCCAGCAGCGGAGGCGCATCCGCGGGGCGGGCCTCCTGGAGACGCTCGTCACGCTGCCGTTCGCCGTCCCGGGGACGGTCCTCGCCCTGGCGATCGTGCTCGCCTTTCTCCGTCCGGTCTTCGGCCTCCGGCTCTACAACACGCTCTGGATCATCCTCGTCGCCTACGTGGCGCGCTTCCTGGCCCTGGCCCTGCGGCCGGTCGCCGCCGCGCTCGCGCAGCTCCATCCCGCGCTCGAGGAGGCCGCGCGGGCCTCCGGCGCCTCGCTCTGGCGAAGCGTGCTGGACGTCACGGTTCCGCTCCTCCGGTCCGGCCTCCTGGCGGCGTGGCTCCTCGCCGCGGTTCCGGCGCTCACCGAGCTCACGCTGTCCGTGATCCTCTGGTCGGCAGGGAACGAGACGATCGGGGTCGTGGCCTTCAACCTCCACGAGGAGGGCAAGATTCTCCTCTCCGCCGCGCTGGCCAGCATCCTCGTCCTCCTCTCGCTGGGTGGTCACGTCCTCGCGCGGTACCTGGCGGGGGCACCGGTCCTCCGCGACGCATGAACTGGTCCGGGCCGATCCCCGTCGCAGCCCGGCGTCCGGCAGCACGGCCGGGACGCGCTCGGCCTACGGCCTCGCGGCCGTCCCGGCCTCTGGGGGCCTCGGCCGGCCTCCTT
>JBIOTN010000224.1:0-2408 GCA_044866005.1 Candidatus Rokuibacteriota bacterium | reverse complement strand
CCGGAAGAGCGCGGCGCCGGTGCAGTCAAACGGCGGGCAGAAGTCGACCGCGAAGCCGCAATCCGCCGCGGCGAACCCCTCCACTCAGGACTGAGAAGGCTGAGAGGAAGCGGCCGCCCGGCGACGGCGGCGGCGGCGAAGCGGCTTCCGGCTGGGCCCGCGGCCTCGGGCGCTCTGGGGGCTTCGCGAAACGGAAATAGTGTGCTTTTTCACGCGCCGCGCGCGATGCTGAGGGCGCGGGTTGCCTGCCCGTCCCCGACCCGCGGCACCTCTCCGCCCGAGCGCAGCCCTCACCCAGCCGGCGAACCCCGCCCGCCCCAAGCCGCGAAACCGAACCTGCGCGCGACAACGTTGAGTCCTTCCCGTGCGGGGCAGAGCTCCCCGCGGCCCGCCTCCCGCCGCCCACCTCGTCGCGACCCGCCTCCCGCCGCCGCCCGCCTCGCCGCCGCCCGCCTCGCCGCCGCGCCAGCCGCCGCCAACGCGCGGCGCAGGCTCACGCCGGACGGTGCTCAGCCGCCAGGGCGCGCGCCAACTCGACCGTCTCCGGGTCCAGCTCCGCCTCGACGACCCCGTACTCGCGCTCGTACTCCGCGAGGAGCCCGTCGCGAACCACCGTCCACGGGTGCGGCGCCGCGCCATGGTCGATCTCATCCTCCACCGCTCCCACCGTGCCGGGGTCCCAGGGCAGGTCGAGCGCCTCGTACACCGGCAGGAGCACCTCGCGAACGCGCTCCGCCCCGCCCACCACGATCACGCCACCCATGTGAGAGGCGCCGGCGATTATGCGCTGGCCGATCCCGGCCAGCTTCACGGAACCGCGAGCGTTCACGCTGTAGCCGCCCGGGCAGTATTCGCCGGGCACCTCGCCCACGCGAGCGTCTACGCCGAGCCGGCGTAGGGCGCGTGCGATCAGCTCCGCGGTCCGGGCGAAGCGCGAGTGGATCCCGGCGCGCGGCGCGGGGTCGGGTACGGCGTGGGCGAGCGCGATCGTCTGCTCGTGGAATACCGCCGCACGGCCACCCGCCAGACGCAGCACCGCGTCGAAGCCGCGGGCGCGGGCCGCGCGGACGGCGTCCGGGTAGCCTGGCGCCGCCGAATCCTGCTTCGCGAATGCCACCATCGCCCCGGGGCGTGCGAGGCGCAACGTCTCGGTCAGCTCGCCGGCCGCAATGCGTTGCAGGAGAGCGCGCGAGACCGCGACGTCGAGGGCACAGTCGTGCGTGAAGCCCTGGCTGACTACGTGGAGGCGGCGCAGCTGGGGGTGGACCATGGGGGAGGGGCCGGGCGCCGTGCCCGGGGCATCATTCCCCATGGCGTCAATATCCGAGCGCGAACTTCGCCTCCTCGCTCATCATCTCCGGAGTCCAGGGCGGTGAGAAGGTCATCTTCGGATACACCCGACTGACTCCGTCGAGCTCGCCCACGAACTCCTCGATCTGGTCGCCCACCTGCGGTCCGATCGGGCAACCCGGCGAGGTGAGCGTAAACGTCACGAAGACCTCCCCGTCCTCGATCTCGACCTCGTAGATGAGCCCCAGCTCCACGAAGTCGAGCCCCAGCTCGGGATCGATCACGTTGCTCAGGGCTTCCTGCACGTCGTCGACGGTCGGCATGGAAACGAGGATAGTAGGGTCAGCTCATGCCCCTTCTGGCGCTGCTTGCGCTGTTCATTCTGGTGCCGCTCGCGGAGCTGTACGTGATCCTCAAGGTCGGCGATGCGATCGGCGCGGTCTGGACCATTCTCCTGTTGGCGGCCGATTCCGTGCTCGGCTCGCTGCTTCTCCGCGCACAGGGACGGAGCGTGTGGCGGCGCTTCAACACTGCGCTCGCCGAGGGCAAGATGCCCCACCGCGAGGTGATCGACGGGGTGCTCGTCGTCTTCGGCGGGGCTTTTCTGATCACGCCAGGCTTCATAACCGACGTGGTCGGACTCCTGCTGCTGATACCGCCCACACGGGCCGTGGTGAGGCGCCTGCTGGCCAGCCGCCTCGGCCGACGGCTCGCAGTGGGGGCCACCACGCGCGGGCGCGGGCGCATGCGCTACGACGTCGAGGGCACCGCTCGCGAGGACCCGTCCCCACCGGGGACACTCGAGCGGTGAGCGAGCCGGCGCTCGCGCTCTCGTTCTTCGACCAGGCGCGCGAGATCTACGGGACCGCCCGCGCGGGAACGACGATCCTGTTCGAGGGCCGCCGTCCGGCGCCCCATGCCGAGGGTCCGGGGCTGAAGCAGATCGGGGACGGTTGGCAGGCGGAGCTGGCCGGGGTGCTCGAGCTCGAGCTCGCCCCGGTCGCGGAAGCGGCAGAGCTGGGCGAGCTGACCGCGCGGGTGTGCCGCGTCACCGGCCGGGTCGCCGGGCGGGCGGTCGACTGCCTCGGAACCGTGTCCGAGACCCGCACGCCTCCGGT
>JBIOTN010000223.1:0-66744 GCA_044866005.1 Candidatus Rokuibacteriota bacterium | reverse complement strand
GAGGACTCGCTTTCCTTGGTCGCTGGACTTTCATTACAAGGCCGCGCGGTGTGCCCTTTGCTTTCAACATCACGCCGGCGCTGATCACCGGCACCTTCGCCGAGCGGATGCGCTTCAGCGGCTTCCTGCTCTTCGTCACGCTCTGGGCGACGGTGATCTACGATCCGCTCGCCCACTGGGTGTGGGGGACCGGCGGCTGGCTGCGGAACCTCGGCGCGCTCGACTTCGCGGGCGGCACGGTGGTCCACATCTCGTCCGGCGTCTCCGCACTCGCGGCCGCGCTCGTGATCGGCCGCCGCAAGGGGTACGGCCGGGAGCCGATGCCGCCGCACAACCTCCCGTTCACCGTCATCGGCGCGGCGATGCTCTGGGTCGGCTGGTTCGGCTTCAACGCCGGGAGCGCCCTGTCCGCGGGCGCGCTCGCCACGAGCGCCTTCGTGGTGACGAACACGGCCGCCGCGGCCGCCACGCTCGGCTGGATGCTGGCGGAGTGGCTGAGCCGCGGCAAGCCGACGGTGCTCGGGGCCGCCTCCGGCGCGGTGGCGGGGCTCGTGGCGATCACCCCGGCCTCGGGCTTCGTCGGGCCGGTGCCCTCCATTCTCATCGGCCTCGGCGCCGGCGTCTTCTGCTTCGCCGCCTGCAACCTCAAGACGCGCTTCGGCTACGACGACAGCCTCGACGTGGTCGGCGTCCACGGCATCGGCGGCACCTGGGGCGCCCTGGCGACCGGCCTGTTCGCCTCCAAGCTGATCAACGAGGCGGGGGCCGACGGTCTCTTCTACGGGAACCCCCGGCAGCTCGGTATCCAGGCGATCGGGGTCCTGGCGACGTGGGTGTTCGCCTTCGTGGGCTCCATCGTGCTCTTGAAGGTGGTGGACGCGCTGGTGGGCCTTCGGGTCAGCGAAGAAGAGGAGTTCGTCGGCCTCGACCTCTCGCAGCACTCCGAGACCGCCTACGCCTTCGACGTCTCGGGCTACGGCGGGGGGCACGGGCCGACGGCCGAGCCGGCGCCGCGGCGGGAGCCGGCGCTGGTCGAGGCGACCTCGCGCGCGGCGGGCCCCACCGCGCACTGACCCGGGCCCCAGAGCCCGGGACGGCCGCGAGGCCGCAGGCCGAGCGCGTCCCGGGCGTGATGCAGGACGCCGGGATGCGAAGGGTCTCGGCCCGGGCCGCCTCAGCGGACCTCGTCGAGGAAGGTGACCCGGAGCCCGGCGATGTCGATGACGTCGCCGCTCCGCAGGACGGCCTTTCGGGTCACCTGGCCGTTCACCCGCATCCGATGCCACCCGGAGAGATTCCGGGCCTCGAAGGCCTCGGCGTTGCGGATCACCAGGAGATGATGCTTGGGACCGGCGGGCACCTGCAGATCGCAGAGCGTGGACCGGCCGATGAGCACGGCGGCACGCGGGCCGCGCTCCAGGTAGTGGGTATCGCGGATCCGGCCGACCTCCCACTGGAGCTGGGCCCGACGCTTCAGGCCGGCCGCCCGCTGCAGCTCGTCCACGTCCTCGGTCCTCAATCGGAAGGTGCCGGCGGCCTGGTCGAACCCCTGGCGGGGCGCCACGTCGGTCTGGACGAGGGGTTCCGACAGGACCCGATCGAAGAAGAGGGCGAACTTGCCGAACGAGATCTCGTCGCCGGAGGTGACGGGCTGGGCCGCCGTCAGGCGCCGGCCGTTCAGGAAGGTGCCGTTGGCCGAGCCGAGATCCCGCACCGTCCAGCTGCCGTCCGCCTCCTGCCGGATCTCGGCCTGCCGGCGGGAGACGGAGATGTTGTCGATCATGATCTCCATGCCGTCGACGCGGCCGATCCGGATGACCGGGTGCTTGAGGTCGTAGACCTGCACCGGCTTGCGCTCGACGACCAGCGTCAGCTTCGGCATCGCGTTCACCCCCCCTCCTGCCGCTCCCGCTAGCGCGGCGCCGCGCGCCGTACCTCGCCGACGAGCCGGCGAATCGCCGGCGGCGCCTCCCGCGAGCAGAACGCCAGCGTGGGATCCAGCGTCCACAGCCGCTCCAGCTCCTCCTTCGACCGATCCTCCTCCTCGAGCGCCAGGAAGGTGAACGCCAGGTAGCATCGCGTTTCTTCGAGTCGCCTCACCCGCAGCGCCGTCTGCGCGACGTCTTCGAGGTCGACCAGGGCCTGGCCCAGGATCCCCAGGCTCGCCCGGAACTGCGCTTTCGCGTACGCTTCCTTGGCCCGCGCCAGCGACCGCTCGGGCCAGTCTCCCTCCGGATCCCGCCGGACCTGCTCGGTCAGCGCGAGCGAGAGCTTCCGCGCCTCCTCCGCCCAGCTCGGCTTGCGGAGCCCGGCATACGCATCCGCGAGCGCCTGGTGAACCTCCGCGAGGTCCTCCAGGCGAAGCCAGCGGCTCTCCACCCGCTCGAGGTCCCAGACCGCGCGGTTCAAGGAGCCGAGCGCCCCGCGATAGTTCTCCTCCTTGATCTGCGTCAGCCCCCGGTCCAGGTGCTTGCGGAGCTCGATGTCGGCGCCCGCCATCTTGTACTTGACGGGCTTCGTCGCCCTGGGGAGACCCCGGCCGACGCCCTGGAAGGTCGCGCAGCCGGCGGTCGCCAGGATGCACGCCGCGGCCATCAGGCACCGGAGCCAGCGGGGTGATGGCGTCATGGCTGGAGAAAGGCGCGGGCCTTGAAGTCGTAGCTCAGCCGCAAGGGCTCTGCCGGCGTGTGCTGGTCCGTGACCCGGACCACGCGCTCGGGACTCCGCTCGCCGCCGGCCTCGAAGTACACCCGCCGCTGTCCGACCGCGATCCGCAGGCAGGCGCGCGGGGTGTCGCCGGCATACCGACCATCGACGTAGACGGCCGCGAACGGGAGGGCGTTCACGCTGAGACAGCCCGAGGCGCCGCTCGGGACCGGGGCCCGGGCGCTGGTCCCCTCGTCGCCGGGCGCCTCGGGGCGCTTCTCGGGGCGCGCCTGCGGCGCGGTCGCCAGCGGCACCGACCGTGCCGGGTCCGACGGCTGGCCCGCGGCCGACGACCGCGGCCCGGGCGCGTCGGCCCGCGGCCGCGCATCGGTCGTGCTGGCCGGCGGTCGCGAGCGCGCGCCGGGATCCCGACCGGAGGCGCCATCCCAGACCGCCCAGGTGGCGACGCCGAGGACGAGCAGGCATCCCGCGCCGATCACGGCGGCGCGGGGCCCCCGGAGGCGCCGGCTGACGGCGGCGCCCAGCGCCGTCGGCGCCCAGGATGCCTTCCGCTCGCCGAGGGCCTGGGTGAGCGCGGCGGCAAAGGCACCAGCGTCGGGATACCGTTCGTCCGGCGTCTTGGCCAGCGCGCGCGTCACGGCCGTGTCCAGATCCGGCGGAACCGTCGGGTTCTTCGCCTGCAGCGGCACGGGATCGGCGTGAACCACGCGGTAGAGGGTCGCGGCCAGCTCGTCGGCCTTGAACGGGTTCACGCCCGTCAGCGCCTCGTAGAGCGCCACGCCGAGGGAAAACAGGTCGCTGCGCCCGTCGACCATGGCCCCGTTCAACTGCTCGGGCGACATGTACGCGGGCGTCCCCACCAGCACGCCCGTCTGGGTGAGGTGACTGCCGGAGATTCGCGCGATGCCGAAGTCGCTGAGCTTTGCCCCGCCGCTCGCATTCACCAGGATGTTGCCCGGCTTGATGTCACGGTGGACCACGCCGTGCGCGTGGGCGTACTCCAGGGCGCTGCAGATCTGTGTGATGAGGTCGACGGCTCGGCGCGGCGGGAGCGGGCCTTCGCGCGTGATGATCTCGGCCAGCGTCCGCCCCTCCAGGTACTCCATCACGATGTGCGGGACGCCCTCGACCTCCACCACGTCGTAGATCGCCACGAGATTGGGATGATTCAGGCGACCGGCAGCCGTGGCTTCCTGATAGAAGCGCGTCTTCAGCTCGGTGAATTGCTCGGGCGGGAGCCCGAGATCGCGACGCAGGGTCTTGATCGCGACGACGCGTTCGAGTTGAGGATCCCGGGCCCGGTACACCACGCCCATGGCTCCTTGCCCCAGCTGGGCGAGCACCTCGTAGCGGTCGATCCGCTTCGGGCGTGTGTCGAGCATCGGGCTCATGGGCTGTCTCGCCGTCCTCTTCCGCGCCTCGCTCCTTTATAAGCGAAGGGTCATGATGCCCCCAAACTAATCCGGATCGGAACGCCGCTCGCAGTCGAGAATTCCGATAGATACCGCGATTTTTCGCAAACGACATCCACCCCGTTGACCTGCTGTCGCAGGTCGCGACAGCGACGGGGATCGTGACCGCCCTCTGCGCCCTGGCCGGTGTCTCCAGCTCTCTCACTTGGGACTGACGCGCGCCGCTGGGGTACAATGCCTTCCGGCATGGGGATTCCCGCGCGTCTCGCCCTCGCGGGCCTTGCCGTGCTTCTCCTCGCCGGGGATGGAGTCGCCCAGCGACTCCCTCGTCAGCCGAGAACGCCCGACTCGGGCCGTGGCATCTTCGGATCGCCCGACGCCCCATCCACCACGCCGAGCACGCCGAGCACGCCGAGCACGCCGACCGCGCCGAAGACGCCGGAGCCGGGCGTGCCGCCGCCCGGCGTGCCGACGGTCCGCATCGGAGCGCTCCTGCCGCTCACGGGCGCCGCGGCGTGGTTCGGCAAGGAGATGCGCCAGGCGATGGAGCTGGCCATCGCCGACCTGAACCGCCCGCCGGGCTCCCCTGCCGGCGACGCGCCCACGCCGGCCGCGGGCGGCGCGCAGGAGACACCCGCGGCGGACGCACCGAGCGCCCCTGCGAGCGCGGGGCCGAAGGCAGGGGCCGAGACCTCCAAGCCGGCCGGAAGCGAAGCGGCCAAGGCGCCCGCCGCCAGGACACCCGCGGCCGACGCGCCAAAGGCGGCCCCGCCCGCCACGCCGAAGGCCGCCGCCTCGGACGCGCCGAAGACCGCGGGTGAGGGCGGCAAGGCCCTGCCGGGCGAGGCGGGGCGGACCCCGGACGGTCAGCCGCCCAAGGCCCCGGAGCCGCCGCGCGAGGCGGAACTCCCCATCGTCGACGCCCACCTCGTCCTCGATGCCGCCGACGTGCACGCGCTCGACGTCAAGCAGGCCACGAGCGAGCTCGCCCGTCTTGCCGCGGCGCGCGTGCCGGTCGTGTTCACGGCCTCGGCGACGCCGACGGTCGCGGTCCACGCCCTCGCGGCGACCCACGACGTCCTGCTGATCCACCAGGGCATGCCGACCGGACGGCTCCCGGTCCAGAGCCGCACGCTCCTGCAGGCCCGCCCCTCGCTCGCCGGCCGGACGGGCGCGCTCCTCGCGCACGCCCGCGAGCGCGGGATCCGCCGTCTGGCCGTCATCGCGGCCGGCGACGATCCCGGCAAGGCGGTGCGTGCGGAGCTCTCGGCACGCTGGCGGGACGGCGGGGCGAGCCTGGTCCTGGCGGAGAGCTTCGGCCCGGACGCGCCCGACCTCGCCGCGCGGCTGCGGCAGCTCGTCCGGCTCGCGCCCGACGGCGTCCTGCTCGGCTTCCGCGGCGCCGAGCTCGGCGAGATGGCGGCGGCCGTCCGCCGCGCCGGCTACCGGGGGCCGCTTCTCGCGCTCGACGACGACCGCGGCGCGCTCCTCGCGGCCGGCGGCGCGCTCGACGACGCGGCGATCCTCACGGACGCCTTCGTCCCCGAGCCGGACTCGCGCGCCGCGCGCTTCGCCGCCGCGTACACGGCCAGGTTCGGCAGCGCGCCCTCCCGCTACGCCGCCAACGCCTACGACGCCGTCGTCGTCGTGGCCGAGGGGCTCCGGGCGGCCCGAAGCCAGGGGCACGAGCTGCCGGGCGGCCGGCAGCTTCGCGAGGCCCTGCTCGCGCAGCGCGGCTTCCCCTCCCTCTACGGCGGCCGGCTCGTGTTGCGCGACGACGGCACGCTCGCGCGACCGTTCGCGCTCTTCACCGTCGAGCGCGGCGCGCTCACGTTCGTCCGCTACGTCGCCCCGCCCGCGCCCGGATGACCGGGACGGACCCGACGCTCACCGCCGAGGAGCGCGCGCTCCAGGCCTTCGTCGCTCGCGCCGGCACCGAGGTCTTTCGGCCCCTCGCCGAGGCGTGGGGGGAACGCGACGACATGAACTGGGAGCTGGCGCGCGCGATGGGCAAGGAGGGCGTGTTCCCGCTCCTGATCCCCTCGGGCCACGGCGGCGCCCTGGACGGGCCGTTCCGCGCGATGACGCTCTGCCTGGTCCGCGAGGAGCTCGCGCGGACCTGTCCGCCCGCCGAGGAGCTCTTCGCCATCCAGGGGCTCGGCAGCTACCCGATCCTCCTGGCCGGCGCCGAGGCGCAGAAGGCGCGGTACCTTCCGCCGCTCGCGCGCGGGGAGCAGGTCCCCGCCTTCGCCCTCACGGAAGCGGGCGCCGGCTCCGACGCGGCGGCCCTGGCGACACGCGCGGAGCGCGGCCCCGACGGCTGGATCCTCACGGGGAGCAAGCGCTTCATCTCGAACGCGCCCGCGGCCGACCTCTACGTGGTCTTCGCCCGGACCGCGGCCGACTCCGGCTCGAAGGGGATCTCGGCCTTCCTCGTCCCGAAGGGGACACCGGGCCTCGCAGGCCGGCCGATGCGCACCATGGCCCCGCACGTCATCGGCGAGCTCACGTTCGATCGCTGCCCGCTGCCGGCCGAGAGTCTCCTGGGGGGCGCGCAGGAGGGCTGGCGCATCGCGATGGCGACGCTCGACGTGTTCCGCGCCTCCGTCGGCGCGCAGGCGGTCGGCCTGGCTCAGGCGGCCTTCGACCTCGCGCTGGCCCACGCCAGGCGCCGCACTCAGTTCGGCCACCCGCTCGCCGAGTTCCAGCTCGTCCAGGCGAAGCTCGCCGACATGGCCACGGAGCTCCGCGCCGCGCGCCTGCTCGTCTACGCGGCGGCCCGGCTCAAGGACGCCGGCGCCCCGCGGGTCACGCTCGAGTCGTCCATGGCGAAGCTCTACGCCACCGAGATGGCGCAGCGCGTGGTGGACCAGGCCGTCCAGATCCACGGGGGCGAAGGGGTGCTCCGGGGCTCGCCGATCGAGCGCCTTTACCGCGAGGCCCGCGCGGCGCGCATCTACGAGGGGACGTCGGAGATCCAGCGCCTGATCATCGCGCGCCAGCTCCTGAGCGGCTAGGCCGCGGTGTACCGGAGGGGAGAATCCTGATGGCGAAGTGGACGAAGGTCGCGGACGCCACGGCCGTGCCGGCCGACAGCGCCGCGGTGGTGGAGGCCGACGGGAAGACGCTCGCCCTGTTCAACGTCGGCGGGACGATCTACGCGATCGACAACGCCTGCCACCACCGGGGCGGGCCGCTCGGCGAGGGCGACCTCGAGGGGCGGATCGTCACCTGCCCCTGGCACGGCTGGCGCTACGACGTCACCACCGGTGAGAACGTTCTGAACCCGACGATCAAGATGAGCTGCTATCCGGTGAAGGTGGAGGGGGGCGCCATCCTCGTCGAGCTGTAGTCCCATCGAAGGGGGCCTCGACGGCCCCCTCCGAATCCTCCCCCTCGGTTGCGGCGGCAAAGCCGCCGCTCGGACGGCTCAGGTAGCCTACGCACTGGTGTCGCACGATTCTCCCGACGGAGGACGCAACTGACGTGGACCGGCTGATCCGCGTGCTGGCGTACGCGGGCGGGCGGGGGCAAGAGGCCCCGCGCGGGGTCTGGCGCGGGGCGGAGACGGTCGCCGTGACCGACGTGCTCTGGGCCTGGCTCGAAGCCGGCAGCGATCCGGCGCGCGGCGTCCGGCGATGGTTCCGCGTCCGCCTCGCGTCCGCCGAAGAGCTGACCCTCTACCACGACGAGGCGCTCGACGCCTGGTTCACCCGGGAGCGCGACGCCCCGCCCACGCCGGGGTGACGGTGAAGACGCCTTTGGCCCTGCGCCGCGGAGCCGTCCGCGCGCGGGCTTTGCCCGCGCAACGATCCGGGGGGAGGGCCCGATGAAGGCGGTCCGGTTTCACGGGTTCGGCGGCCCCGAGGTCCTGCGCTACGAGGACGTCCCCGAGCCCGCCGTGGGCCCGACTGACGTCCTCATCCGCGCCGCGGCGGCCGGCGTCAACTTCTCGGACCTCATGCGCCGCGCCGGCGTCTACAATCCGGAGCTGCCGCTCCCCCACGCCGAGGGTGTCGAGGTCGCCGGGACCGTCGCGCGCGTCGGGACCGACGTGACCGGCCTGCGAGCAGGGGATCGCGTGCTGACGATGCTCGGTCAGCGGTGTCAGGCCGAGTACGTGCTGGCGCCCGCGGCGCTCGTCCAGCGACTCCCGGCCGGCCTCTCGCTGGAAGCCGCGGGCGCGCTCCCGCTGGCGGGCGTCACCGCCTACCACCTACTCGAGACGGCAGCCGGCGTGCGGCCGGGCGAGTCGGTGCTGATCCACGCGGCCGCGAGCGGTGTCGGCACGCTCGCGGTACAGCTCGCCAAGCAGCGGGGCGCCCGCGTCTTCGCGACCGCCTCGACCGACGAGAAGCTCGCCGCCGTGCGGGCGCTCGGCGCCGACGAGACGATCAACTACGCGCGAGACAGCTTCGTGACCGCAGTCCTCGCGAGGACGGACAACCGCGGGGTCGACGTCGTGCTCGAGTGCGTGGGGGGCGAGGTGCTCGCGCAGAGCGCGAAGGCGCTCGTTCCGGGCGGACGGCTCGTAGTCTACGGCCGCGCGTCGGGCGAGCCGGGGGCCCTCGGCGGGGACGTGATCCTCACCCGGAACCTCGCCGTCCGCGGCCTTCACCTCGGACGGCGACCGTGGCGGCTCGACATGCACGGGAACGCCTTGCGGGAGATCGTCGAGCTCGCCGCGGCCGGGCGCCTCACGCCGGTCGTGGACCGCACCTTCCCGATGGCCGCCGTCGAGGAGGCGCACGCCTACCTGGCCGCGCGCCGCGCCACCGGCAAAGTCCTCCTGGTCCCCTAAGGCATCGGGGGGGTCTCGGAAGACCCCCCCCGATGCCCCCCCGTCGTTGCGGCGGCGGAGCCGCCGCTCGGAGTGGAACGTCCCGAGCGTTGCGGTGCGCCGGCTTACTCCGACAGGCCCCTAGCCGAACGCGCTGGTGGCCGGGTCCTGCGCCGCAGCCCACGCTGGCGGCCGCGGGTCCTGCCGCCGGGCGAGCAGGGACCCGCGCGGGTCCGGACGCCCCGTCATCCCACCGTCCCGACCGCGGGTCCTGCCGCCGGCTTGTCCCGCTCCGGGGGGCTCCGTCACCCGCGGTCGGCACCGCGGCAAGGACGCTGACCGCCAGATACCCTCGGGCTCCCTTCAACGAAGCGCTCCCAGCGCGGGCCTCTCCCGCGCAACAGTCCTGGGGGAGGAATCGGAGGGGGCCGTCGAGGGCCCTCTCCGAAACTCTCAGGGGACGTCTTCGGGGCCCTTGTCCTGCCAGGCCTGGACGAAGCGGGCGATGCGCTGCGCGTCGAAGCGCTCGAACTCGTCGAGCCGGGTCCACGCCAGGAGCGCGAACCGGCTCTTGATCCGGGCGTTCGGCGTGACGACCACCTTCACGTGGCCGTACTTGCTCCGCGGCAGCGTGCCGAAAATCTCCTCGACCTGGCGGACGACCTCCGGACAGGGTGGCGGGCAGCGATAGAGGAGGACCACGCCGCCGTGCTCGAGATTGTGGACGAACGCCTCCTCGGGCACGGGTTCGGGATGGACGCCCCACGCCGCCCAGCGCGGCCAGTGGGGGCCCGAGGTCGGCGGGTACTCGGTGTAGGTGACGCGGGTCCCCTCGGCGACGTGGTCTCGCCCCGCGTCCGGCCGCAGCCGGCCCGGCCCTCCCGCGTCCTGCGCGCCGGCCGGCGCGCCCAGCAGGACGGCGGCCAGGGCGCCCACGTGGACGACGCGGGACACGCCCGCCAGCGTCACGGATGGGGCGGCGGGACCAGGGCCATCCCGTGCGGCCCCTTGCCGGTCGCGATGCGCTTGACCTCCCGGTGATCGGCCAGGCTGATGACCGAGACCACGTCGGCGCGCCGGTTGGTCGCGTACGCCTTGGTGCCGTCCGGCGCCATGAGGACGAGGTCCGGATAGCCCGGCTGCGGGATCTGGGTCGTGACCTCGAGGTCCTGGGTCCGGATGACCGCGATCGTGTTCACCGTGCGGAGCGTCGCGTAGAGGAACCGGCCGTCCGGGGTCAGCACCACGTCGTGCACGGGGCCCTTGAGCTTGACCGTCGCCACGATCCGGTAGGTGCGGGCGTCCACCTTGGAGACCGTCTTCTCCTCGCCGTTCCCCACGAAGACGTACTGGCCATCGGCCGTCAGCGCCAGGCCCATGGCGTCCCCACCCGAGGGCAGGGTCTCGATGATCTTCCGGTGCACGGCGTCCACGACGGCGACGTTCCCGGCCGTCTCGCTCGTCACCCAGAAGATCCGGCCGTCACGCGAGAAGATCCCGTGCGCCGGCCACGTGCTCACCTCGATCGCACTCTCGATGGCGCCCTTGGCGATGTCGTAGACGATGAGCTGGCTCGTGTCGCCCCAGTCGAGGACCCAGCAGTAGCGGCCGTCGGGCGAGAACGCGAGGTTGTACGGCCACTGCCCGATCTTGACCTGGCGCTGGACCTTCCGCGTCGCCGTGTCCACGATGCTGATCTTGCGCGTCTTGTCGTGGATCACCCACACCTGCCGGCCGTCCGGCGTGGCGACGGTCCGGTTCGGCACGCCGCCTCCGAGCGGGATCGTCCCGACGACCTCGTCGCGGGCGGTGTCGATGATGGCGATGGTGCCCGAGTGGGTGTTGGTGACGAAGAGCTCGACCGCGCCGGCCGCCGCCGCCGGCAGGACGAGGAGGCTCAGCAGCAACAGGACGAGGACAGGCGCGCGCGGCATCATCCGCGGCCAGTATAGCATCCAGTGACCCGCCGCCGCGACGCCGCCGGGGTCAGGCCGTGACGTAGCTCGCCACGGTGATGCCGTCGCCGCCTTGCACCTCGAAGGCGGGGTCGAGGAGCCGGAACTCCGCGGCGAGCGCCGACGCTTCGGAGCGGAGCGCCTCCACGACCTCGCCGCTCGCGATGATCCCCCCGGGGTCGACCTGCTTGAGCAGCCGGGCGCCGATGCTGACGCTCGGGCCGATGAGCGTGATCGCCTGGCGCATCGTCGAGCCCACGATCCCCACGACGACCTCGCCCGTCGTCAGGCTCATGCGGGCCGTGACGGGGTGCTGGGTGTCACAGCTCCCGGTGGCGAGGGCCCCGCGGATCGCGAACGCCGCCGCCGCGGCCTCCGCCGTGGACTCGAAGTAGAGCAGCGCGCCGTCGCCCTCGAAGTCTTTCACGTCGCCGCAGTAGGCGATGGCGACGTCCGTGACGAGCCGCATGAAGCGCTGGACGACGCCGAGGACCTTCTCGGGCGGATAGTGGGCGAGAAGCCGCGTCGAGCCGGCGATGTCGACGAAGAGCGTGGTCAGGCGGCGTCGGCTGGGGAGCGCCCCGTCGAGGAGGTACCGGTCGGCCAGGCTGGGCAGGAACGACGCCCGGCCGTGCTCGAGCCGACCGCGGCCGTCTCCCGGCTCGCCGAGCGCCGGCGGCTCGCCCTCGAGCCGGTCCACGGCGAACCCCGCGTCACGCCACCCGGCGAGACCGCCCTTCAGGACGGAGACGCGGGGGAACCCCTGCCCCGACAGCCACCGTGCCACCCGGGCACTGGTCGCTTCGCCGGGTCAGGAGCAGTAGACGACCAGGTGAGCGTCGGCCGGCAGCTCGCGCGCCCGCTGCGGGACCTCTTCGAGCGGGAGCCAGATCGCGCCGGGAATCCGCGCGGGATCCGAGGTCCACGCCTCGCGCCGGCGGACGTCGAGGACGGCCAGGCGCTCGCCGCGCCGGAGGGCGGCGTCGAGGGCCGGCGGCGTGATCCGCTGCGCGCCGTTCGTCGTCGAGTCGCTCATCGTCCTCCCTCGCTATTTCCGCAGCAGCTTGAAGGCGATGTCGGTCCCCTGCCCCTGGGCGTAGGCCAGGGAGATCCAGAGCATCGCCAGGGGCTCGAGCAGCCGCGCCTGGGCGAGGGGGCCCGCGTCGACGGCCTCGAACCCGAGCGCCTCCGCCAGCCCGGCCACGGTCTTCTTCGCGCCGGCATCGTCCCCGCAGAGGAACAGGCTCGCGCGCTGGCTCCCGAATCGCGGGTTGGCCATGTGCTGCGCGCCGATCGTGTTGAACGCCTTCACCACCTTCGCCCCCGGCGCCCGGCGCGCGACCTCTTCCCCGGCCGAGGTGTGGTGGCCGAGGGCGAGCCCGGACAGATCCGGCTCGAGCGGGTTGGTCGCGTCGACGAGGATCTTGCCGGCCAGGGGCCCCGCCGACTTGATGGCGTCCTGGGTGGCGTCCCACGGCGTGGCCAGCACGACGAGGTCGCACGCGGCCGCGGCCTCCTGCACGCTCGCCGCGCGTGCCCGGTCGCCCGCGGCCTTGACCAGCGCCTGCACCCGGGTATCCCGCGGGTCCCGCACGCCGAAGACGACGTCGTGCCCCTTCGCCGCCCACGCCGTGCCCAGCGTGCCGCCGACGTTGCCGGCGCCGATGATCGCGATCTTCATGTGGGCCCTCTCCGCGCCGCTCGTGAGGGATCCGCGCGGCGCCCCGTCGGGCGCTCCCTTCCCTCATTGTCGACCGCGTGTCAATGGGCGCCTACGGAACCAGGACCTCCTCGCGCCAGCCGGAGGCGGCCCGATGGTAGAGGCGACGGTCGTGCAGGCGGTCGGGCGAGCCGCGCCAGACCTCGACGCGGTCCGGGACCAGGTAGACGCCACGCAACGCCGCAGGCCGCGGGACGAGGTCGGCGGCCGGGTAGCGCTGGCGAAGGCGACCGATGCCCCCGAGGAACGCGTCGCGCGAGGCGATCGGACTGCTCTGAGGCTGAACGGCCTCGTAGTAGAGGTCGAGGAGCCGCGACTCGTACACTTTCTGGCGCCAGTACCCCTCGAGCCGCGCATCCGCCATCGCGGCCAGCCGACCGCGGATCCGGTACTGGCGCCGAATCGCCAGCCACACGAGCAGGCACTCGTAGCGGCCCGCCTCGAGCGGCGCCCACTTCGGGCTCCGGGCGCTCACCAGAAGGCCCACGCCGTCGGGGCCGACGTCGCGGAGGACGAGCGTCCGCACCGCCGCGGCGCCCGCCCCGTCCGCGGTCGCCAGCACGCAGAGGTCGGTGAACGGATCGCCCGCCGCGCGGGCGCGCTCGCGGTCGGCCACGAGCTCGGCGACCGGATCCGCCGCGGCCACGGCGGGCGTGGAGGGCATCGGTCTCAGCCGCCGGCCAGCGGGACCGAAACGTGCTCGTGCACCACGATCCACCCCCGCTGGCGCTTCTCGAGGACCATCGTCCACCGGCCGTCCAGATGCGACGCGGCGCCCTGCTTGGCGACGACGTCCGCGCCGAAGGTGAACGTCACCCAGGCCACGGTGCCCTGGCCGCGCACGCGCAGGTCGTCGTTGAGCTTGAACTTGAGGCTCCGGTTGGGCTCGAAGAACATCTTCTGGACGCCCGCGCGGTATTCCGCCCAGTTGGCGTATTTCAGCGGCGCGATGTCGAAAAAGGCCAGGTCGGCATCGGTGGCGTAGTAGGGATCGACCTTCGTGATGGTGAGCGTCTCCCACGCCGCGACGATCCGGGGGACCAGGGCGCGCACCTCCGCGTCGTCCTTGCCGGCCGACGCGGTGGCCTGCCAGAGCGCCGCTGCACCGAGGACGAGCACGGCGATGGCGACGCATGAGCGGATGGCGCGGAACGAGAAACGGTGCATGGCGTGATCCTCCTGGCTCGCAGGCCGAACGCGGATCGAATCGACGAGGTCCAGAGCGTTCCGACGCTACGCCAAACCCGGCCGGGGCGTCAAGGCGCCGTCCGACTTCCTGTTGGGCGCGCCGCGGCGACGGCGTATAATGAGCGCCGAAGGTATGACCGACCCTACCAGCGTGGGCCGATCGAGCCCGGAGCACGGATCCCCGCGCCGTTCCGGCCGACCCGCGAACCCGCCGCCGTCGCGAGCCGCCCGTGCCGTGACCGGAGCCGGCAGAGGAACCGCCCCATGAACGAAGAACGCAAGCTCGCCCTCTTCATCGATTTCGAGAACATCGCCCGCGGCATCAAGGACGCCCAGTACAAGGGCTTCGAGATCAAGCTCGTGCTCGAGCGGCTGGTGGAGAAGGGCAAGATCATGGTGAAGCGGGCCTACGCGGACTGGAACCGCTACACCGAGTACAAGCGGCCGTTCCACGAGGCCGCCATCGAGCTGATCGACATCCCGCAGAGCCGCTACAGCGGGAAGAACTCGGCGGACATTCGCATGGTCGTCGACGCCATGGACCTCACGCAGAAGAACGAGCACATCGACACCTTCGCCATCGTGTCCGGCGACTCGGACTTCTCCCCGCTCGTCTCGAAGCTCCGCGAGAACGACAAGTACGTGATCGGGCTCGGCGTGAAGAACTCCTCCTCGGAGCTCCTCGTCGCGAATTGCGACGAGTTCATCTTCTACGAGGACCTCACGCGCGAGGCGAAAAAGGGCACGCTGCTCAAGGGCCTGCCGGAGAAGAAGTCGGAGGTCTTCGCCCAGCTCATCGACGCCGTGCAGGCCCTCCAGCGGGAGAACAAGGAGGTCCTCTGGGGCTCGATGGTCAAGCAGACGATGATCCGGAAGAACCCGGCCTTCAACGAGTCCTACTACGGCTACTCGACCTTCTCGAAGCTCCTCGAGGACGCGGTGAAGCACAAGGTCGTGAGTCTCAAGCGCGACGAGCGGAGCGGCACCTACGTCATCGTGGGCGTCTCGGAGGACGGCCGGGCCCCCTGACGTCCGTGCCGGGCCCCGCGGCGCCCTGGGGGCGCCGCCTCCGCCGTCTCCTCCTCGTCCTCGTCGCGGCCGGTTGCACGAGCCTCCCCACGCCCGCCCCGCCCGCCGACCAGGCGCGCCTTCGCCTGCCCGCCGGCTTCGCCATCGGGCTCTTCGCCCGGGACCTCGGGCACGCGCGCCTCCTGGCGCTCGACCCGCGGGGCACGCTCCTCGTCTCCGTCCCGCGCGCGGGGCGCGTCCTGGCGCTCCCCGACGACGACGGCGACGGCCGGGCCGACCGGGCTGTCACCGTGATCGAAGGGCTCGAGCTGCCGCACGGGCTCGCCTTCGATGGCGATCAGCTCTACGTCGCGGAGACGGGGCGCGTCCTGCGCCTGCGCTACGATCCGGCAGGGCGCCGGGCCCTGGGCGCGCCGGAGGTGGTCGTGCCGGACCTGCCGGCGCGAGGCGCCCACTGGACGCGGACGCTCGCCGTCGGACCCGACCGCCGCCTCTACGTGGCGGTGGGGTCGTCCTGCAACGTGTGCGAGGAACGCGACCCGCGGCGCGCGGCCATCCTCCGCTACGACCTCGACGGCAGCGGCGGGACACGCTTCGCGACCGGGCTCCGCAACGCGGTCGGCCTGGCCTTCCGGCCCGGCACCGGCGAGCTCTGGGCGACCGTCAACGGGCGCGACTGGCTCGGGGAGGACCGCCCCCCGGAGTACGTGACCCGCGTCGAGGCCGACGGATTCTACGGCTGGCCCTACTGCGTCTGGGAGCCCGGCGGGCCGGTCCCCGACCCGGACCTGGGCGAGCCCGCGCGCTGTCGCGCGATGAGCCGGCCGACCTTCCTCTACCAGGCCCACGCCGCGCCGCTCGGGCTCGCCTTCTACACCGGCAGCCAGTTCCCCGCCGAGTACCGCGGGGCCCTCTTCGTCGCGCTGCACGGCTCCTGGAATCGGACCATCCCGACCGGGGCCAAGCTGATCCGCGTGCGCCTCGACGGCGACACTCCCCGGGCCGAGGACTTCGTCACCGGCTGGCTCGACGGCCAGCGCGCGTGGGGCCGGCCCGTAGACGTGGCCGTCGCCCCCGACGGCAGCCTGTTCGTCTCGGACGACCATCAAGGGGTCGTCTACCGCATCACGTACCGGGGCCGGTGAGCCGCCACGGTATACTGGACCTGGAGGCGGGTCGGTGGCCCGAAACGGAAGACCGGGCCCGGCGGGACCGGCGCCGCCAGGACACGAGCTGACGCTGGATACCCCAGACGCCGACAGCTCCGGGCCGCCCCGGGCACCCACGCCTTCGAGCCTGCCAGCGCCGGAACCGGACCGCGGCCGGTGGGCGGAGCGCCGCGCCCGGGCCGGCCGCCTGCTCGCGGGCGCTCGGCGCGCGCTCGCCACCGGCGGCCGCCACGTCGGCCGGGGCGTCCACCACGGGGGCCGACAGCTCCGCCGCGCCGGCGGCGCCGTCTGGCGGCGCCGGCGCTGGGTCGCGCTCGGCCTGGTCCTCCTGATCGTCACCCCGCTCGCCGTCTTCGCCGGCTGGACCTGGCAGACCGTCTCGCGTCTCGACCTCGGCCGCGCCCAGGAAGCGTCCTACATCTACGCGGCCGGGCAGCTCCTGACGGCGGGACTGTCCGTGGAGACGACGGACCTGGCCACGACGCTCAAGCGTCTCCGCTACCAGGAGGTCGGCGCCGCGCCGCGCGCCGCCGGGGAGTTCCGGCGGGCGGACAATGCCTGGGAGATCTTCCTTCACCCGCGCGACGACCCGCGGGCCCAGCGGCCGCCGCTCCGCGTCCGGCTGGTCATGGACGACGGTCGAGTCTCGGCCGTCGTCGATCCCGCCGACGGCGGGAGCCTCGACGGGATCGAGCTCGAGCCCGAGATCGTGAGCGGGCTCTCGGACACGATCGGCCAGCTGCGCCGCCCCGTGCGGCTCAGCCAGGTCCCGGGCCACGTGACCGCCGCGATCCTGGCAGCCGAGGACCATCGCTTCCACGAGCACGGGGGCGTGGATGCCAAGGCCGTCCTCCGGGCCCTCTGGGTGAACTTCCGGCGGGGCGAGGTCACCCAAGGCGGCAGCACGCTCACGCAGCAGCTCGTCAAGAACCTCCTGCTGACGCCGAAGCGCACCTGGGACCGGAAGCTCCGCGAGGGCGCGCTCGCCGTGATGCTCGAGTGGCGGTACTCGAAGGCCGAGATCCTGGAGACCTACCTCAACGCGGTCTACCTCGGCCAGTACGGCACCGCGTCCGTCTACGGCGTCGGCGCCGCCGCGCGGAGCTACTTCGGCAAGGACGTCGAGCGGCTCACGCTGGCCGAGGGGGCGCTCATCGCCGGGATGATCCGCGCGCCGAACAGCCACTCGCCCTTGCAGAACCCCGATCGCGCGCGCGAGCGGCGCGATGCCGTCCTCTTCCGGATGCGCGAGCTCGGGCTCATCGACGAGGCCGCGCGGGCGAAGGCGGCCCAGGAGCGGGTGCGTGCCAGGGGCAGCGCGGCGCCGCGCCTCCTCGGCCCCTACTTCCTCGACCACGTGCGGACCCAGATCGAGCAGCCGCAGACGGACAACGGCCTCCAGGCCGGCGGCGGCCTGCGCATCTACACGAGCCTCGACCCCGTGCTCCAGCGGGCGGCGGAGGCCGCCGTGACGCGCGGCCTCGACCGGCTCGAGGGTCGCTACCCGCACCTGCGTCGCCGCGACGCCGCGCGACGTCTCCAGGCCGCGCTGATCGCGCTCGATCCGACCACCGGCGAGATCCGCGCCATGATCGGCGGTCGAGACTACGCGGCGAGCCAGTTCAACCGCGCCACGCACGCGCGGCGCCAGCCGGGCTCGGCGTTCAAGCCGTTCGTCTACCTCGCCGCCCTCCGCTTCGGCGACCACGGCGAGCCGCCCCGCATCACGCCCGTGTCCTTCGTGAAGGACGAGCCGGTGACGCTGCGGAACGGGCGGGACGAGTGGACGCCCCGGAACTACGAGGACCGCTTCGAGGGCACGGTGACCGTGCGACGGGCGCTCGAGCAGTCGCTGAACGCGGCGACCGTGCGCATCGCCGACCAGGTGGGGCTCGACGCGGTGATCCGGGCGGCGCGGCAGGTCGGCTTCACGAGCCCGCTCCAACCCGTGCCGGCGTTGAGCCTCGGCAGCTTCGAAGTCACCCCGCTCGAGCTGGCCACGGCGTACGCCACCCTGGCGAACGCCGGCCGACGGACCGCGCCGACGGCCATCCGGGCGGTGGTGGACCGCGAGGGGATGGTGGTCGACGAGAGCGCCCCGTCGGTGACCCCGGTGATCCGGGCGGACGAGGCGTTCCTGGTGACCTACCTGCTACGCGGCGTCGTGGATCGCGGGACCGGGACGGCGGCGCGCGCCCTCGGCGTCGAGGGGCCCGTGGCCGGCAAGACGGGAACGACGAACGACGGGCGCGACGCCTGGTTCATCGGCTACACGCCGCGTCTCGTCACGCTGGTCTGGGTGGGCTTCGACCAGCGCGAGGTCTTGCGGCTCTCGGGCAGCCAGGCCGCCCTGCCGATCTGGGCCGACTTCATGCGCACCGCGACGGCCGTGCTCCCGAGCGGAGCGTTCGTCGTCCCGCCGACGGTGACGTTCCGCGACGTGGACCCGACGAACGGCAAGCTGGCGGGCCGGTGGTGTCCCGTCGTGTTCCGCGAGGCGTTCCTGGCCTCGACCGAGCCGCGCGAGGCCTGCTCGGAGCACGGGCCGGGCCAGGTCATCGACACGCTCTTCCGCCGCTTCTTCGACCTCTTCGGCCGCCCGACCGAGCCCTCCCCGCGCTGAGTTCTTCGGGGGGGTCTCGGAAGACCCCCCCGATTCCCCCCCCTCGTTGCGGCGGCAAAGCCGCCGCTCGGACGGCTGCCGGCCGGGGTCCGAGGGCTCGACGCTCTTCCCTCAGGGCCGGAAGAGTTGACCCCTCCGCCTCGCTAGCGAAGAATCAGGCGGTCGAGGGAGAGGGCGCCGCCGCCGGCGATCAGCACGGCGAGCCCCATCGCGATAAAGGCGAGGTTCGCCTCGTATCCGTGCCCTTTCCCCGGCGTGAGCGACCAGTTGAGGAAAAAGCCGTGCTGGGCGTGGACCTTCACGATCGCGCCGACCATCACGACGATGATCGCCAGCGCGGCCAGCCGGCTCAGCAAGCCGAGGACGAGGCCGATCCCGCCGAGGAATTCGAAGAAGCAGACGAGGTAGGCGACGGCGAGGGGCAGACCCATGGAAGTGAAAGACTGGGTCGTGCCCTTGAGGCCGTGGCCGCCGAACCATCCGAGGACCTTCTGCGCGCCGTGCGCGAAGAAGATGATGCCCAGCACGACGCGGATGACCAAAGTCGACCAGGACGGGTAACTGATGAGGAGCCAGTCCATGCGTACCCTCCCTTGTTCTTCAGAGGGGGCGGAGCCCCCCTCCCCCGACTCCGCTGCACGCAGCCATCGCGGCCATTATAGGTGCAGGCGCCGCTCGCGCGTTCGCTCTCCGGCCGGGCGCCGATTGCGACGCGGCCGGCTTTGCCGGTACGATACGCCCGATGAAGCTCACCGGCAAAGTCACCCTCATCACGAACGTGAGCCAGTTCATGGGGCCGGCCTGCGCGGAGGAGTTCGCCAAAGAGGGGGCGATCCTCGCCCTCCACGACCGCGCGGAGGCGCGGGCGAAGCCGGCGCTCGAGGTGACGATGGCCTACGGGCGCGAGGCGATGATCGTGGCCGGCGATCTCACCCGCTCGGCGGAAGCGGCGCGGGTGGTGCGCGCCGTGGTCGAGCGGTTCGGCCGGCTGGACGTCCTCCTGAACAACTCCAGCCACACCCCGCTTGGCGGACCGTTCGAGGAGACCTCGGACGAGGCCTGGCGCTCGCTGACTGCCGCGCTCGTGGACGAGCCGTTCTTCTGCATGCGGGCCGCGCTCCGCGCGATGCGGCGGCAGGGCCGCGGCAAGATCATCAACTTCACCTCCGCCGTCGCGCTCTCGGGCCTCCCGAACTACGCCGCGTACTCCGCCGCCCGCGCCGCGACGAACGGCCTGACCAAGGCGGTCGGCCGTGAGGTCGCCCGCCACGGCATCCAGGTCAACGCCATCGCCCAGAACTTCGTGGAGAACCCCACCTACTTCGGGCAGGACATCGTGGGGAACCCGGAGAAGCTCGCTCGCGTGGTCAAGCACGTCCCGGCCGGCCGGCTGGCGCGTTCCGAGGAGTCGGCGCGACTGGCTGTTTACCTGGCCTCCGACGAAGCGGAATTTTTCTGCGGCCAGGTGATCCCGTTCGCGGGCGGCTGGGTTTAGCCTTCGGGGGGGGTTCGGAAAACCCCCCCGAGGCCCCCCTCGTTGCGCCGGCCCAGCCGGCGCTCGGATGCTTCGCAACTCTGGTCGCGATCTTCCGGGGTCGGCGCGCGGATCAGCCGGGGCGGCCGCCGTGGAGGAGGGAGAGCGCCGCCGTGTGCAGGCGGGCGTTCGAGGCCAGCGCCGTGCCCGAGTAGATTGTCGGCCGGCCTTCGAAGTCGGTCAGCCGTCCGCCGGCTTCCTGGAAGAGAACCACGAACGGCGCGAGGTCCCACGGCTTGACGTCGGCGTCGAGCATCAGCTCGGCCTGTCCCCGCAGGACGACGGTATACGCGAGGTAGTCGCCGAACCCCTGCTGGCGCTCGGTCGCCTCCACGAGCCGAACGAACCCGTCCCAGTAGCCGGCCGAGGCGAGGCGCCTCAGATACTTGAGGCTCGAGTGGAGCACCGTCGCCTCGCCGAGCCGGTCGACCCCCGACACGCGAAGCCGCGTCCCGTTCGCGAAAGCGCCCTGGCCCCGCCGCCCCCACAAGAGGTCGCCGGTGGCCGGCGCGTGGACGACGCCCAGCGTCACCTCGCCTTCTTCCTCGAGCGCCAGGAGAGTGGCCCAGTACGGGAGGCCGCGGACGAAGTTCTTCGTCCCGTCGATCGGGTCGATGATCCAGCGTCGTGCCTGAGGCCCCCGGGCGCCGAACTCTTCCCCGAGGAACCCGACGTCGGGGAACGCGGCGCCGAGCTGCGCCACGATCGCCGCCTCCGCCTCGCGGTCGGCCTGGGTCACCGGCGTCCGGTCCGCCTTGAGCGTGACGTCGAAGCCGCCGGTGAAGTAGCGGAGGGCCAGCGCGCCGGCGCCGCGTGCCGCCTCGACCGCGACCTCCAGTAGGGCGTCCGGAGGCTGCGTCACGAACGCGAGACCCGCGACGGGGTGGCGGCGCGGGGGGAGGCAGGCGCGAGCCCGTCGCTGAAGAGCGACCGGCCGGGCTTCGCCCGGAGCGCCGTCGGAGGGGGGCCCGGCCCCCCGCCGAGGTGATCAGCGGGGGAGGCCAAGGATGCGTTCGCCGATGATGTTGCGCTGGATCTCGGAGGTGCCGCCGGCGATCCCGAACCGCCGGGCGAAGAGGGCCTGGAAGGCCCAGCGCCCGGCGTCCACGGCGCGGGGCGTGCCGCGCCAGAGCAGGCCGTGCGGGCCGAGGATGTGAGCCGCGGTCTCCGCCATCCGCACGTACGCCTCCGTGAACGCCAGCTTCAGGATGGAGCCCTCGGGCCCTGGCGGCTCGCCGCGGAGCCGGCGCGTGATGGACCGCAGGCCCGTGAGCCGCAGCGCCTCCGCCTCGATCCAGCACTGGGCGAGCGCCTGTCGCGTGACGGGATCCGCCGCGGCCGGCCGGTCGCCGCACCGGGTCCGGCGCGCCAGGTCGAGGAGCAGGCGCGTGTAGTGGTGGAGGTTCGTCTGGTTGCCGAGCCCGGCCCGCTCGTACATGAGCACGGTGATCGCGACCTTCCAGCCGCCGTGGAGCGGGCCCACGAGGTGGGCGCGGGGCACGCGGACGTCGTCGAAGAAGACCTCGTTGAACTCGGCGTCGCCGGTGATCTGGACGAGCGGGCGGATCGTGATGCCGGGGCTTCGCATGTCGACCAGGAGGCAGGAGATCCCCTCGTGCCTCGGCGCGGCCGGGTCCGTCCGGACGAGCAGGATGCTGAATTGGCTGCGGTGCGCGTGGGACGTCCAGACCTTCTGCCCCGAGACGCGGAAGCCGCCGTCGTCGACGACGGCGCGCGTCTGGAGGGACGCCAGATCCGAGCCGGCGCCGGGCTCCGAGAAGCCCTGACACCAGAGCTCGTCCGCGGCGAGGATCGGCGGCAGGTACCGCCGGCGCTGCTCCTCGCTTCCCCACGCCATGAGCGCCGGGCCGACCAGCATGAGGCCGATCGTGTTCACCCCCGGGGGGGCGCCGGCCTTCACCATCTCTTCCTGGAAGACCATCTGCTCGACGAGCGTGGCCCCGCGCCCGCCGTACTCGCGCGGCCACGCGATGCCGACCCAGCCCCCCTTGTGAAGTCGCCGGTGCCACGCCAGGCAGGCGTCGAAGGCGCGGTCGGGGTGGAGCGTGAACTCGTCGTCCGTCGGCGGCCACTCCGCGCGATGGGCGGGCAGCTCGGCGGCGAGCCACGCGGAGAGCTCGGCCCGAAAGGCCTCCTCGGCGGCGGAGTAGCGGAAGTCCATCAGTGGCGCTGTCGGTGCGGCGTGACGCGACGACCCTCCCTTGGTAGCACGACGGCGCGAACACGGTCAAGCGAGGCGGGTCGGCGACGGAGGGCGGGACAGACCGGGACGGCGACGAGGGGAGAGGCTGGCGGTCGGGGCCGGGACGGGGATCGCGACGCTGGTCGGCTCGCGTACGCGCCTCCTCGCGTGCCCCGAGCGCGCGGGGCACGCGAGGGCGCATCGCGGGACGGGCTAGGACACCTTACGAGGCCGCTCCGGGCCCTCCTGCCGCTGGCTGGCGAGCCAGCGGTCGAGCTCCTGCTCGGCCTGCTCGCGGGTGCGGCCGTAGCGCTCCTGGATCTTGCCGATGAGCTCCTCGGCGGTGCCCTGCATCCGGTCGACGTCGTCGTCGGTCAGGTTGCCCCACTGCTGACGGATCCGTCCCTTGAGCTGCATCCACTGACCCTTGAGAGTGTCGCGGTTCATTCCTGCTCCTTTCGTGCTACCCGGCACCCCTCCGTCTCCGGACGGCCGGCTTCCGCGGTGGGCGGAGCCGGGGTCGGCCGGCCGCTGCCGGCCGCGCCGCCAGGTGGACGGGCGGGGGAACGTCCGGGTCGGGTGACCGAGCCGGGGGCTCGAGCGGCCGAGTCAGGGGCTCGTCCCGGCGGGACCGGTCACCCCGCGGACGTCGTCCGGGCACCGGCTCCTCAGCCCGCCGCAGAGCCCGTCTCACGCCGCCGGGCGGTAGGTATGGCCGTTTCCGCCGACGGCCGAGGCGGACACCAGGCGAGGCCGCTTGCCGGTTTTCTTCAGGTGGACCGCCTCGTAGCAGTCGCGATGGTGGACGGCCTCCGCGATCACGACCCGGGGAGCCCGAGGCGCCAGGCGGATGTGGCAGATTTGGCACGACGCGCTCGCCGTGCCGTTATCGTGGGTCTCGGTCTCGTCGAGCATGAACCCGAACATGTTTCGTCCTCCCGTGCCTCGGTGTGGGTCGGGCCGCAGTCGCGGTGGCAACTACCGTCGGCAGCGAGCGCATGCGACTGTAATGCCAACCCCTGGGCCGGCACGCCCGGTCGGGGGCCGCGTGCGACATTTTGCGACGTTACCGGATGGGGCGACCGCGAGCGGCTGTCGCCGCTCACCCCGGCTGTCCATGATCTGGACAGCAGAGGAGGCGGGATTTTCCGGCCTCGGGCCGTGGCAGCGGCATCCCGCGCCGTTACGGCGCGCCATCGCGCCGCATCCAGGGGGAGACACCGCGTCAGCCCGCGGACACGATGCCGGTCCGCCCGGCCGCCCTAGGGGTCGATGAGGGCTTCGATGAGCCGCGCCGCTGCGGGAAGGTCCGGCGCCGTCAGGCAGTCGACCGCCTTCCAGGCCCCCAGGGGGTCGAGGAGGATCGCCCGGCACCCGGCGGCCCGGGCTCCCACGACGTCCACCGAGTAGAGGTCGCCCACGTGGACGGCCTCCTCCGGCCGGACGTCGAGCGCGGCGGCCGCGTGGGCGAAGATCCGCGGGTCCGGCTTTTCCACGCCGAGGCGCCCCGAGTCCACGATCACGTCGACCCGCTCGGCGAGGCCGACCGAGGCCAGGATGTCGGCGACGTTCCCACCCGAGTTGGACACGACGGCCAGACGCAGGCCGCGGCGGCGCAGGGCGTCGAGCACCGGCGCGGCCTCCGGCACCTCGACCGACCACAGGCCGTTGGGGGGCTTGGCGACGCGCAGCTCCTCGGCGAGGCGGTCCGCGGTGCCGTGCCACGGAAGCCCCAGCTCGTCGAGGAGGTAGCGCACGTAGAGGCGGAAGGTGTCCGCCGTTTCGGTCGCCCGCGTCCCTCCGAGGTGGGGGTCGAGGCGAACCCGCGCGCGCTGCTCGGCCTGCCGGACCTCGGCGGCCCGCACCGGGTGACCCTCGGCCCGCACCCGGTCGGCGATGACCTCGTAGTCGAGCGCGACCAGGGTATTGCCGGCATCCAGAAAGACGGCACGGAGCGCCACTACGCGACCAGCCGGACGCCCGGCCGAAGTACGGTCATCGGCACGGCGGCGACGGTGGCAGGCGCCGGGCCGAGAAGCGAGCAGCCCCGGGACGCAGGGAGGAGGCGGCCCGAAGCGTACGCGGGTGTACGTTGAGGGCCGCCGACGACCCCAGAGGCCGGGACGGCCGCGAGCCCGCAGGCCGAGCGCGTCCCGGCCGTGATGCAGGACGCCGGGATGCGACGCTTATCGGCACGGCGCGCTACTTCTTGACCCAGGAGCCGTCCTCCTGCTGGACCCAGTCCCCCGGATTCGACCGTTCGCGCCGGATCTTGGCGAAGGCCGCATACACCCGCGGCGCGTCGGCCTGCGGCATGTTGTTCTGCTCCATCAGCGTCCGGACGATGTACTGGCGGTCGGCGTTCTCCGCGCCGATCAGTCGTGCCACCTCGGGCGAGCAGTCCTGGCCCGGGCGGGCTTCCAGGAGCGCCTGATTGGTCTCGCCGATGCAGCCACGCCTCTTCCACTGGTCGAGCTCGGCCCGCCGGGCGCGACGAGACTCGATCGCCTTCATCAGCTCCGGCGTCCGCACGCGGATCTCGGGCATCACGTCGACGTTCCGGGTCTGAGCCTCGGCTTGCCGCGGGGCGAGCGCGGCGAGCACGCGACGCCCGAGGCTCCCCTGCGGCCCCTTCTTCGGGGCGGCCGGCGCGGGCTTCGGATTCTCCGGGCTCCGGACCATGTCCTCGATCCGATCCGCCGCGCCCTCGATCTTCTCCTGCGGGAAGTTGACGTTGACGGTCACGGGGACACAGGCGGCGAGAAGGCCGGCGAGGCCCAGGAGGAACAGGCGGCGCCCCACGCGCGTCATCATGGTGCGATCTCCTCAGTGCAATCCGGGGAACTGCCGCGCCACGAACGACAGCGGCATGTTCCGGATGTTGATCTCCCGTACCTTGGGCGGCAGGATCAGGAGCCGCTCCCGGCCTCGCAGGGTCAAGCTCACCCGCAGGTCGTCCGCCGCGGAGTGCACCTCGGCCGCCGCGTCCTTGTACTCGAAGGCGGTCAGGTTCTCGAGCGTCTGGCGGAGGATGCCCGTGGGGTCCGCCTGGGCGTGCACCAGCAGCCGGTTCAAGAGCTCGATGTTCACCGTCCCCCCGCGCGGCACCTCGAAGCGGCCGTTCACGCCGAGATGGCCCGCGCGATACTCGTAGTCCACGCTGTAGCGGAGCAGGCCCGTCATGGTCCCGCCCCGAATGCCGTAGGCGCCGATGAACTCCTCGACCCGAACCCGCTCCCCGGTGAGCTGGCCGCGCGCGGCGAGCGCCGCGGGCTGGAGCTCGATCTCGCTCCAGCCCTTGCCGTCACCAGAATACAGAGCGTAGCTCAGGTCGTTCAAGCTCAGGCGGTCCCTCCAGACGCGCGCCGGCGTCGTCACGTCACGCGCCACGACGCCGTAGGCGATCAGCTCCCCGACGTCCAGGCGTCCCCACGGCGGCTCCCCGGGCATCGCGGTGCCGCGCCGCACGGGCAGATCGGCCTCCAGGTCGCGCACCGCCACTTTCCCGTCCCAGAGCTCGGCCTCCGGCACCGTCAGCGCGAGCCGGCCGTCCGCCGCCTCGAGCCCGGGCCCTGGCAGTTCGACGTCGAGCCGCGCCGATCCGTTCACCCGGCGGCTCACCGCGGGCCAGAGTCCCCCCAGCCGCTCGAGCGCCGGCGCGCGCGCGGAGAGCCGCAAACGCCCGGCCGGCGCGGCGCGCACGAGGTCCGCGGTGAGAAGCTCCGTCCCCTGGCGGTCGCGGGCGGCGAGCGTCGCGCGCTCGGCCGCGAGCGCGCCGTCCGCACCGCGGCCGAGCTCGAGCGAGCCCACGACCCGCGGGAGGCTGCCGCTCAACACGGGAAGCGACCCCGTGACGCCATCGAGGGTGAGCGCGACCGTGGCCCCGTTCCGCGCGAGGTCGGCCCGGGCCGTCGCGGGGCCGCTCGCAAGCTCGCCGTCCGGCCGGCCGAGCCGGAGGCCGCGCGCCTCGAGCCGCGCGGCGCCCGCGCGCCGCTCCACGGGATCGAGGCCGGTCAGCGTGACGCGGAGCCCGGTCAGCCGGAGGCGGTCGCGCGGGCCGAGCCAGCCCGGCGCGAGCCGCCGGGCGAGCCCGGCGGCCTCCACGTCCTCGCCGCCGAGCTGTCCCTCGAGTCGCCGCGCCGCGACGTCGTAGTGGAGCCGCCCCTGGAGCGCGGCCTCCTCGATGCGCGCGCTCAGGCCGTCGAGGTCGGCCCGGCTCACGCCCCCCTGCGCGTCGAGCGTCACGCGGTAGCGCGTCCGCGCCGGCGCCACGTCGAGGCCCCCGACCCGCACGTGGCTCGCCCCGAGGTCCCCGTCCAGCGCGAAGCCGGCCCCGGCCGGCTCGAGCGTGACGCGACCGTCCACGCCGTCGGCGGCCACCTCCGCGCCGACGGCCGCGGCGGGCAGCCCGAGCGAGGCGAGCCGGAGGGTGGCGCGCGCGGTGGGCCGCACGCCTGCCTCGGGCCGCCACGCCGCCGTCACGTCGGTCAGCTCGACGCGCCCCGCCGGCTGCCAGCCGAGCTGCGCCACCGAGGCGGCGAAGGCCAGATCGGCCACCGTGCGCGCGAGGCTGAGCTCGACGAGGCCATCCCGGACGGTCGCCGCCCCTTCCGCCCCGATGACGTCGCCGAGCGCGAGCGACCCGCGGGCCAGGAGCTGCCCCCCGGGGGCCAGGTCGAGCGTCAGGCGCACGTCGAGGTCGCGGTCGCCGAGGGCCGCGGCGCTGGCGGCGGGCAGCCAGGCCGCGAGCGGCGCCGCGCGCCCGCGCGTGCTCGCGAGGAGGCGCGCCGTGTCGCCCTCGAGCCGGCCCTCGAGCGTGACCACCAGGGGCGCGCCGCGGGCGTCGCGCGCGACCAGCTCGCCCCTGGCCTCCCCGCGTCCCTTGCGGAGGGTCAGATCGAATACCGTGACCTCGCCCCCGTGCTGCGCGGTCCCACCCGTCAGCGCGAGATCGAGCAGCATCGGTCCGCGGAGAAACCCCGCCAGGCCCGTTCGCGCCGTCTCCAGCGCGGCCAGGCCCGCGGCCGGGCCCCCGGGCCCGAGCTCCACGACGGGCCGGCTCACGGTGAGCCGGATGGGCGCCGCCTCCCCGCGCGCCGCCGCCAGGAGCGGCCCGGTCGCCTCCACGCGGTCGGCCGTGACCCTCGCCGGCCAGCCCCCTTCCCGGGGCAACTCGACGCCGCGCATCACGACGCGCTGCGTGTTGAGGTCGGTCACACGCCCGATGCGCACCTCGCGCGCCAGCGCCTGGGAGAGCGCCGCGGCGAGGACGCGCGCCGAGCGGCGCTGGTCCGAGAGCACGAGGTACCCGACCACCGCGAGGGCGACCAGCGTGAGGAAGGCCCCCGCGGCGAAGGCCGCGAGGCCCCGATGGGTGCGGAGCCAGCGCGCGAGAGTCACGAACCTCCAGGCCGTCAGTAGGACTTGGGCAGGCCCAGCACGCGCTCGGCGAGGTAGTTCAGGACCATCTCCTGGGACACCGGCGCGATCTTGTAGAGGCGTACCTCGCGCCACAGGCGCTCGACGTGGAACTCCTTCGCGTAGCCGAAGCCGCCGAAGGTCTGGAGCGCGGCATCGCAGGCCGCGAAGCCGGCGTCGGCAGCCAGGAGCTTGGCGGCGTTCGCCTCGGCGCCGCAGGGAAGCCCGCGGTCGAAGAGCCAGGCGGCGCGGAGCGCCAGCGTGAACGCGCCCTCCAGGTGCGCCCAGGCCGCGGCCAGGGGGTGAGCGATCGCCTGGTTCTGCCCGATCGGCCGATCGAAGACGACGCGCTGGCGCGCGTACTCGGCGGCGCGGTCGAGGGCCGCGCGCCCGATGCCGACCGCCTCGGCGGCGACGAGGATCCGCTCGGGGTTGAGCGAGTCGAGCAGGTGGTAGAACCCGCGGCCCACCTCGCCGACCACGTCCTCGTCGGCGACGCGGAGCCCGTCGATGACCACCTCGTTCGAGTCGACCGCCGCGCGGCCGAGCTTGTCGATCTCGCGGAGCGTCACGGTCGCCGGGTCGAGGTCGGCGACGAAGAGCGTCAGGCCCTCGAGCTTCCGCGGCCCGACCGCGTCGTACGGGGTGGTCCGTGCCAGGAGGAGCATTTTCTGCGAATGCCGCGCGTTCGACGTCCACACCTTCCGTCCGGTCACGACGAAGCCCTGGCCGTCGCGCCGGGCGGTCGTCTGGATCCGGCTCGTATCGGTCCCCGCGTCCGGCTCGGTGACGCCGAAGGCGAGGCGCACGGTCCCCGCGGCGATGCCGGGCAGGACGCGGCGGCGCAGCGACTCGCTGCCGTGCTTGATGATGGGCATCGGCGGGAAGACGGCGAAGTGGACCGGCGACGCCCCGGACAGGCCGGCCCCCGAGGCGCAGATCGCCTCGAGCATGAGGCAGGCCTCCGTCACCCCCAGCCCGGCGCCGCCGTAGGGCTCGGGGATGACGAGCCCGAGCCAGCCCGCCCGGGCGAAGGCCTCCACGAACTCGGTCGGGTACTCGCCCTTCCGGTCCTTCTCGCGCCAGTACTCCCAGCCGAACGTCCGCGCGAGCGCGGCGACTTCCTTACGGATCAGCTCCTGGGACTCGGTCAGGGCGAAGTTCATGGCGGGCTCCGCGATCGCCGGGTCGCGTCGCGGTCCTCACTCGCAGTATAGCCCTGCCGGCCCGGAAACCGCGACGTGCCGCCGCGCGCCGGTTTGACAGCCGTCGGACCCTCCGCTAGGCTCGGGCTGTGCGCCGCGTGCTCGCGACGTGCCTGCTCCTGCTCGCGCTCGCCCTGGCGCCCGCGGCCGCACGCGCCGCGGCACCGTACGAAGGGCCGCTGATCGACGCCCACTCGCACCTGCCGAACCCCCAGGTCCTCGACGCGCTGATCGCCGCGATGGATCGCCACCGCCTCACCCGCGTCGCCCTGCTCGGCGTCGGCGGGGTCCAGAAGGACGACGCCGCGTGGATCGAGGCCGCGGCCCGGCGCCTCCCCGAGCGCGTGATCCCGTTCGCCCCGGTGCCGGACCCCACGGCGGCCGACGCCGCCAAGCGCCTCGAGGCGCTCCTGGCCACGGGGCGGTTCAAGGGGGCGGGCGAGGTGCACATCCACCAGGCCTCGCGGAAGATCCGCCGCGCCGCGGACGCGCCCGCGTTCCTCGCCGTCCTCGACGCCTGCGCGCGGCACGGCGTGCCGCTCGTGATCCACGACGAGCTGACGCCCGAAACGACGGCCGAGCTGGAGCGGGCGCTCGCCCACGACCGGAAGGCCCGCATCGTGCTCGCCCACGCCGGCAGCGGCGAGCCCCGCGCGCTCGCCGCACTGCTCGCGCGCCACGAGAACCTCTACCTCGACGTCTCCGGGATGCACTTCCTGCGCACGCCGGCGCTCGCCACCGAGACCGGCCCGCTCGGCGCCGGGTGGAAGGCGCTCCTGAGCGAGCACGCCGACCGCGTGCTGGTCGGGCTCGACGTGTGGGCCCCGCAGCTCTTCAAGCCCGAGATGCTCGACCGCCTCATGCGGTGGACGCGCCGCGTGCTGGGCGAGCTGCCCCCGCAGGCGGCCGAGCGCATCGCCCACACCAACGCCGAGCGCCTGTACGGGCTCCGGTAGACGACGCCCGACCGGCCGCGCGGCCGGCGCCGAGGGACCGCTCAGGCCCGGGACACCGCCGGGGCGAGGTGCCCGCGGACGAGGGCCAGGCGCGCGTCCAGCTCGCCCGCGTCCAGGCGCCGCGGCTCGTGACGCAGGCTCCACACGGGCTCCCGCGGCACGGGGTCGTCGGCGAGTCGTGGGATCACGTGCCAGTGGACGTGGGGGAGGAGGTTGCCGAGGAGCGCGTAGTTGACCTTGCGGGCGGCGAAGGCCGTGGCCAGCGCCCGCGCCAGCGTGGTCACCTCCTCCGTCAGCCGCGCCCGCTCCTCCCGGGAGAGCTCGAAGAGCTCGGTGGCGTGACGCTTCAGGACGAGCACGCTCCAGCCCGGGAAGAACTGGTCCTCGTGGAGGTAGGCGACCGCCAGCCCGCAGTCGGCGATGCGATGGGACGGCGACGGCCACGCCCCGCGACACGCCGCGCACTCGACCGGCCCGTCCGCCCGCGTCGCCGCCGCGCTCTCCGCCATGACGCCCGTCCCTTCCGCCGCGTGCGGCCGCGCCGGCGCCCCCGGGCGACGCGCGCGTTGACACGTCTGGCGGCTCCAGCCTAGACTCCGGCCAGGCCCCGGAGCAAGCGGGCGGCCCGCCGCCCGAGGCCGCGGGAGTCACCGCGATGAACGTCCTGCTCCTCTCCATGCCCGATTCGTTCGAACACATGCCGACCATCGGCATCCGCATGCCGAACGGCGCGCTGACCTCGCTGGCCGGCAACGTGGATCCGCATCACCAGGTCGCGGTCGCCGACCTCATCCTGGTCCAGCGCCGGGTGCGCGAGACCGTCGAGCGGCTCGTGCGCGAGCGCGCGCCCGACGTCGTCGGCCTCTCCATCATGACCTTCCAGCGGAAGACGGCGGTCCGGCTCATCGAGCTCTGCCGGGCGCTGCGACCGGCCGCGCGCATCGTCGTGGGGGGCTACGACCCGAGCCTGGCCGCCGAGGCCTACGCCGCGGCCGCGGGCGGGGCGGTCGACTTCATCGTCCGCGGCGAGGGCGAGCTCACGTTCCGGGAGCTTCTCCGGGCGCTGGAGCACGGCCTTCCCCTGGACCGGATCGGGGGGCTCTCCCACCGGCGCGGGGCCGGGTTCGTCCACAATCCGGATCGCCCGGTCACCGGCCTCGAGGGCGGCGAGATCCGCCCGCCCCGCCGGGCCGCGCGCGTGCTGAGCGGCTACACGCTGCTCGGTCGTCCCGTGGACGTCGTGGAGACCTCGCGGGGCTGCACGTTCGACTGCAGCTTCTGCTCGATCATCGAGATGCGGGGCCGGAACTTCCACCGCTACGCGTTCGACCGGGTGCTGGCGGACATCCGCGACGCCCGGGAGCACGGCGCGCGGGCCATCTTCCTCGTGGACGACAACATCACGCTCGACGTCCGGCGCTTCGCGGCGCTCTGCCGCGCCATCGTGGACGCCGGGCTCGACGACCTCGAGTACACCGTGCAGGCCATGACGTCCGCGATCGCCAGCCACGGCGACACCCTCGCGCCGCTGATGCGGCGGGCCGGGTTCCGCTACGTCTTCCTCGGGATCGAGAACGTCCTGGAGCAGGATCTCCGCTTCCTCCGGGCGACCGCGAAGAACCTCAGGCGGGAAAACGGCCGGCGAGCCGGCAACGCGACCCTCGCGGCGATCGACCACCTGCACCGGCACGGCATGTACGTGGTCGGCGGGCTGATCGTCGGCAACCCCGACGACACGCGGGAGTCGGTGACCGCGAACCTCGACTTCGCCCGGCGCTACGTCGACTACCCCTACATCCAGCACCCCACCCCCTATCCCCGGACGCCCATGACCAGGGAGTTTCGCGAGCGCGGCCTGGTCGTCAACGAGAACGTGGACGAGTACGACGGCACGACGGCCGTGGTGCGGAGCGCGCACCTGGCGGCCGACGAGATCGAGTTCATGCGCTGGCGCGCCGAGCGGTGGCTCAAGCTCCGCCACATGGGGGCGGTGCTCCGACACAGCCCGGGGTTCCTCCTGCGGAACTGGTGGAAGATGCTCGCCCACACTTTCCGCGGCAGCACGCTCCGCTCGCTCGTGGGACTCGAGGACGAGCGCCGGGCCTTCGAGCGCTACCGGGCCCTCCGCCGGGCCGAGCGCACGTACGTATGAGCTCTTCGGGGGGGTCTCGGAAGACCCCCCCGATGCCCCTCTCGGAAGTTGGAACGCGCTAGCACGTCGAGCGCGTCGCGTGGAGTGGCTCGCGTGTCGGCGGGGCGGGGTGAGGGCGTGATCGCGGCCAATCCCTACCGGGACGCGACGCTCCCGGCGATGCTGGAGGCCGTCGCGGAGCGCTTCGCCGATCGCGCGGCGATCGTGCTCCGCGAGCGGCGGCTCACCTACGCGGCGTTCCGCCGGGAGGTCCGGCGCCTGGCGGGCGGCCTCCTGGCGCTCGGGCTCGGGCCGGGCGACAAGGTCGCCCTCTGGCTCACGAACCGGCCGGAGTGGCTCGTCGTCCAGCACGCCTGCGCGCGGATCGGCGCCGTCGTGGTCGCGCTCAACCCGCGCTACCGCACGCGCGAGCTCGACTACATCCTGCGCCAGTCCGACACGGCCACCCTGGTCTGCCTCGACCACGCCCTGCAGATCGACTTCCTCGAGATCCTCGCCGAGCTGTTGCCCGGCTTGCCCACGGCCGATCCGGATGCCCTCCGGTTCGAGCGGTTTCCGCGGCTGCGCCGGGTGATCTGCGTGAGCGAGGACGTCTACGGGGGCACTCTCCGCTACCAGGACGTCGTGGAGATCGGCGACGACCCCGCGCTCGCCCCCGTGCTCCGCGACCGCGAGCGGCGGATCGCGCCGGACGACGTCTTCACCCTCCTCTACACCTCGGGGACGACCTCGTTCCCCAAGGGGGCGATGATCAGCCACGAGAACTGCCTGCCCCACGGCTGGGCTTCCGGCGAGCGGCTCGGCCTCACGGAGCGCGATCGCGTGCTCCACACCCTGCCCTTCTCCGGCACCTGGGGTGGGCTGGTCATCCCGCTCATGACGCTGACGCATGGCGCGAGCCTGGTGCTCGAGGAGTTCTTCGACCCGCTCGACACCCTCCGGCTCATCGAGCAGGAGGGGATCACGGTCTGGAACGCCGTGGACGCGATGCTGACGGCCGTGCTGGACCACCCGGCGCGCGACCGGTACGACCGCCGCAGCCTGCGGACCGGCGGCGTGGCGATGACCGGCGGCGGCCGTCACGGCCTCTTCGACGAGGTCGTGCACCGGCTCCCCATGCCCGGTGCGGTCCAGCCCTACGGCATGACCGAGGTGAACGCGCTCGCCCTCTGCCCCTACCCCGACGACCCGCTCGAGCTCCGCCGCCACGCCGGGGTGCGCCCGGCCGAGACGCTCGAGGCGCGCGTCGTGGATCCGGCGTCCGGCGCCGACCGGGTCGCGGGCGAGCCGGGCGAGCTGCTCCTCCGCGGGCCCCTCGTCACGCGCGGCTACTACGAGAAGCCGGAGGAGACCGCCGCGGCGATCGACGCCGCGGGCTGGCTCCACACGGGAGACCTCGCCGTGCAGGACGGGGTCGGGCACACCTTCTTCCTCGGCCGGCTCAAGGAGACGCTCCGCATCGGCCACTTCATGGTCGCGCCGGCCGAGATCGAGGCCTTCCTGATGGAGCACCCCCGGCTCGCGCAGGCCTTCGTCGTGGGCGTGCCGGACGCCCGGCTCGGGGAGGTCGCCGCGGCCTACGTCATCCCGCGACCCGGCCAGACGGCGACGGCGGCGGAGCTTCTCGCTTACTGTCGCGGGAAGCTCGCCGGCTTCAAGGTCCCGCGCCACATCTGGGTCGTGGAGGACGTCCCGCGGACGCCCGGGCCGCACGGGGACAAGGTCCAGAAGGGCAAGCTCCGCGAGCAGGCCCTCCGCGCGCTCGGCCTGGCGCCCCGCGACTGAGCCGGCTCCACCGGCCGCGACGGCCTCGCGCCACGATCGGCTCGCGACGGCGGAGTCCCCGCTCCTTGACAGGTTCGCCACCGTGATCTAGCGTCGAATCCACCCCTCGATCTCGATGTCCCATCGACGGCGACGCGCATCACGGGCCGACCGGTGGCCCCGGGAGAGTCGGCAATGAGAGCACGGTTGGCGGTCCTCCTCCTTTGCGCCGCGCTGGTCCTTCCCGCCGCCGGTGTGGCCCAGCCAGGATCGGCGCCGGCGCCGACGGCCCAGAACGCGACGCTCGAGGTCTCTCAGGTGACCCTGAACGGCCTGATCGGGCGGCTGGGATCCCTCGCGAACGCCGGCCTCCATCAGCCCGCGGGCGGGGGCGCCCCCGTACCCTGGCAGTGGACGGTGACGAACGCCGCGTTCACGCTCGCCGAAGGGGCGATGACCTTTACCGCGACCGTGAACGCCGTCGTGGGAGGCCAACCGAGCACGGAGACCCGGACGGTCCCGGCCTCCGTGAGCTTCGACGCCGCGAGCCATCGCTTGCGGATCAACGTGGGGACGTTCGCGGTGCCGGTCCAGGTCGGCGGCGCCGTCATCACGCAGGTGGACGTGGCCAGACTGTACAGCGTGTCCACGCCCATCGAGGCCCAGGAGCTCACCCTGTCGCTCCCGGACGGGGGCACTCGCACCCTCATCGCGCGCCTCGTCAGCGCGACACCCCAGTATTTGCCCGGGAAGCTGGTGATCACCGTCGACCTGGGATTCGCTCCCCCCGCGCCCGTCTTCCGCCTGGCCCGCGCGGCGGATGTCGGGCTGGCCGGGAGCGACCTGGGCAGCCTCGTCCCGACGGGGAGGGGCGTCCTCAAGGTGTACGAGTCCGCGTTCAACGAGCTGGCGGACAAAGTCGAGCCGATCCAGTTCAAGGGCCATTACGCCTACAAAGCGTGCACGTGGACGCCGTTCGGGACTCAATGCACGACGATCTGCAGCTCCGACTGGACCGCCAAGGTCAAGGACCTGCGGTTTGGCATCAGCCCGGCCCGGGTGCGCATCACCGGGGACGTCGAGGCCCACTGGTGTAACGTCGGCTTCAACGCCAACCTCGAGACCAGCGCCGACGTGCGGGCCGTGACGACGCTCGTCGTCGTCCCCCAGCTCCACCCCTCGCATGGACAGCCAGCGCCTGGACGCTTTCAGGGGCAGACCGCCATCCGCGTGACGGTGGAGCCGACCAGCATTCAGCCGGTCTTCCGCGTCTCCGGATACGAGGTGGCGCTGCCGATTCACATCAACGTGGCGCCGTCGCTGACCCTGCCCCCCCTGCCGGTCAGCACGGCGTCCTTTCATTTCGAGACGGCCGAGGGGCCGCGGGCGCTCCGCCTGAGCCCTACTCACCTCGCGGTGGTCAAGAGGAACGGGTATGTCGAGCTGCAAGCGAATGTCAGCCTCTGGTGAGGCGGGGCACGCCGGCGGGCGGCGGTCCTGGAGGTGGTTCTGGATCGTCCCCCTCCTGGGCATGGGGGCGCCCGGCTGTGGCCCGACCGCCGTCGTGGACCTCGATCCCCCGCGGGTCGGGATCGAAGTCCAGCTGGACCCGTCGATCCCCGTGCCGAACCAGGTCAAGGTGAGCTGGGCCGGGGCATGGCTGACCGGGACCACCGATGACGATGGCGCGACGAGCGGGGAAGGCACGATCCAGCTGACCCCGGCGGGGGCGGCGCAGAACGGGGGGCTCGTGACCTTTCCGGCCAGTCCGGCCTTGCGCCAGGGCTGCTGGGAGCTTGCCGTCGCCACCACCCGGAACGGCGCCCCGTCCTTTTCCATGCTCTGCCAGCTGGAGATCTTTGCCGGGGTCGTCACCAGGGTGAAGTTCACCGAAGGGCTCGATGGCTGCGCGCCGCTCGTGGGGGGCGCGTCGTGTTCCTAGCCACAGGGGGCCGCGCCCCTCGTAGGAGCGGTGCATGAAGCTCGTCACGTGGCGGCTGGCTCTGCTTGCCTGCACGCTCGCGCTTCCGGCGCTGGGATGTGGACGGAGCGGCTTTTACGTGCCCGGCGGCGGGAAGCTGAAGCTCGAGGTTCGGATCGGCAGCTCGCCCGCCACCTACGATCTCCTCGAGCTCACCTGGGCGGGCACGTGGCTCGGGGCCCCGCAAGGGGGTTCCCAGGTCGGGGCCATGGCAGCGGGCGACGCGCGCCAGGTGGCCCCCGCCGAGGTGATCCAGCAGGGGGGCCTGGTCACCTTTCCGAACAGCGCCGAGCTTCGCCCGGGCTGCTGGCAGATCTCGACCGTGGTGGTCGGCTACAGCGCCGGCGCCGCGACATCGCTCCTGACGACCCTCTGTAACGTCGAGGTCTTCAGTGACGAGCTTACGGGGGTGACCTTCGCCGAAGGCGCGGTGGGCTGTACTGCGACGATCGGGGGCGCGTGTACCGTATAGCCCTAGCGGTGCTCGAGCCGGTCGAGGGCCTCCGGGACCGCCGACAGCTTCGGGATCGCCGCGTGCGGCTTCCGGCTTCCGAACCACGGCGCTCGGCTGGCCGTGACCTGGATCACCCGCATCCCGGCCGCGCGCGCGCCTTCGACGTCGAGGATCGGATCGTCGCCCACGTGGACCGCCGCCGCGGCCGGGACGCCGGCGGCCGCGAGCGTGCGACGGAAGATCTCGGGGTCCGGCTTCCGCACGCCGCACTCGTCCGAGAACGTCAGGTGCGAGAAGAATTCGAGCAGGCCGTAGTGCCGCAGGATCTCGCGGAGGATCGTCCCGGGGGTCCGCATCGTGTTGGACACCACGCAGAGCGTGTAGCCGCGCCCCGCGACGGCCTCCAGCGTCGCGCGCGCGCCCTCGGCCACCGCCGGGGGCGCCAGGAGCGCGGGGCGCGCATACGCGTCGACGAGCGCCGTCAGCGTGTCGGACGACAGCCGGCGCGCCAGGGCGGGGTCGACCCCCAGGAGGATCGCCCGCACGTGCTGCTCGACCGGAACGTCCCGGTCGCGTAGCCACACCTGACGCAGGAAGTTCGCGGAATCCACGTAGGCGCGCTCGAGCGCCGCCGGGGGCGCCGCCACGCCGGCCCCCGCCAGGATGGCCGCAAAGTCCGCGAGCCGCTTCGGCTTGTGGCGGTCGTCGGTGGCGGGCGGATCGAAGAGGAGCGTCCCCCAGAAGTCGAACGTGACCGCCCGGATGGTCACGCCGGGCTCAGATGTCGAGCTCGAAGAGGTGGTGCACGCCCTCGAAGCCCTTGAGCGGCACCCCGCCGAGGGGCCGTGACGAGACGTTGTAGGGGATCAGCATCTCGCGAGCCTCTTCCGTCGCCACCACGACGTCCTTCTCCTTCGGGCGCACGGCCTGCCAGAGATCCGGCGCCGCGATCGCGTTGCAGACCCGGAAGGCCTTGTGAACCGCCGCGCCGACCCGGTTCGAGTGCGGATCGACCCACGTGCTGCCGTAGTGGAGGGCCCCGCGGAAGGCCACCTCGATCTCGGAGAGCTGGTTGAACTCGGACAGGCGCGCGAAGATGGCGCGAATGGCCAGGACGGCCCAGTCCACGTTGGGGAACGTCAGGAGGAAGCCGTCGAGGTGCTTCTCGATGGCCCGCGCGCGGTACTCCTTGGCGATGGCCCCCAGCTGGGCCTCCATCCGCTCCGTGAACTCCCGGAAGCGCTGATCGCCGTGCGAGACGAGCAGATCCGTCATCCCGACGACCTCGAGGACGAGGATCGCCTCCATGCGCGCGGCGGCGCGCGGCGCCTGCTGCGCCCCCAGCTCCTCCAGCCGCTGTTCCTGCCGGGCGCGGCGCAGCTCGACCTCGAAGTCCATCGGTGAGTTCGCCGCACGGATCGCCGTCGCCTCCGTGATGAGCCCCTGGAGGAAGTAGTCCAGCACGCACTGGTCCATCGTCTGCATGCCGAAGAGGTCCCGCCCGCGCGCGAGAATCTGGGGGATGCGGGAGGTGAGGTCCCGCTCCAGGATGGCGCGGTAGATGCTGGACGTGGTGACGAGGATCTCGCACGCCGGGATCAGCCCCGTGCCGTCCGCTCGCTCGACGAGCCGCTGGCAGACCAGGCCCTTGAGCACGTGCGCGAGCTGGGCGCGGATGGAGCCTTCGCGGTGCTCCGGAAACTCCGAGATGATGCGGTTGACCGTGTCGATGGCCGAGCCCGTGTGCAGCGTGGAGAGGACGAGGTGCCCCGTCTGGGCCAGGGTCAGGACGGCGCGAAACGTCTCGGCATCCCGCATCTCGCCGATCACGATCACGTTCGGATCCTGCCGCAGCACCAGACGGAGCGCCAGGGCGTAGCTCGGGGCGTCGAGCCCGATCTCGCGCTGGGTGATGTAGCAGGTGTGGTTCTCGAAGACGTACTCGATGGGGTCCTCGACCGTGACGATGTGCTCGGTGCGGTGGAGGTTCATGAGGTTCACCATCGCGGCGAGCGTCGTGGACTTCCCGGAGCCGGCGGGGCCGGTGATGAGGATGAGGCCGCGCCGCTCCATGGCCAGGCGGCTGACCACGGGCGGCAGGTTCAGCTCGTCCAGCGTGGGGATCTCGCGCGCCAGCGCTCGGAGCGCCATGCACGGCATGCCGCGGGCGTGGAACACCGTCAGCCGGAAGCGCCCCAGGCCCGCCAGCGTGAGGGGCCGGTTGACGCCGCCGAACTTGCCGAGGTAGGCGAGCTGCTCGGAGGAGAGGATGCGGCGCTTGAGCGCCTCGAGGTCCTCCAGCCCGATCGGCGGCCAGTCCTCCAGCGGCAGCAGGCGCCCCTTGAGCCGGACGATGGGGTGCTGCCACGGGCGCAGGTGCAGGTCCGACGGCCCGCGGGGCATCGCGGAGTTGAGGATCGCTTCGAGGTCAATCGGCACGTTCCGGCCTCACGGCGTCTTCCGAGGACGCCGGGATGCGATGCTTATCGGCACGGCCGCGATCGGCCGGGCCGAGAAGCGAGCAGCCCCAGGACGCAGGGAGGAGGCGGCCCGAGGCGTACGCGGTTGTACGTTGAGGGCCGCCGACGACCGAGGACGCCGGGATGCGATGCTTATCGGCACGGCCGCTAGCCGCCCAGGTAGAGGCGCTTCACTTCGGGATCCGCCAGGAGCGCGGGGCCGGGGCCCTCGAACCGGTTCCGCCCCAGCTCGAGCACGTAGCCCCGGTCGGCCACCGCGAGCGCCTTCACCGCGTTCTGCTCGACGATCATCATCGTCATGCCGGCCGCCTTCAGCTCGGCGATCTTCTCGAAGATGATCCCGAGGAACTTCGGGGACAACCCGAGCGACGGCTCGTCGAGCAGGATCAGCCGCGGCTGCGTCATCAGGGCGCGCCCGATGGCGAGCATCTGCTGCTCCCCGCCCGACAGCGTGCCGGCCTTCTGCCGGCCGCGCTCGCGGAGGATGGGGAAGAGCCGGTACACGCGCTCCAGGGCCTCGGCGATCCGCCCCCGGTCGCGCTCGATGTAGGCCCCCATCTCCAGATTCTCGAGCACGGTCATCTGCGGGAATACGATACGCCCCTGGGGCACGTAGGCGAGCCCCCGCCGCAGCACCTCGTCGGGGCGGAGGGCCGTGATGGGCGCCCCGTCGAACCGAACGTGTCCTTGCTGCGGACGCAGGAAGCCCACGATGACCTTGAAGGCGGTGGACTTGCCGGCGCCGTTCGGACCGATGATCGCCACGACCTCGCGCGCCCGCACGCTCAGGCTCACGCCGTGGAGGATCGGGGTCCGGCCGTAGCCGGCGTGGACGTCCTCGACCGTCAGGAGCGGGGCGGGCGGGCTCACGGGCCGGTCGTCAGTCCCGGTGGCACACGTAGAGCACGTGGGGGTACGGCAGGATGTCCACCATCAGGTGGCGGTAGACCCGGAAGCCCACGCGCTCGAGGAGGGCCTGCAGCTCGCCGGCCGGCCAGTAGTGGATGACGCTCCGCGGGCTCATGAGGAGGTCCAGCGCGTGCGTGAACCAGCGCTTGTAGGCGGGCTGGGTGTCCACGTCCTTGACGATCAGCCGGCCGCCGGGGCGGATCGCCTTGTGGAGCTCGCTGAGGAGCGGCGGGACGGTCTCGGGCGGCACGTGGTGCACGATGTCGAGCATGTACGCGGCGGCGTGCTCGGCGTCCGCCCGGTACTCCCGCGCGTCCCCCACCGCGTAGCTCGTGTTGGTCAGGCCCAGTCGCCGCGCCGCGTCGCTGGCCAGCGCGACGCGCCGCGCGTCGAGGTCGATCCCGCGGAAGCGGGCGGCCGGGAAGAGCTGCGCGTAGTAGAGGGAGAAGAGCCCGAAGCCGCACCCGATGTCCAGGATCGTCCCCTCCTCCGGCAGGTACTGCCCGATCTCGTCCAGGAAGCGCTGGCGCAGGATCAGGAACCGCCCCCACGAGTAGGCGCGGATGATCGGATCGTCGTAGGCCGCGATGACCCGGCTGATCGCCTCGCGTCGCATCGTTATCCCGGTGACGGCGCCACGGGCAGATAGAGGCGGTAGCCGTCGCCTTCGTGGACCAGATGGTAGCCGGCGGCGAGCCACGCGGCCAGCTCGGGGAACCGGCGCAGCCGCTCGTAGTCGCCCCGCGGCCAGCCGCGCTCGAAGAGCACGACCGCGCCCGGCGGCCGCGCGGTGAGCCCGGCGAGGAGCTCGGCCCGGAGCCGGCGGACGTACGGGTGCTCGACGTCGTGATAGAAGTGGAAGTCGTACAGGAAGCGGGTCGGCTGGCGCGCGCGCAGGAGGTAGAGCGCGTGGACGCCGCCGTCGGTCGTGTCCAGGACCTGGATCGACCGGCCGGCCCGGGCGACGGGCTCGAGCGCGGCCGCCACCGCGAGCGCGCGCGCGTGCTTCTGCCGGATCCAGTCCGACTCGACGTTCCGGCTCCCCTTGGCCCCGAGCGCCCCGGCCGTGAGGACGAGCGCCAGGAGGAGCGCCCCCGCGGCGCGCGGCCGGTGGCCGGCGAGCGCCGTCCCGAACCCCGCCGCCCCGAGGGCCACCGCGAACAGGGCCAGGGGGTAAAGGTGATATTCCCAGCCCTTGCCCTGGACGACGAAGTGAAGCGCGCCGTAGAGCACGCCCGCCGCGAGCACGGAAAGCCGCGCCCCGCGCTCCCCGCCGCGCCAGAGCGCGACGCCGCCGCCGACCGCCCAGAGCCCGAGCCCCGCCACGATCGGCGGCCCGACGTCGTGCGTGAGGAGGGCGGCGAGCACCGGGGTCCGCCCGAGGCGGCTGTAGAGCGGGACGAGGTAGTGCCAGACGATGTCGAGGAACGCCGGCAGGGCGCCGGCTGCGGCGAGCCAGCCGACGACGCCCGCGGCCGGCGCGGCGATGCCGCCGGCCAGCGCCGCGACCGCCGCGGCCCGCGAGCCGGGCGGCCGCCGCCAGGCCAGGGCGGCGAGGAGCGGGAGGAGCAGGAGGGCGTGGGGCTTGATCCAGACCGCCGCCCCCAGGGCCGCGCCCGCCAGCGCGAGGCGGCCGAGCCGTGGCCTCGCGACGTCGGCGAGGGCGGCCGCGGTCATCCAGGCCAGCGGCAGACAGAGGATCAGGTCCCGCTGCCCGGCGCGCCAGGCGCCCCCCGCCACGTGGTAGAGCCAGAAGAGCGCCGCGCCGGCGGCGACGGCGCCGCGCCCGAAGGGCACGAGCGTGACGGCGAGCCCGGCCACCGTGCCGCCGAGGAGCAGGAGGTCGAGGGCCCGGAAGCCGGCATCGCCCCCACCGAGGAGGGCGAGCCCGAGCGCGTGGACCAGGTAGACGCCGGGGAAGTTCATGTCGAAGAAGTCGCGGTACGGCGTCGCGCCGCCGAGAAGGCGCGCCGCGACGTAGTGCATGATCGGCGCGTCGTGGACGAGCGGCCAGCCGAGCGAGCCCACGGTCAGGCCGAGCGCGAGCGTCGCCGTCCCCGCGACGCCGACGCCCGCGAGGACGGGCATCGCCCGCCCTCCCGGCGGCGACGGCCGGGGCGCGGGGGTGGGGCTCGCGGGCCTCCGCCAGGAGGCGGCCTCTCCCTTCGCCGCGCCCTCCGCGAGCGGACGCGGGTAGGGCGCGCGCACCGCCCCGTCAGCGCCCAAAGTAGGCCTCGACGACCCGCTCGTCCCGCTGGATCGCCTCGGGCGGACCCTCGGCGATCTTCTCCCCCTGGTCCAGGACGAAGACCTGTTCGCAGAGTCCCATCACGACCTTCATGTCGTGCTCGACGATCAGGATCGTCCGCCCTTCGGCGCGCAGGCGCCGGATGGCCGCGAGCAGGTCGTTCAGCAGCGTGCGGTTGACGCCGGCGGCGGGCTCGTCGAGCAGGATCAGGGCCGGGTCGATCATCAGCACGCGGACGAACTCGAGGAGCTTCTGCTGCCCGTAGGAGAGGTTGCCCGCGTACTCGGCCTCCAGCCCGTCCAGCCGGACGAAGGCGAGGAGCTCGCGGGCCCGGCGGAGCGCCGCCTCCCGCTCGCCGCGCGAGACGACGAGGAGGTTCTCGAGCGCGGTGAGCTCGGGGAAGACCCGGATGACCTGGAAGGTGCGGCCGATCCCGAGCGCCGCGACGCGGTGCGAGGGGAGGCCGTCCACGCGCTGCCCGCGGAAGCGGATCGTGCCGGCGTCGCGCACGACGAGCCCGGTGATGCAGTTGAACAGCGTCGTCTTGCCCGAGCCGTTCGGCCCGATCAGGCCGTAGATGCGTCCGGGCGTGAGCGCGAGCGAGCACCGGCTCACCGCCGTGACGCCGCCGAAGCGCTTGGTCAGGTCGGAGATCTCGAGGATCGGCGGCTCCATCGGCAGGGCGTCACACGTACCGCGGCAGCCGGTAGCGCTGCTGCAGGACGCCGAGGATGCCGCGCGGCATGAACAGGACCACCAGGATGATGATGCCGCCGAAGAGGATCTGGTGGAGAAAGAGAAACCGCGCCCAGACGATCTCCTGGAAGACGAAGAGCGCCGCGGCGCCGAGGACCGGCCCCCACACGGTGCCCTTGCCGCCGAAGAGCGCCATGACGATCATGGTGATGGTGAAGGCGAGCGGGAAGACCGCGACCGGCTCGATGTAGCCCTGGTCCCGCGCGAACAGCCCACCGACCACGCCCGGCACGAAGGCCGAGAGGAGGAACGCGTAGAGCTTGTAGCGCGCGGTGTCGATGCCCATGGCCTCGGCGGCGATCTCGTCCTCCCGGATCGTCATGAGGCGGAGGCCGAACCGCGACGTGATGATGAGGTGCGCGGCCGCCGTCACGACGAGCGCCGCCAGCCCCATGGCGTAGTAGATCTCCCTGCTCGCGTAGAGCGCGGGGAGCGACAGCCCCAGCCCCCCGCCGGTCAGCCCCTCGAAGTACGACACGAGCACGCGCATCACCTCGTTGAGCCCCAGCATGGCGATGGCGAAATACGGACCCTTCAGGCGCAGGCAGGGGTACCCGATGCAGAGCGCCAGGACGACGGCGGCGACGCCGCCCGCGACCGCGGCGAGGGCCCAGGGCCAGCCCTGGCTCCCCTCGAGGATCGCGGCCGCGTAGGCGCCCGTGCCGAAGAACGCGACGTGGCCGAAGGAGACGTAGCCCGTCAGGCCGGAGATGAGATTCCAGCTCTGCGCGAGCGCGACCCACATGAAGAGCTGGAGCATGAAGCGGATCCCGTACCCCGAGGCGACGACGGGGTAGGCGGCGAGGAGGACGAGCGCGGCCAGGAGCGCCCCGAGGAGCGCCCACTTCACGTCGCACGTCCTCCCAGGAGCCCGGTCGGGCGCACCAGGAGGACGAGCACCAGGAGCACGTACGCCACCGCCTCCGAGAGCTGGGTGGTCAGAAAGAGCGACGTGAGCTGCTCCACGAGCCCCAGGAGCATCCCGCCCAGGAGCGCGCCCGGATAGTTCCCCGCCCCGCCGAGCACGATGACCAGGAACGACTTGAAGGTGTAGACCTGGCCCATCTCCGGCTGGATGGCCACCATCACGGCCACCAGGCTCCCGCCCGCGGCGGCGAGCGCCGACGCCATCCCGAACGCGAAGAGGTGGACCTGCCGGACGTTCACCCCGCAGACCATGGCCACCTCGCGGCTCTGCGACGTGGCGCGGATCGCCTTGCCGAAGCGCGTCCGCTGGAGGAACCAGAACGCCAGGAGCGTGATCGCGGCGGCGAACGCGAAGGCGACCAGCCGCGACTTGGAGAAGGCGAAGGGCCCGACGAGGAACGCGCCCGTGAGGAACTCGACCGAGCGGAGATCGGAGCTCCAGCCGAGCTGCATCAGGTTGACCAGCGCGATCGAGATGCCGAAGGTGAGGAGGAGCGAGGAGAGCTCCGGCGCGTCCACGACCCGGCTCACCATCAGTCGCTGGAGCACCACGCCGAGCAGGAACATGAGCGGCATCGAGGCCAGGAGGGACAGGTACGGGTTGACGCCGAGCCACTGGAACCACCAGAAGGTCGTGTACGCGCCGAGCGTCAGGAGCGTGCCGTGCGCCACGTTGATGACACGCATGACCCCGAAGATGAGCGCGAGCCCGAGCGCCACCATCGCGTAGAGCGCGCCGGCCAGCAGGCCGGAGATGACGACCTGCCCGACCATCGTCGGCGTGATGAAGACGCTCACACCTGTCCCCGAACGCACGGGCGCCCGCCGGAGGGCCGGCGGGCGCCGTTCACGGCGACGTCAGCGCGTCACGCGCCTACCGCTGGCTCCACGGCGGCGTCGGGAAGCGGACCTTCCCCGACGCCAGCTCGTCCGGCCAGACGATCGCCTTCTTGCCGTCCTGCCACTGGAACGTGATCATCTTGTGGGAGACCTGGAAGCCGTCCTGGTCCACCTTGAACGCGCCGTAGACCGTGTTCGTGTCGAGCTTCAGGATCTGCTGCCGGATCTTCTCGCCATCCAGGGACCCGGCCCGCTTGATCGCCTCCACCATGATCTGGCAACCGGCGTAGCCGCCGGCCGAGTGATAGGAGAGGTCCGCGCCGGGGAACTCCTTCTTGTAGGCCTCGACGAACTCCTTGGACCCGGGATACGGGAGCTCGGGCTCCCACTGGGAGGCGCCGTAGACGAACTCGGCGTTCTTCCCGAGCAGCTCGTAGAACTTCGGCAGGTCGCCGCCGACCGTGACCCCGTACATCTTGGGGTTGACGTTCAGCTCCTTCATCTGGCGCGTGATCGCCACCGCGTCGTCGAAATAGGTCGACGCGCCCAGCACGTCGGCGTTCGACGCCCGGACCTTGGTCAGGAGCGCCGAGAAGTCGGTGTTCCCCTTCGGGTAGGCCTCGACGAAGACGACCTGCAGGCCCTTCTTCTTGGCCAGCTCGATCGTCCCCTGCACCGTGGCCTTGGGGAAGAGCGTGTCCTCGTTGACCAGCGCGACCGTCTTGAGGCCTCGCTGGGCGGCGATGTCGATCAGCCCCTCCAGGTACACCTCGGCCGGCGACTGCACCATGAAGATGAACTTCCGGCCCTTCTTGAAGATGGAGGTCGTCGACGCCATCGGCGCGATCATGGGCATGGTGTACTTCTCGTTGACGTTCGCGACGGCCTCGCTGACGGGGGACGAGTAGGGGCCGAGGATGACGTCCACCTTGTCCTGGGTGATGAGCTTCTCGTAGAGCCGCACGCCCGTGCCCGGCTGGGACTGGTCGTCGTAGAACACGAACTCGATCTTGCGGCCCAGCACCCCGCCCTTCTCGTTCACCTGCTTGGCGCAGAGCTGGTAGCCGCGGTGCTGGTTCTGGGCCGGCGCGGCGTAGGTGCCGGTGAGCGAGAGCGAAGCGCCGATCCGGATCGGCGCCTGCGCCCAGCCCGGCGACGCCAGGAGTGCGGCCATCAGGAGGCCCAGGCTGCCGAGGAGGAGCAGGGTCCCGCGCGCGTGTCTCATCGTTCGCCTCCGGAGTCCGTCTGCCGGAGACGACAGACGGCCGTGACCGTTGGGGCCCGCGAAAGCTCGGAGTAGATGGCGGCCAAGACAGGGGATGTGCTTGCGGGTATCTAAGCAGACACGCCCGCGGCTTGTCAAGCCGCGGGCCCACCGCGGGCCGCGTCCGGCGGCGCGCGGGGCGCCCGTGTGACGCGGGCGGCGGTCGCGCTCGGGCCGGAATAACGCCGGGCGGCTGGTCCGTCCAAGATGGCATCATGAGGAAGACGGGAGGCATCGCGATGCGCGAGACGACTGGCTCGAGACGTCGGGCTCACGTGGCGACCGGGGTCGCGCTCGCCCTCGCCGGGGTCGTGGTCGGGTCCGCCTCGCCGGGGCCGGCCCTGGCCGGCGGTGCGCCGGGGAGCGGCTCCGCCTACCCCTCCGGGTACGGGTCGGGGCGGGAGCCCGCGTCGCCCCCGGCCTACGCGATCCCCCAGCGCCCCGGCTGGGTCGACGACCGTGCGCGCCCCGGCTTTCGCGACGGGAGCTGGGGCCGGGGCGCCGGCGACCGTGGCTTCGGCTACTACGGTCGCGGCTACGGTCACGGATGGGGCTACCACTGTGGCGCCTGCCACGGCGCCGGCTCGCCGTCCGGGCCGCCCCCGGTCTTCGTCCCGCCGCAATGGATCTGGAATGGGTGGGGGTGGGTGCTCGTCCCCGGCTCCTGGCGCTGATTCACTTCGGAGGGGGCTTCGACAGCCCCCTCCGACGGCCCTCGCGGCAAAGCCGCGGCCGTCGCCCTTCGGCGACGGCATCGGGCCTGCCTCCCCCCGGGCTCTTCGCGTCCTTGACCTGCTCGGGTCTCGGCCCGCTCCCGCGTACGCCGGGGCTGCTCGCTTCTCGGCCCGGCCGGCGGACGTTAGAATAGGCCTGCCGTGCCGACGGCGGGCCCGATCGTCGCCGCCCGCTGCTCTCGCGCTGCTGGTCCCCGCACGCGACTGACCACGGAGGAGCCAGAGCCAATGAAGGCAGCCGTCTTCCGCGAGTTCGGCGGCCCCGAGCGGGTCCGCATCGAGGAGGTGCCCGCCCCGACCGCCGGCCCGGGCGAAGCGCTGATCCGCGTCCGGGCGTGCGGGCTGAACCACCTCGACCTCTGGGTGCTCGGAGGGCTCCCGGCGCTCAAGACCCCGCTTCCCTTCTGGACCGGCTGCGACATCGCCGGCGAGGTCGCCGCCGTCGGTCCCGGGGTCACCGGCGTGGCGACCGGCACCCGGGTGGCGGTGAACCCGAGCCTTTCCTGCGGCGTCTGCGAGTGGTGCGACAGGGGCGAGGACTCGATGTGCGTCCAGTACCGGATCATCGGCGAGCACGTCCCCGGTGGCCTCGCCGAACAGGTCGCGGTGCCGGCGGCGAACCTCCTGCCCCTGCCCGCGCACGTGAGCTTCGAGGACGCCGCCGCCTTCATCCTCGTGAACGTGACGGCCTGGCGCATGCTCGTGACCCAGGCGGCGCTCCGGCCGGCGGAGGACCTGGTGGTGCTGGGGGTCGGCGGTGGGGTCTCCTCGGCCGCCGTGCAGATCGGCAAGCTCTGCGGCGCGCGGGTCTTCGTGACGTCGAGCTCCGACGAGAAGCTCCGCCGGGCGAAGGCCCTCGGCGCGGACGAGGGCGTCAACTACACGCAGACCGACTGGACGAAGGCGGTGCGCGAGTGGACGGGAAAGCGCGGCGCGGACGTCGTCCTCGACAACGTCGGCGCCGCCACCTGGGCCGGCTCGATCCGCGCCCTGGCGGCGGGGGGCCGTCTCGTCACGTGCGGCTCCACCTCGGGCCCGATCGGCGAGACCCTCATCCCCATGCTCTTCTGGAAGCAGCTCCGGATCATCGGCTCGACGATGTCCAATCGCAAGGAGTTCCGCGACGTCATGGGTCAGCTCTTCGCGGGACGCCTCCGGCCGGTCGTGGACCGGACCTTCCCGCTGGCGGAGACGGCCGCGGCGCTGACATATCTGAAGAACGGCCAGCAGTTCGGGAAGCTCGTCGTGACCGTCCCCTGACGCGGGGAGCCGCGCCCGCGGTTCTCCACACGGTCGGCTTCTCGACGCGGACGGTGGACGACTTCCTCGCCGTCCTCCGCCCCGAGGGCGTCGAGCTCCTGGTCGACGTCCGCACGGTGCCCCGCTCGCGCCACACGCCGCAGTGGAACCGCGAGGCCGTCGCGGCCGCGCTCCCCGCCCACGGAATCCGCTACCATCATCTCCCCGCGCTCGGCGGGTTCCGGAAGCCGCGCCCGGACTCGCCGAACACCGGCTGGCGGAACCTCTCCTTCCGGGGCTACGCGGACTACATGGCGACGCCCGCCTTCACCGCCGGGCTCGCGGAGCTGCTCGCGCTGGCCGCCGCCACCCCGACCGCAATCGCCTGCACCGAGGCCGTCCCCTGGCGCTGTCATCGATCGCTGATCGCCGACGCCCTCGCGATCCGCGGCGTCGAGGTGCGCCACCTGATGGGCCCGCGCTCGTCGCGCCTGCACACCCTCACCCCATTCGCCCGCGTGGAGGGCACGAGCCTCACCTACCCCGATCCCGCCGCGCCGGTGTGACGCAGGCGCCTTGACAGCCCCGCGGGGCACTCCTAGGATGATGACCGCCGTCACAACCGGGACCTCCCACCCCGCCAGAACCGCCAGGAGGACACCCATGGGCGCAGAGGCCAGGCTGAAAGAGCTCGGGATCGAGCTACCCGCCGTCCCCACCCCGATGGCGAACTACGTGCGCTCCGTGCGTGTCGGCAACCTGCTCTTCCTCGCGGGCCACGGGCCCCAGAAAAACGGGCGCATGGCCTTCGTCGGCAAGGTGGGGCGCGACCTCTCGGTGGAAGAGGGCGCGCAGGCGGCCCGGCTCGTCGGCCTGAACCTCCTGGCCTCGACCCGCGAGGCGCTCGGCAACCTGGACCGGGTCAAGCGGGTCGTGAAGGTCCTCGGCATGGTCAACTCCGCCGACGGGTTCGGCGACCAGCCGAAGGTCATCAACGGCTTCTCGGACCTGATGGTCGACGTCTTCGGCGAGGCCGGCCGGCACGCCCGGTCGGCCGTGGGCATGGCCGAGCTGCCATTCGGCATCGCGGTCGAGATCGAGATGATCCTGGAGGTCGCCGACGGCGCCGGCGAGAGCCGCGCCCGCGCGGCCGCGGCGGCGCGGGGGTCGAAGGCGCGGCGGCGCGGCGGCCCGGTCCGCCGGACCCGCGCCCGGCGCCGACGCTAGTCGATCGGAGGGGCCTCGCCCCCCCTTTGGCCGCGCGAGGCACTCTGCCCGGCCGGCGGGCTCGATCCGCAGCCGGGAGCCGCGAGCGCCTCGCGCTACCGCGAGCGCCCCGTCCCACGGCGCAATACGTGCCCGCCGTGGCGGCGGGCGGTCTCCTCTTCGTCTCCGGGCAGGACCCGGAAGCGCGCGGCCGGCTCGTCTACCGGGGGCGCGTCGGCGCCGACCTGACGCTGCGCCAGGCGCGCGCGGCGGCGCGCCTGGCGACCTGGAACGCCCTCGCCGCGGCCCGGGCGACCGTCGGCTCGCTCGCGCGAGTCCGGCGCTGCGTGGCCGTCACCTGCTTCGTCGACGCCGCGCCGGGCGCCCTCACCCCCTCGCTGACCGGCGGCGCCCGGGCCCTGCTCGCCCGCGCCTTCGGCGCGGCGCGTCCGCCCCTCGTCTGGCTCCGGCCGGCCCGCGGCCTCGCCGGCGGCATGCCGGTCGAGGTCGAGCTGGTCCTCGAGCTGCGGCCGCCCGGGCCCGCCCGCCTCGATCGTGTCGCGCGCGCGCGGCCCCGGCACCTCCGGCCGACCCGTCGCCGCCGGGGCTCGCGCCCGCACGCCTCCGCGCCGGTACAATGAAGGCATGGAGGACGTAGCGATGAAGCGACGACGTTCCCCCGCCGGCGCCGCGATCCTGGTCGCCCTCTCGCTCGCGGCCGGCGCGCCCGCCTGGGCCGGCAGCCCGACCGAGGAGGTGCGGCAGTACACCGAGCAGATCCTCCGGACCCTCGAGGACCCGGCCCTCGCGCAGGCCGACAAGCGTGCGACCGTGCGGAAGCTGGCGATCGAGGTGTTCGACGCGCCCGAAGCGGCCCGGCGAGCGCTGGGCCGCCACTGGCCGGGCCGCACGCCCGAGGAGCAGGCGGAATTCGTCCAGCTGTTCGTCGACCTGCTCGAGCGGACGTACGTCAGCAAGATCGACCTCTACGGCGGCGAGCGCGTCCGGTATACCGGCGAGTCCATCGAGGGCGACTTCGCCGTGGTGCGCGCCGCGCTCCTGACCAGGAAGGGCACGGAGGTGCCCGTCGAGGCGCGGATGCTCAAGCGCGGGGACCGGTGGCGGATCTACGACGTCGTGGTGGAGCACATCAGCTTCATCGCGAACTACCGGACACAGTTCGACCGCATCATCCGCAACTCGTCCTACGCCGAGCTCGTCAACCGGCTCCGGACGAAGCGGGACGAGCTCGTCGCGCCGAAGCCCGCGACGCGGAGCGGCCCGCCGCCGCCCGCCTCCGGGCTGGCCTCCGGCGCGGGCGCGCCCTCACCCTGACGGCGGCCCTCCCAGGAGCGCGGGAAGCCGCGCGAGCGCGTCCGCGATCCGCGGCCCGTACCAGGAGAGGAGCTTCCCGTCCACGAGGTGGACGCGACCCGTCGCGACGGCCGGGATCCCGGGATAGGGCTCGAAGTCGCGCCGGTGCGCCGCCCGGAAGCGGTACGGCTCGTCCGGCAGCAGGATGACCTCGGGCGCCCGGGCCGCCACCTCGGCCAGCGTGACCGCCGGGTAGCGCTCCGCCCGATCGGCGAAGACGTTCGCCCCGCCGCAGACGCGGAGCATGTCGTCGACGTAGGTGTCGCGGTTGATCGTCATGTAGGGACCCCGCCAGATCGGACAGAACACACGGGCCGCCGGCCGCGCGGCCGTCGCCTCCGCCGTCGCCGCGTAGCGCGCCGTGAGATCGGCGGCGAGCGGGCCCGCGCGGGCGGCGGTGCCCGTGACTTCGCCGAGCTCGCGGACGAGCGCGATCCCCTCCCGCACCGTCCGCGGGAAGGTGACCCAGACCGGGACCCCGGCCGCGCGGAGGCGCTCGACGACGTCTCGGCGGTTTTCCTCGACGTTCGCGACGACGAGGTCCGGCGCGAGCGCGCGGATCCGGTCCACGTCGGGGTCCTTCTCCCGCCCCACTTTCGCCTTCGCGGCCACCCGGGCCGGCGGCTCGGTTCAGAAGCGCGTGACGCCGACGATCCGCTCGTCGAGGTCGAGGGCGAACAAGAGCTCGGTGATGCTGGGGATCAGCGAGACGATGCGGGACGCGCGCTCGGGCAGCGCGACGTCGACGCCGCTCGCGTCGCGTCGGGTGCGCGCCGTCACGGCTGCTGGATGACGAGACGCGGCCGGACGCTCCGGACGCCGGGGACGCGGAGCGCCGCCTCGATCGCCCGCGCGCGCTCGCGGAAGCCCGGGACCGTTCCGTTCAACGTCACCTGCCCCTGGCGGACGACCGCCTCGATGACCGCGTCGCGGAGCGCCGGATCGGTGGCGAGCGCGCGCTCGACGCGCGCCGCCAGGGCGCGGTCCTCCGCGCTTTCCAGCGCCGGCGCCGGGGCGGGGCCCGGCACGGGCCCGGGGACAGCCGGGGGCGGGGGGACCGACGAGACCGGCGGGGGGGCCGGCGGGACGTCGGCCGGCGCGGGGGCGGTGACGGACGGCGGCGCGCTACCCGCGGCGGGCGGCGTCCCCCCGTCCGGGCCGGCCGACGGGGCCGGCGCTGCGCCGGCACAGCCGGCGGCGAGCAGCGCGGCGGCCAGGACGCTCCTGCCCGACCCGGTCCGGCTCCCGCGCCCGGCCATCCGTCGCGTCCGTCACGGCCGCGAGATGACGCGCCGACCCATGAGCTCGAGGACGAGGATCACGAGCAATCCGATGATGATGGCGAAGGCGAGGAACGTCACGCCGTTGTCCCCGCCCGCGGTGAGCTCGTCGGCCCGGGCGGCGAGCTCCGCGCGCTCGGCCGGCGACAGACGCTCGAGCACGGCTGCGACGTCGGCAGGCGACACGCCGAGCGCGCCGAGCCGCTCACGGACGATCTTCTGCTCGAGGAGCTCCCGCGCGGTCTCGAGGTCGCCGCTCGCGTCCCCGGCCCGCGCCGGCGGCAGCGGCGCGGCCTCGGCCAGATGAGGAGCGGCCGCCACCATCACGCCCCATGCGACGACGAGGTAGACGAGCCACCGGGGTTCGAGCAGCCGCTCCCGCAGCATCTCCGCTCCTTTCGTCGCCGGTGCCCGGCGCTCAGTCGTGTCCCTTGCCCTTGCCTTTCCCGGGGCCGCCGGGGCCGCCCCTCTCCAGCTTCTTCAAGTGACCCGGCGGCACCTTGTAGTACTTGACCGGCACGGCGAGGATCGCGTGCGGCAGCTTCTCGACCACGATCGGCCGCCAGGGACCCCTGTACGAGGGGCCCACGTACCAGAAGCCGCCGTGAGGGTAGTACCAGCGGTGGTCGAAGAAGAAGAGGTCGACCTGGAGCGCGGGAGCGTACTGGACCGTCGGCACCCCCGGCACGATCACGAGCGCGGGCGGCGCCGGTACCACGATGGCGGGCGGCGGCGGCGCGCCGATGTTGACGTTGACGGAGACGTCGGCGCGGCCGGCGGTCGGCGCCAGCAGGGCCAGCGTGACGGCGACGAGCAACCAGGTGACGAGCCGAGCTCTCATGCCAGTGCCCTCCCCGGCGACCCAGCCGTTGTCCGACCCGACCCGGGAGGCGACGCGCGCCGGGTCGCGGTTCGGGGGGCGCGCCGCCAGCGTCCCCCCCATTGTACGGCGCGGGGTGCGCCGATCCCCCGAGAAACCTAGGCGCCTGTCGGAGTAAGCCGGCGCACCGCAACGCTCGGGACGTTCCACTCCGAGTGGCGTCTTTGCCGCCGCAACGACGGGGGCATCGGGGGGGTCTTCCGAGGCCCCCCCGATGTCCTAGGCCGACCCGCGCGCGCGAAGGTGGTGTTCGACGGCCTGCTGGGCGCGCACGTGGTAGTCGAGGATCAGGCGGCTCACCTCGCTCCATCGCGCCGACAGCTCGCGCGCCGCCTTGCCGTAGGCCTCGACCGCGTCGACCGGCGCCGGGCCGCCGCCGGACGGCTCGCGGAGCGCCGCCGTGAGGGCGGCGAGGGCATCCTCGCACTCGGTCACCGCGACGCCGAAGACCTTGAGGAGCTTCCGGGTCGAATCGTCCGCCATGCTGGCGCCTCCGCCGGGGTCGTTGCGGGCATCATAGCCAAGACGCGGGTGCCGTCAAGCCGTCCCGGCCGGCGCGCCGCGCCGCCCGTCTCTCAGTTGGGAAATGGTCGGGATTTGGCCATGCGCGCGGTCAAGATCGGCCCGCGCCCGGCCTCGGGGGGCGGCACGCGGCGCCATCGGCGCGGCGCGGGCGGGCTTCCGCGCCCCTCGGCGATGGCACGCCACGTGCTTCATCCGCCACCCGGTATGCGCCGGAGCTCACGCTACGTCATCGTCGTCCGTCGCGGAGAGACCAGGATCTATCGGCAGCTCCAGGACACCATCGGCGGCGTCATCTGGGACCGCCGGACGCGCGACCGGCGCGTCCGCGCGCCCGACGACGCGTACCCCGACCGCCGGGCCGGAGAACGGCGGGCGCGCCCGGACGGCGCGCTCGAGACGCGCGGGTATTTCGTCGCCCGTGTGGTGAACTGGCTCGTCGCGACCCAGTTTCGCTGGCTCATCGTGGTGGACCGCGATCGACCCGAGCTCTACGCGTTCATGCGACACCAGTTCGAGGGCCGCGCCCAGGTGATCCCCGACCGTCACGCCGGGGAGCCCGACCCGGCGGGGTGGCCGGCCGAGGCGGAGCGTCGCGTCGGCGAGCGCCGCGAGCCCCTCAGCTCGACCGACGAAACGCTCTGGCGGGAAAGCGGCTATCGCCTGATCTATCAGGCGGACGGCTTCCGGCTCTACGAGGCGGAGCAGATCCTCGAGGCCGTCCGCCGCGCGGAAGAGATCCCGGCCTCCACGACCGGCTGACGCTCGCGCGGCGCCCCGGCGCCGCCGCTCTCACGCCTCGTCGAGCTCCGGCAGCTCCCGCCAGCGTGGCGGCCCCTCCGGCCTGAAGTTCTTGGTCGAGACGAAGTGCAGGCCGTGGTGGAAGTTCACCTTGAACTTGCCGCCGCCGAACCGCTCGCGGAGGAACGCCTCGGGCGCCGCCAGAAACGGCCGCATCTCCTCGCCACGGAGCCGGAGCAGACGCTTGAAGCGGATCGTCCCCATCCACGGCTCCTGGACCATGAGCGTGCACGAGAGGTCGGGCCAGAGCCGCGCCAGCTCGGCGAGGGTCTCCTGCGCCGAGGCCGCCACGACGCGCCGGCTGTCGAGGCACTTGTCGACGTAGGGCTCGAGCAGCACCCAGGCCCAGGCGGGGATGAAGGCGTCGCCGTCCGCGGTCACGCCTTCGAGCACTACCACGGGGGCGCCGAACCGTCAACGCGGCGCGCGGCGCGCCGGTATCATGGACCCATGCGGAACTTCGAGGTCGCCGGGCTCTTCCACGAGATCGCGGACCTCCTCGAGATCCGCCAGGAGAACGTCTTCCGCATCCGCGCGTACCGGCGGGCCGCCGAGCAGCTCGAAGGCCTCGGCGAGGACATCCTCCAGGCCCTCGCGGCGGGGAAGAAGATCCCGGGGATCGGCGCGGACCTCGCCGCCAAGATCCGCGAGTACGCGGAGCGCGGCACCATGGGATACGTGGAGGAGCTGCGCACGGGGCTGCCTCGGGGCGTCCGCGAGCTCATGAGCCTGCCCGGCATCGGCCCGAGGACGGCGAAGCTCCTCCACGAGCGGCTCGGCATCGACTCGGTGGAGAGCCTGGAGCAGGCCTGCCGGGCCGGGACGATCCTGACGGTCCCCGGCATCCGCCAGAAGACGTGCGAGAACATCCTGCGCGGGATCGAGACCTGGAAGCTCGGTCAGGCGCGCCTGCCGCTCGGGAAGGCCCTCGCGCTGGCGGATAGCCTCGTTCGTGCCCTCCGCGGGGAGCCGGCGTCGCGGGCCATCGAGGTCGCGGGCTCGCTGCGCCGGCGCGTCGAGACGGTGGGCGACATCGACATCCTGGCGACGTCGGACCGGCCGGCGGCGGTCCTCGACCGCTTCGTCCGCCTGCCCTCGGTCGCCCGCGTCCTGGCCCGCGGCGAGACCAAGGCCTCGATCCAGCACCGGGAGAACATCCAGGTGGACCTGCGGGTCGTGGAGCCCGAGGCCTTCGGGGCCGCGCTCCAGTACTTCACGGGCTCCAAGAACCACAACGTCAAGCTGCGCGAGCTGGCCGTCCGGCGGAAGCTCAAGATCAGCGAGTACGGCGTCTTCGACGAGGCGGGCCGCCGGATCGCCGGGGCGACCGAGGGGGAGGTGTATGCGGCGGTTGGCCTGCCGTGGATCCCGCCTGAGCTGCGCGAGGACACCGGCGAGATCGAGGCGGCGCTCGCGGGGACGTTGCCCCCGCTCCTGGAGCTCGGCCACATCCGCGGCGACCTCCACGCCCACACCGAGTGGTCCGACGGCCACCACCCGCTGGAAGCTCTCGTGGCCGCGGCGGAGACGCGGGGCTACGAGTACATCATCGTCTCCGACCACTCGCGATCGGCGACGATTGCGCGCGGGCTGACGCCGGAGCAGGTCCGCGACCAGATCCGGCAGATCCGGGCGCTCCAGGCCAACCATCGGATCCGGATCCTCGCGGGCTCGGAGTGCGACATCCTGGCCGACGGGTCGCTCGACTTCCCGGACGACGTCCTCGCGGAGCTCGACGTGGTGCTCGCCGCCGTCCACTCGCGCTTCAAGCAGGCCGGGCCCGAGATGACCCGGCGGATCTGCCGCGCGCTCGAGAACCCGCACGTCCGGATCCTCGTGCACCCGACCGGACGACTGCTCGGCTCGCGGGACCCCTACGACGTCGACCTGGAGGAGGTCTTCGCCACGGCGAAGCGGCACGGAAAGGCGGTGGAGATCAACGCGTCGCCCCACCGGCTCGACCTCAAGGACGTCCACGCGCGACGCGCGCGGGACCTCGGCCTCACCCTCTCCGTGGACACGGACACCCACTACCTCTCGGAGCTCGACAACATCGCGCTGGGGGTCGCCACCGCCCGCCGGGCGTGGGTGGGGCCCGACCAGGTCGTGAACACGCGCCCGCTCGCCGGCTTGCTCGAGTGGGCGCGGGCGGGCCGCTGACCGCTACTTCGGACGGGGGGCTTCGCCCCCCTTCCGACCAGCACCCCGACCGTCCTGGCGAGCCAGAGGTCGGTCTTCGGGCCGGTCACCCGCAGAAAGGTCCGCATGCTGAGGAGCGGCCACACGCCGGTCGCCGCGTAGTAGAGGCCCTGGGCGCATCCGAACGCGGCGCCGCGCGGGGACGCGGCGGCCGCCGCGCGGGCCCGGCGTGCTGGAGGCGGCGGTCCGCGCCGCCTCCCATCGCGTCACGCCACACGCTGGCGCTCGGCCTGCGAGCTCGGCTCCGACACCTCGCGGATCGTCTCCCCGGCCTTGCCCTGCCGAGGCGCCTTGACGGCCAGGTCGGCCATCGCCACGATGCCGCAGAGCGCGCCCTGTTCGTCCACGACCGGCACGCGGCGGATCTGCCGCTCCTGCATGAGCTCGCTCACGTGCTCGACCTCGTCGTCGGGCCGGCAGCAGATGGGCCCGGTCGTCATGTGGTCCTGAAGCGTCGCGGTCGTGGGGTCGGCGCCGCTCGCGATGACGCCGCAGCAGAGGTCGCGATCGGTCACGATCCCGACGGGCCGCCGCGCCTGCTCGCTGTCGACCACGGGAATGGCGCCGACGTCGAGGTTCTTCATGAGGCGCGCGGCGCGCTGCGCCGTGTCCTCGGGAGTGCAGCAGGCGGGATTCGGGGTCATGATGTCCTGCACCTTCATCCTCGGTCCTCCTTCTCCACGCGGGGCGGCGACCCCGGAGACGGCACGGGCGCGGCCGGAGGAGGCCCCGGCCACGCCCGCGATCCTAGGGTCCACCCGCGCGAGGCGGCGTTACGGGGTCTTCGGCTGCCCCGCGGGCGGCGGGGCCGACGACCCGCTCGGGGCCGGGCTCGGGCTGCCCGCCGGCGGCAGCGGCCGCGCCGGCGACCCGGCCGGGCTCGAGGTCTTCTCCTCCGCCGGCATCACCTCGATCCTCTTCGCCAGGTTCTTGCCGTCGCGGCTCTCGTAGGAGGCCTTCACCTTCGCCCCCTCCTGGATGTCCGCGAGCGACGCGCCTTCCTTGCCCTGGACCTGGATCTTGGTGTCGTCGGTCACCTCGAGGGTCGCCCCGAAGAGGCCGAGCAGGCCCGAGGAGACCTGGACCGACTTGGCCGCCGGGTCGACCTTCTTCACCGTCCCCTCGACCTCCTTCATGCTCGGCTTCTCGACGCCGGGAGCCGGGGCCGCCCCGGGCGCGCCAGGAGCCGGACGCGGCGTCGGCGTCTGGGTCTGCGCCATGACCGGCGCAACGACCAGCGCGAGGCTCGCCGCGCTCGCGGCCAGAACCGTCAGGAATCGCACCATGACATCCTCCTTCTCTAGCGGTTTCCGGCGGTGGCCACCGGGTGGCTGTCCGCGCACCGGACAGAGTTCTTCCCGCCGTCGCGGAGGAAGGGCAGCAACCCCGCTGCCAGCCGCCCCGCAGTGCCGGGAGGCGTTGTCGCCCGATGACTTATGGCGCCCGCGGCGGGCGGGTCGGCCGTCTCATGTTCCAAGGGGAACGGGGTCGTCGGACAGGCAGACACCCGGGAATCACCCACTTTGCCGGGGTCCGCCGCCGCCCGGTGTAGCATGGCGCCATGCTCGCGCCCCGGCATCGCGGTCGCCGCGCCGCCATGGTGCTGCTGGTGGGCCTGGCGCTGGCCGGCGGGGCGGGCCTGCGCTGCGCCGCGGCCGCCGAGACGGCGGACGGCCCCGCCGCCTCACCGGACAGCGCGACGGAGCCGGCGCCGGAGCTCCGCCCCATCGACGAGGCCCATGATGTCCAGCCCGGTTCCGTGGTCCACCTCGAATACGCGCTCCGGAGCGACACGGGCCAGCTCCTCGACGGAACCCGTGGCCGCGCGCCGCTCGTCGTGACGATCGGCCGGGGCGAGCTGATCCCGGGTCTCGAGCGCGCGCTCCTGGGGATGAAGGTCGGCGAGCGGAAGCAGATCACCGTGACGCCGGCAGAGGCCTACGGTCCCGTCGATCCCGACGCGGTCACGGAGGTAGCCCTGGACCGCGTGCCCCCGACCGCCCGGCGCGTCGGGGCGCGCCTGCTCGCTCAGACCCGAAGCGGGCGGGAGCTGTGGGCGCGGGTGCGCGAGGTGAAGGACGGGACGGTCGTGCTGGACCTCAACCACCCGCTGGCGGGGCAGACCCTGCTCTTCGACGTCACGGTGATCCTGATCGAGCCTCCCTAGGACCGTCGACGGGGACCGTCGCGGCCCCTCCGGTCGAGCTCAGCGGGCAGGCGGCGTGGAGAAGGGGCGGACCTCGAAGACTTGCCGCTTGACCTGGCCCTCGAAGGCGGGAAAGCGCCGGGCGTCCTCGAGGGAGACCTTGCGCTCCGGCGACGCGAGCGCGGCGCGCAAGGCCTCGGTCGAGTCGAAGTAGATGTCGCAGATCTGGTAGATCTCGTCGCCTGGCTCGCCCCGCGCCACCTCGACCCGCCGGACCCCCGGCCAGCGGACGACCGTCGGCAGGTGCTTCGACCAGTAGTAGTCGTCGAAGGCCGCGGGATCCTGCGGGCGGCCCTGGTAGATCACCGAGAGCCTCACCATGGCGCGATCCGTCCGCCGCTCCGCCCTCAGCTCTCGCCCCCGAGCAGGCCGAAGAACCGGCGAATGCGGCTCAGCAGGAACGGCGAGACGTCGCCGCCCGACACGGGGGACTCCACGCTCACCGGTTGCAGCGTGTCGTCGCGCTCGGCCTTGCGCTTCGCCAGGGTCTGCGAGAGCCGCTCCGCCGCGGCGGGGTCGCTGACGAGGAGCGGCCGCAAGGCGTCGCGGGTCAGGACGAGCAGTTCCGTGTCCTCCAGGGTCCGGACGGTCGCCGAGCGCGGCGCCCCGGTCAGGAGCGACATCTCGCCGAAGTAGTTGCCGGCCTCGATCACCGCGATCAGGCGCTCCGCACCGCCGCCCGGCGGCTGGGCGGTCACCTGGACGCGCCCCGCGGCGATGACGAAGAGGCTGTCCCCCGCGTCGCCTTGCCGGACGACGACCATCCCGCCGGGGAACGGCTCGAACCGCACCGCGGCGGTCAGCCGGTCGATCTCGTCCTGCGTGAGCGCGGCGAGGAAGTCCACGCTCCGGAGCAGCCCGGCGACGCGCGCGAGCTCCTGGTGCCGCGCCGCGCTCTCCGCCACGCCGGCGTCCCGCCAGTGCACGTCGGAGATGGGGAAGGGGATCTGGATGCCGTGGCGACGGAAGGCGTACCAGATGTGGGCGAGGACCTCGCCCTCGATGTCGTAGACGTGGGCGAAGCTCTGGATCCAGTAGGTCAGCCGGTAGACGACCGCGAAATTGTCGAACCGGAGCACGGCGGCGCGCGGTCGCGGCTCCCGCGCCACCCCCTCGACCTCGAGGGCGGCGTCGATGAGGACCTGGCGGACCCGGTTCGGGGGCTCCCCGTAGGCGACGCCGACCTCGACGGACTGGCCGTGGAGGGGGGTGGGCTGGCTCAGGTTCACGATCTCGCTCTTCGCCACCACGCTGTTGGGGATGACCAGGGAGTCTTCCTGCCGGAGGAGCTGGAGCTTGACGGCGCGCCAGCTCACCTCCTTCACCCGGCCCACCCGCTCGCCGAACCGCACCCAGTCGCCCGGCTCGAACGGGCGCTCGATCATCAGGGCCAGGCCGGCGAACAGGTTGGCGAGGGTCTCCTGGAGCGCGAAGCCGAGCACGATGGAGAGCGCCGCGGAGGTGGCCACGAGGGTGGTGACGTCGACCCCGAGCCCGGCGCGGAGGAGCATGACCAGCATCAGGGCCGCGAACATGGCGGAGACGATGTCGCGCAGGATCGCGGGCGGCGGCGCGCCGCCCTGGCGTACCGTGACGACGTCGAGGAGGATCACCTCGACGAGCTTGAAGGCGGTGTAAGCCAGCGCGAACAGGTAGCCGACGAAGAGGTACGGGGCGAGCCGCTCGGCGCTCGACGGGACGAGGTAGCGGAAGAGGGCGAGGCCGCCGGCGGCGGCGGCGAGCGAGAGGGCGAGGCTCAGGCGCCGGAGGGGCGGTCGCCGGCAGACCGTCCGGATGACGGAGATCGCGAGGACGACCGCGGCGAGCGCGGCGCCCCCGCGCAGCAAGTCGAAGATGGCTAGGCCCACATCACCTCCACCGGGGCACGCGGCGGCCTGCGCGCCGGCCCCGGGCCCACGGCCGTCCGATCTTACTGCAAATCCGGCGCGCCGCCAAACACGCGCGGCCCCGCCGGGGCGAGCCTCGCGGCCGCGGTCCGCGCTGCCAGCGCTCGCCCGCGCTCGGCTATACTGGGGCCGCCCAGACCGCTGCGGCCCGCTCGAGGAGGCGTCCTCCATGATCGATTTCAGCATTCCGCCCGAGCTCGACCAGATCCGGACCGCCGTGACGGACGTCATGGAGCGCGAGGTCTATCCGGCGGAGCGGGAGATGGTGGACGAGGGGGAAGGGCTCCCGCTCGAGCGGCTGCGCGCGCTCCAGGCGCGGGTCAAGGCGCGCGGCCTCTGGGCGCCCCACATGCCCGAGGAGGTCGGCGGGATGGGGATCGGGGTGGTCGGCCTCGCCCTGGTCAACGAGATCATCGGGCGCAGCCCGATCGGCCCGATCGTCTTCGGCTGCCAGGCGCCGGACGCCGGCAACTGCGAGGTCCTCCACCTCTACGGCACCGAGGAGCAGAAGCGCCGCTACCTCCGCCCCAACGTGGCCGGCGAGGTCCGCTCCTGCTTCTCGATGACGGAGCCGGAGGTCTCGGGCGCGGACCCGACAGACCTCCGGACCACGGCCGTCCTCGCCGGCGACACCTGGGTGATCAACGGGCACAAGTGGTTCACCACGGGCGCGGTGGGCGCGGCGTTCGCGATCGTGATGGCCAGGACCGACCCCGACGCCGGGCCCCACGGCCGGTTCAGCCTCATCATCGTCCCGACCGACACGCCGGGCTTCCGGATCGTCCGCCAGGTCCCCGTCATGGGACACGTCCGGGCGCGCGGCGGGCACTGCGAGATCCGCTACGAGGACTGCCGCGTCCCGGCCGGCAACCTCCTGGGCCCGCGCGGCGCGGGCTTCAAGATCGCGCAGGCCCGACTCGGGCCGGGACGCATCCAGCACTGCATGCGCTGGATCGGCGTCGCCCAGCGGAGCCTCGAGCTGATGTGTCGCCACGTGACGCGGCGGGAGGCCTTCGGGTCCGCGCTCGCGGAGAAGCAGACGATCCAGAACTGGATCGCCGATTCCGCCGCCGAGATCCAGGCGGCGCGGCTCATGACGCTCCACGCGGCGTGGAAGATGGATCAGAAGCTCGACGCGCGGCTCGAGATCTCGCTCATCAAGTTCTTCGGCGCCCGGGTCCTGATCGACGTCATCGATCGGGCGATCCAGGCTCACGGCGCCGCCGGCATCTCGGCCGACACGCCGCTCGAGGGCTTCTATCGCGAGGCCCGCGCGGCACGGATCTACGACGGCCCGGACGAAGTGCACCGGATGGTGGTGGCCCGTCGGATCCTTCGCGACTTCCAGGAGCCGGGCCGATAGGCGTCGCGTCCCGGCGTCCTCGCTTCGCGGCCCGGCAGGATGGAGCCTGATACCGCCCCGGTCCGCGCCGACGAGGCGCTGGACTGGGACGCGCTCGCCCGCTACCTCCGGGGGCGACTCCCCGGCGCGGACGTCCCGCTCGCCGTCGGCCAGTTCCCCGGCGGGCACTCGAACCTCACCTACCTCCTGCGCTTCGGCGACCAGGCCTACGTCCTCCGCCGCCCGCCGCTCGGGCCGATCGCCCCGACCGCCCACGACATGGCGCGCGAGTACCGCGTCCTGGCACCGCTCTGGCGCGTCTTCCCGCCCGCCCCCCGGCCCTACCTCCTCTGCGAGGATCCCGCGATCATCGGGGCGCCGTTCTATGTCATGGAGCGCCGCCGCGGGCTGGTGGTGCGCGCGAGCGTGCCGCCGGAGATCGGGGGCGACCTCGCCCTCCGCCGCCGCGTGAGCGAGGCGACGGTGGACACGCTGGTCGCCCTCCACGCGCTCGACTGGGAGGCGGCCGGGCTCGGGGGCCTCGGCCGCCCCGCCGGCTTCGTGGAGCGACAGGTCCGGGGCTGGGCGGAGCGGTACGAGCGCGCCCGGACGCGCGAGATCCCGGCGATCCGCGACCTCGCGCGCTGGCTCGCCGAGCGCGTCCCGCCCGCGCTCCCGCCCACCCTGCTGCACAACGACTTCAAGCTCGACAACCTGATGCTCGACCCCGCCGACCCGGGCCGCGTCGTGGCCGTCCTCGACTGGGAGATGGCGACGCTCGGTGACCCGCTCGTCGACCTCGGGCTGCTCCTCTGCTACTGGGCCGACCCGACCGACCCACCGGCGCGGCGGCAGTCGGTCAGCCAGGTCACGGCGGAGCCGGGCTTCCTGACGCGCGCGGAGGTCCTCGCCCGCTACGCCGCGCGGAGCGGCCGCGACGTCGCGCGGATCGCCTTCTACGAGACCTTCGCGCTCTACAAGGTCGCGGTCGTGGTCCAGCAGATCTACGTCCGGTACCACCGGGGGCAGACGCAGGACGCCCGCTTCGCCGCCTTCGAGGACCGTGTCGTCGGCCTGGCCGAGGCCGCGCTCGAGCTCGCCGAGCGCTCGGGGCTCCCGGCGCGGTGAGGGCGCGGCGCGCCGACGATCGCGACCCCGGCGTCCTCCCGAGGCCGTCGCCGCCGCGCCCGCCGCACCCCTTCGCGCCGCCGCGTCCGCGGCGTCAGCGGCGCGCCGCCGCGTCCACCTTCCCGGCGGCGCCGCCGCCGTCGGGCTGGGCGGGCCGCCGCCACACGCGCTTCGCGACCGCGCGGCCGCCGTCCTCGACGTAGGCCACGGTCACGAGATCGCCCTTCCGCAGCTCCGTCACCGCGATCCGCTTCATCGGCTTCATGGACATGACGACGGTCTGGTCGTTGACGGCGAAGCGCCGCTCCTTCCCCGGCGTGCCGACGTCGAGAGACAGCGCCGTGGCGCTCGACGCCCGCACGACGCCCCGCACCGTGGGCTCGGTCGAGTGGGCCTGCGCCGGCGGGGCCGGGTCGGCCGCGAAGGCCGGCCCGATCCCGAGCGCCGTCACCAGCACCAGGAGCCCCATGAACACGTGCACCGCTCGATGACCGGCCGACACCATGCGCCACCTCCCTGTGCAGGTTGAAGGTCGAAGAACCACGGCTTCCCCGCCCGGCCTGTTGCGACCGCCGTGCCACGGGTCCGTCAGCGCCGCGAGGTCAGCCTCCATAAGGACTTCGCGGGCCAGTCGAGCGACCACCCCTGTATGGGCGCGGAGACGCCCCGGCGCTTTTCGTCGCTGCGGAGGCACGGTAGACTCGTAGCCACCACCCCGCGCCAGCATTCGGAGGAGGACCCATGCAGACGGATCAGGTCTTCATCGGCGGCCAGTGGCACGCCCCGGCCTCCGGGGAAACGTACGCGACCATCAACCCCGCGACCGAGGAGGAGAGCGCGCGTGTGGCGAAGGGCGACGAGCGCGACATCGACCTCGCGGTCCAGGCCGCGCGGCGCGCGTTCGACCAGGGCCCCTGGCCGAAGATGCCGGCCGCCGAGCGGGGACGCCTCCTGTGGAAGCTCGCCGACCTCGTCACGGCGAACCTCGACGAGATGGCGCGCCTGGAGAGCGTCAACACGGGGAAGACGCTCTTCGACTCGGGCAAAGTCGAGCTGCCGTTCGCCGCGGAGGTCCTCCGCTACTACGCCGGCTGGACGACGAAGATCCACGGCGAGACCCTGAACCTCCGGGACGGTGCCTTCACCTTCACGCTCCGCCAGCCGATCGGCGTCGTCGGCGCCATCGTCCCGTGGAACTTCCCCTTCCTCCTCGCCACGTGGAAGATCGCCCCGGCCCTCGCCGCCGGCAACACGGTGGTCCTCAAGCCGGCCTCGCTCACGCCGCTCACGGCCCTCAAGTTCGCCCAGCTCACGGCCGAGGCGGGGCTTCCCGCGGGCGTCTTCAACGTGGTGCCCGGCCCCGGGGGCAAGGCGGGCATGGCGCTCGTGCGGCACCCGGGCGTGGACAAGATCGCCTTCACCGGCTCGACGGAGGTGGGCAAGTCGATCATGCGCGAGGCCGCGGGCAGCCTCAAGCGCGTCTCGCTCGAGCTCGGCGGCAAGTCGCCCAACATCGTCTTCGCCGACGCCGATGTGGAAGCCGCGGTGCGCGGGGCGCTGACCGGCATCTTCTACAACAAGGGCGAGGTGTGCGCGGCGGGCTCGCGGCTCCTCCTCGAGCAGCGGGTCCACGACGAGTTCCTGGACAAGCTCACCGAGCGCGTCAAGGGCCTCAAGGTCGGCGACCCGCTCGACAAGGCCACCCGCATGGGCCCCGTCGTCTCCCGACAGCAGCTCGACACGGTGCTCGGGTACGTCGAGGCGGGGAAGAAGGAAGGGGCCAAGCTCGTGACCGGCGGCGGGCGGGCCGCGGTCGGGAACGGCAAGGGCTACTTCCTCCAGCCGACCATCTTCAGCGGGGTCACCAACGCGATGAAGATCGCCCGCGAGGAGATCTTCGGCCCCGTCCTCGCGGTGATCCCGTTCAAGGACCTGGACGACGGGATCGCCCAGGGCAACGAGACCTTCTACGGGCTCGCCGCGGCCGTGTGGACCCGCGACGTGGGCAAGGCGCTCCGCGCCGCGCGGGCCATCCGGGCCGGCACGGTGTGGGTCAACGCCTACAACCTCTACGACGCCGCCCTGCCCTTCGGCGGCTTCAAGGAATCCGGCTTCGGCCGTGAGCTCGGCGCGGCGGGGATGGACCTCTACACCGAGGTCAAGAGCGTCTGGGTGGACCTGTCGTAGTAGCCGAGGAGGCGTCCCATGTTCTCGCTCACGGGGAAGTCCTGCGTCGTCACGGGCGCGAGCCGCGGCCTGGGCCGGGCCATCGCCCTCGCCTTCGCCCGGCAGGGCGCCGACGTCGTCCTGGCGGCACGGAGCGCCGCCGACCTCGAGGCCCTCGCGCGGGAGATCGAGGCGGCCGGGCGGCGGGCCGTCGTCCGGCCGACCGACGTCACCGACGTGGGCCAGCTCCACGCGCTGGCCGAGGCGGCCGTCGCGCGGTTCGGGAAGCTCGACGCCTGGGTGAACAATGCGGGCGGGGACACCTCCATCGCGGGCGGCTGGAGCGAGCTCCTCGACATCACCGAGGACGGCTGGGAGCGCATGGTCCGCCTGAACCTCAAGGCCCAGGTCTTCGGGGCCCAGGCCGCGGCGCGCGCGATGCGGCGTCAGGGGACTGGCGGCTCGATCATCTTCATGAGCTCGATCGACAGCTTCTACGCCGCGCCGGGAGGCGAGCTGATCTACGGCGCGTGCAAGGCGGCCATCAACATGGTGACGCAGACCGCGGCAGTCGAGCTGGGGCAGCACGGGATCCGCGTCAACGCCATCGCCCCGGCGCTGGTGGAGACCCCGATGACGGCGCCGTGGCTCGCGACCGACGCCGACCGCCGCCTGCGCGCCGCCTTCTACCCGCTCCGCCGCGTGGGGCAGCCGCCCGACGTCGCAGGGGCGGCCGTCTATCTCGCCTCGGACGAGGCGGCCTGGGTCTCGGGCGCCGTGCTCCTCGTCTCCGGCGGCGCCGTGATGACGAGCGACCCCTACCGCTACCTCATGCGCGTCAACGCGCCGCGGTAGATCGCGCGGCGCGACGACCGCCGGCCTGTCCGCGGCCCCGGTGCCGTCTTAACGCAACGGTTCATCCGCGTATCCTGGGCTGGCCAGTGGCCGGACCGATGCCGTGTTCCACCCGAGCGCGGCCCATCAGGTTCGGAGCCTCGCGCGTGAGTCGCTCACGCCTCGGCGACAACGTGACCAGCCGGCGGTCGAGTTACGCTTCTTCGCTCAAGTCTTGTCCGCGACTCCATCCGGTGCCCGGCAACAGGGTGTGCTGGGAACTGAGGCCCGAGCTCCGATGGGTGATCCGCATGCCTGAATGGCTCGGCTCCCTGCTGTCCCAATACGGCTACCCGATCGTCTTCCTGGGCGTCCTGCTTGAAAACGCCGGCGTGCCGGTGCCGGGCGAAACCATCCTCCTGGCTGCCGGCTTCCTGGCCCACCGGGGCCTCTTCTCGCTCCCGTGGGTCATCGGACTGGCCGTCGTGGCCGCGATCCTGGGCGACAATGCGGGCTACTGGATCGGGCGCCGCGGCGGGCGGCCGCTCGCGGAGCGGTACGGGCCGCTCGTCGGCCTCACCCCCACCCGGCTCGTCGCGCTCGATGCCTTCTTCGCCCGGCATGGCGCCAGAACCGTCTTCTTCGCTCGGTTCGTCACGGGCGTGCGGGTCTTTGCCGCCCTGTTCGCCGGGATCAGCCGCCTGCCCTGGCGCTGGTTCCTTGTTTACAATGCCGCCGGCGCCCTCGCCTGGGCGACCGCCGTTGGCCTTGCGGGTGATCTCTTCGGGCAGAGCTGGGATCTCCTGCACCGATGGCTCGGGCGGGCGGGACTGTTCGCCGTGGGAGTGGTCATCGCCGTTGCGCTCGTCGCGCTGGGCCGACGGTACTGGCCGAGACTCCTCGCCGAAGCTGAGCGCTGGGTGCCCGCGGCCCTCACGCTCCGGGAGCTGATCCTCGTCGGGGCCAACCTCGCCGCGGTCTCACTGTTTGTGAAGATCGCCGAGGACGTCGTGACCCGGGAGGCGACGGCGTTCGACCGGACCGTCAGCCTCGCGCTGCACCGGCTGGGCGATCCACTCCTCGACCGCGTCATGCAGATCCTCTCCACGGTCGGGTCAGCCGCGGTGGTGCTGCCGATCGTGGTGCTGGTGATCGTGTGGTCCGCGAAGCGGAAGGACTCTCGTGCCGCCGCCACCCTCACCGGGGTGGCGCTGGCCACGGAGGGGTTGAACGCCATTCTCAAGTTGGCCTTCCAGCGCGTTCGGCCCTCGCTCTGGACCGTGGCCACCCTG
>JBIOTN010000222.1:0-21708 GCA_044866005.1 Candidatus Rokuibacteriota bacterium | reverse complement strand
CCGGCGCAACGAGGGGGGGCATCGGGGGGTCTTCCGAGACCCCCCGAGAAAACTAGCCGACCTCGCGGGCGAGAGCGCGGGCGATCAGGACCCGCATGATGTCGTTGGTGCCCTCGCCGATCGCCATCAGGGGCGCGTCCCGGTAGAGGCGCTCGACCTCGAACTCGGTCGAGTACCCGTAGCCCCCGTGGATCCGCATGGAGTCGAGGGCGGCCCGCAGCGCGGCCTCGGAGGCGAAGAGCTTGGCCATCGCCGTCTCGGTGTCGGCCCGTTCGCCCCGGTCCTTGCGCGCGGCGGCCCACCAGGTGAGGACGCGCCCGGCCTGGATCTGCGTGGCCATGTCGGCGAGCCTGAGCTGGACGGCCTGGAAGTCCCCGATGGGTTGCCCGAAGGCACGACGCTCCCGGGAGTATCGGAGCGCGGCGTCGAAGGCCGCCTGGGCGATGCCGATGCTGCGGCCGGCGATGTTGAGACGGCCGATCTCGAGCGCCGAGACGACCTGCTTGAAGCCCTGCCCCTCGCTGCCACCCAGGAGATTGGCCGCCGGGACGCGGGCCTCCTCGAAGCGCACCTCGCACGACTCGGTGCCCTTGTAGCCGAGCTTTCCGAGGTCCCGGCCCACCGTGAACCCGGGCGTCCCGGCCTCGACCATGAGAACGCTCATGCCACGGTACCGGGGCGCCGCCGCGCCGTCGGTGACGCAGAGGACCGGCAGGGGATCGGCGTGGCGCGCGTTGGTGATCCACGTCTTGGTCCCGGTGAGGACGTAGACGTCCCCCTCCCGCACGGCGCGCGTGGTGATGCCCTGGAGGTCGCTGCCCGCGCCCGGCTCGGTCAGCGCGATTCCCGTCCGCCGCCGGCCGGTCGCGAGGTCGGGGAGCCAGCGCCGCTTCTGCGCCTCCGTTCCGTAGCGGGCCAGCATCCAGCACGTCAGCGAGTGGCTCCCCAGGATGCCGGCGATGCCCATCCACCCCCGCGCGATCTCCTCGAACGCGATCGCGTAGGAGACCAGATCGGCGGCCAGCCCGCCGTAGGCGTCGGGCACCGTCAGGCCGAAGAGCCCGAGCGCCTTCATCCCCTCGACGATCTCGGTCGGGTCGCGGCCGGACTGCTCCCACTCCCGCGCCACGGGGGCGATCCGCGTGCGGACGAAGTCCCGGAGGGTCTTCCGGAAGATCTGCTGCTGCTCGCTCAGCTCGAAGTCCACGGGCGCCGGGGTCGAAGAGCGCTAGATCAACTCGGCGATCGCGCGCCCCACCTCGGCGGTCGAGGCCTTGCCGCCGAGGTCCCGCGTCACGACCTTTCCCTCCGCCACGACGTGCTCGATCGCCGCCACCACGGCCCGCGCCGCGTCCGCGTGGCCGAGGTGCTCGAGCATCATCGCGCCCGTCCAGATCTGTCCGATGGGGTTCGCGACCCCCCGGCCCGCGATGTCGGGGGCGGAGCCGTGAACCGGCTCGAACATCGACGGGTGCGCCTTCGTCGGGTCGATGTTGCCGCCCGGGGCGAGGCCGATCGAGCCCGCGATCGCGGGTCCGAGATCCGAGAGGATGTCCCCGAAGAGGTTCGATGCCACGACGACGTCGAACCAGTCCGGGTGCTGGACGAAGTGCGCGGCCAGGATGTCGATGTGGTACTGGTCCGTACGCACGGACGGGTACTCGCGGGCGATCGCGGCGAAGCGCTCGTCCCAGTACGGCATGCTGTGGATGATGCCGTTCGACTTGGTCGCGGACGTCACGTGCCGCGCCGGACGGGTCTGGGCGAGCTCGAACGCGTAGCGGATGATCCGGTCCACGCCCCGGCGCGTGAAGATCGACTGCTGGATCGCCAGCTCCTCCTCCGTGCCGCGGTAGAGCCGCCCGCCGATCTCGGAGTACTCGCCCTCGTTGTTCTCCCGCACGATGACCATGTCGATGTCGTCCGGCCCCCGGCCGGCGAGCGGCGAGCGCACGCCCGTGAGGAGTCGCACGGGACGGAGGTTCACGTACTGCCGGAACGTGCGCCGGATGGGGATGAGCAGCCCCCAGAGCGAGACGTGGTCCGGCACCCCCGGAAACCCGACGGCCCCCAGGAAGATCGCCTCGAAGGCGCGGAGCTGCTCCAGCCCGTCCTCCGGCATCATGCGCCCCGTCTTCGCGTAGCGCTCGCAGCTCCAGTCGAGCTCGGTCCAGGCGACGGCGAAGCCGAAGCGGCGCGCCGCGGCCTGGAGGACGCGGATCCCCTCGGGGACCACCTCCTTGCCGATGCCGTCGCCCGGGATGACCGCGACCCGGTGGGCCCTGGCGGTGCGCGCGGGCGCCATGGCTCAGCAGGCGGCGCCGGAGACACCCTCGGCGGGGGCCGCGACGGCCCCCACCGATGCCTCCCCCTCGGATCGGTTGCGGCGGCGAAGCCGCCGCGCGGAAGGCACCCGCGTAACGAACATCGACGTCAACCCTCCAGCGTGCTCATGCCCATCCTGGCCTAGCAGGCCGCGCCCGAGACCCGGCGCGGCTGGATCAGCTCGATCCGCGTGTCGTCGGGCGCGCGGAGGAACGCGATGAGCGGGCCGTTCGGGACGGGGATCGGCCCTTCCAGGAGCTTCGCGCCGAGCTCCTCGAGCCGCCGGATGTCGGCCTGGATGTCGTCGGAGTCGAAGCCGAAGTGCTCGAGCCCGTGGTGGGCGCTCGCATCACCGGGGCCGAGCCGCTCGCCCGTGCGTGCGCCGGAGATGTTGACGAACATCCCGCCGTCCTCGCTCTGGCAGCGGACGAAGCGGTCGCCGAAGACGCGGGTCTCGTCGCTCAGGATCTTGAAGCGGAACGCCTGGACGTACCACTCGGCCGTCTTCCGCGGGTCGGGCGCCTTGAGATGGATGTGGTTGATCCGATAGGGCATAAGCTCCTCTCCGGGTTCCGACGGGTTCGACGCAGGCGCGCAGCGGCCAAGCGGTCCGGCGACGCCACGAGCCTAGCTTGCCCCGTCGGGAGCGTCAAGCGCGTGTGCTCGTGTGGGACGCGTTCCGCGCCCCCGCGCCTGGGGCGCCCGCGGGGAGCGCTCGCTCGGCACGCCCCCGATGGCGTCCCGTCGAGCGCGGCGATCCGAGACGGCGATCGCGCCGCCCGGCGCGCGGGGCCCCGGGGGGCCGGCGCAGCGCCGGTGAGGCGCGCCCGGCCGGCAGCCCGCCCCGCCGAGCCTCCCCCGGGCCGTCGGAACCCACGGCCAATCCGGGGTTTTCCCGCGGTCGACGAATCGAGCGCGCCCGGCACGCAAAGCTAGGCAAAGGCCCCCGGGCCGGTAGTAGCATTGGACGACACTCCGAAAGGGAGGAGGGCACCCGACCGCCTCGAGCGCCGTCTCGTCTGCGGGAAGCGGCCATGCGACTCGCGCTGAAAATCTTCCTCGCCTACTCGCTCGTGATCGTGGTCCTGGTCGGGGTCGCCGTCTGGACCCTCGGCGAGGTCGCCCAGCTCATCAGCGCGGACCGCCGGATCACGGTCCGCGCCGTGGACTCGCTCCGGCTCGAGGCGTTTCTCCGGGAACGGGTCGAGCAGGCCCACAAGTTCGAGATGCGCTACCTCGTCTTCGGCGACCGGGAATACGAGACCGTCCCGACCCAGGAGGCGGTCAAGATCCAGAACGGCCTCCGCCAGCTGAACGAGCTGCTCGGCACCGACGCGGAGCGCGAGCGGCTGGAGCGGGCCGTCCGCGCGTACGCGGAGTATCGGGCCGCGGTGGTGCGGGGACGCGACCTCCGCGCGCGCGGCGACGGAGGCGGCGCCGCGCGGATGCTGGAGGTCCAGGCCCAGCCCGCGCTCGATCGGGTCGTGGGGGCCCTCGACGGCCTCCTGGTCCTCACCAAGGCGGCGCTCAGCGAGAGCCAGGTCCAGGCCGTGACCGCGCTCGGGGAAGTCCAGACCGAGGTCGGGCGGCTCAAGGCGCGGACCTGGACCGCGGTCGTCGTCGCGCTCGTCACCGCCATCGCCGCCGCGCTGGCCGGCACGGCGGCGATCGCCTGGCGCATGACGCGCTCTCTGCGCCGGCTCGCCGCGGCGACCGCCTTACTCGCCGAAGGCTCGTTCCAGCCGGTCCCGGTCGAGACGGCCGACGAGATCGGGATCCTGGCCCGGTCCTTCAACAGCATGGCCGCGCGGCTCCGCGAGCTCGACGCCCTCAAGGAGCAGTTCTACGCCACGATGTCCCACGAGCTGCGATCGCCGCTGACCTCGGCGCGCGAAGCGGCCCGGCTCCTCGAAGCGGGTGGCGCCGGGCCGCTCACGCCGAAGCAGGAGAAGCTCGTCGCGATCATCCATCGCAGCGCCGAGCGGCTGCTCGGGCTGGTGAACCAGGTGCTCGACCTCTCCCGCCTGACCGCCGGCCTCCTCCCGATCGACCGCCGGCCGGTAGACCTCGAGCGCGTCGTCCTGCGGGCCGTGAAGGAGCTGCGGATCCAGGCCGAGGAGCGGGGGGTCGGCCTGATGACCGAGCACGGGCCGGGGCCCTTCGAGATGCTCGGCGACGAGGACCGGCTGGTCCAGGTGGTGGTGAACCTGGTCGCCAACGGGATCCGCTTCACGCCGGCCGGCGGCTCGGTGACCGTGCGGCTCGCGGAGGCCGGCGGGGCGCTCGAGCTCCGGGTGGAGGACACCGGCGCCGGTATCCCGGCCGACGCGCTCCCCTACATCTTCGACCGCTATCGCCAGGCGCACACGGGGCACGGCGGCACGGGCCTCGGGCTGGCCATCGCCCGGGGGCTCGTCGAGGCGCACGGCGGCCGCGTCACCGTCGAATCGGAAGAGGGCAAGGGAAGCCGCTTCACCGTCGTCTTCCCGCGCGAGGCCGTCGCCCTGCCGCGAGCGGACGACGCCGAGGCGCGATGAGCCTCCGCGCCGCAGCGTGGGTCGTGGCGCTCATCCTCGCGGGCTGCGCGAGCGCCGGGCCGTCGGTGTCGTCCAGGTCGGGACGCCTCCTGGCGCGCGCGGACGAGCAGCTGGCCGCGGGGCAGTACCGCGCGGCGGCCACGCTCTACGACGAGTTCCTGAAGAACTACCCCAACGACAGCGACATCGAGCGGGTCCGCGCCACGCGGCGCGCCCTCACGGAGATCGAGCGGCTGAAGCTGGAGGTGGACCGGCTCAGGGCCGACCTCGAGCGCCTCCGCAGCATCGACCTGCAGCGCCAGCCGCAGCCGCGCTGAGGGCCGCGCCGATCGCCGGCGGCCGCCCCCGCGGGGAGTCGATGGCGAAGACGATCCTGATCGTCGACAACGACGAGACCATCGTCGCCTTCCTCAGGCTCCTCTTCGAGGAGAAGGGGTTCGCCGTCCACACGGCTCACGACGGGACGGAGGGGCTGGCGCTGGCGCGCCGGGTCAAGCCGGCCGTGATCGTCTCCGACATGATGATGGGCCGGATGCACGGCTTCGAGCTGCTCCGGGAAATCCGGGCGGATCCCGAGCTCGCCCGCACCGTCGTGATCGGCATGTCGGCGAAGTCGTACAAGCCGGACATCGAGCGGGCGAAGGAGCTGGGCGCCACCGAATACCTCGTGAAGCCGTTCCGGACCGAGGAGCTGCTCGCGCTCGTCGAGCGCCACCTCCCCCCGTCGGGCCCGGGCTAGATGCGCGTCACCTTCTGGGGGACGCGGGGCTCCATTCCCACGCCGGGGCCGGCCACCGGCACGTACGGCGGCAACACGGCCTGCGTCGAGGTCCGGTGCGGGAGCGACGTCCTGATCTTCGACGCCGGGACGGGCATCCGGGAGCTCGGCCTCGCGCTCGTGCGAGAGTTCGAGCGGAAGCCGCTCGTCCTGCACCTCTTCATCAGCCATACCCACTGGGACCACATCCAGGGCTTCCCGTTCTTCCGCCCGGCGTACGACGTGATGACGACGCTCCACGTCTACGGCTCGCCGGGCCAGGGCCGCTCGCTGGAGCGGCTCCTGCACGGACAGATGGATCCGGACTACTTCCCGGTCGCGTTCGGCGACCTCGCCGCGACGGTCCACCTCCACGAGTTCCGCGGCGAGGACTTCCGCGTAGGGGACACGACCATCTCGGCCATGTACCTGAACCACCCCGGGATGAACCTCGGCTACAAGCTCAGCCGCGGCGGCCGCACGCTCGTGTACGCGACCGACAACGAGCCGTACCGCGCGACGCTCCAGCACCTCGGGGGACGTGCGGAGGCCGGTCGCGAGTACGGGCGGGCGCTGGACGAGGAGCTCATCCGCTTCGTCGCGGGGGCCGACCTCCTCGTCGCCGAGGCGCAGTATACCGACGAGGAGTATCCGGCACGGATCGGCTGGGGGCACTCGTCGCTCAGCGCGACCGTGACCGTGGCGCTGCGGGGCGGCGTCAAGGCGCTCGCGCTCTTCCACCACGACCCGATGCACGGGGATGCCGTGGTCACGGCGATGCTGGAGAAGGCGCAGCAGCTCATCGCGGCCGAGGGATCCCCGCTCCGGTGCTTCGCCGCTGCGGAGGGCCTCGTCGTCGAGGTCTGAGCGGGGAGCTCGGGCGCGGGGTCCCGGGCGCCCCGGCGTGGCCCGGCTCACGCGCTCGCCGCCCCGGCCTCCCGGGCGCGGGTCCGCCGGCCCGCGGCGCGGCTTTGACAGGCCCCCCGCCGCGGCCTAAGATGCCGCCAGCGTTCCGGGTAAAGGAGAACCCCACGGTGAAGCTGCAGGATCGAGTGGCGCTGGTGACCGGCGCGGGGTCGGGGATCGGGCGGGCCTCGGCCCTCCGGTTCGCCCGGGAGGGCGCGCGCGTGACCGTCGTGGACATCAACGACGACGCGGCCAAGGAGACCGCCCGCGACGTCGAGCGCGCGGGCGGCCGGGCGCTCGCCTTCCACGCCGACGTGACCCGGGCCGCCGACAACGAGGGCGCGGTGCGCGACACCGTCGCCCGCTGGGGGCGGCTCGACATCTTCTACGCCAACGCGGGCGTCCCGCAATGGCCGACGAACATCGAGGACGTGGACGAGGCGACGCTCGACCGCATCCTGGCGGTGAACGTCAAGGGCGTGATCCTCGGCGCCCGGTCCGCCGCCCCGGTCATGAAGCGGCAGTCGCGGGGCGTCGTCCTGATCACGGCGTCGACCTCAGCCATCCGGCCGCGCCCGCGCGTCCAGTGCTACTCGGCGTCCAAGGGAGCCGTCGTCGCGCTGACCAAGAGCCTGGCGCTCGAGCTGGCGCCCTTCGGCATCCGCGTCGTCGCGCTGGCTCCCGTGGCGACCGACACGCCGATGCTTCCCACCTTCATGGGCAAGACGGCAGTGGACGAGGAAGGGCGGGCGCGCTACGTCGCGACGATCCCGCTCGGACGGCTCAACACGCCGGAGGACATCGCGAATACCGCGCTGTTCCTGGCCTCCGACGACGCGGCGATGATCACGGGGACCTGCGTCGAGGTCGACGGCGGTCGCTGCATTTAGGCCTGTGAGGGGGCGTCGCCCCCCTCCCCAACCTCCCCAGGATGGGGCGCGCCGGCAGCGCCGGCGCCCGAAGCGCTCCGGTCCCGCGTCGCGGCCCATCGAACGTGGAGCGTCCTCAATCGACGAATTGCGAGAGGAGCGGTGACGATGGAGGAGCTGTACTATGCCGGGATCGCGGAGCTGGGGCCGCTCCTGGCCGGGCGGAGACTCTCGCCGGTCGAGCTCTGTCGCGCGCTGCTCGACCGCTGTGAGCGCCTCGAACCCCGGCTCAACGCCTTCATCACGCTGACGCCCGAGCGCATCCTCGGCGAGGCGCGCGAGGCCGAGCGCGAGCTCGCCGCGGGGCGCCCGCGGGGACCGCTCCACGGCGTCCCCGTCGCCGTGAAGGACCTCTGCTGGACGAAAGGCGAGCGCACCACGGCCGGCTCGAAGATCCTCGCCGACTTCCTCCCCGACGCCGACGCCAGCGTGGTCGCGCGCCTCCGGGCGGCGGGCGCGATCGTCTTCGGGAAGACCAACACGCCCGAGTTCGCCTACGGGCCGCTCGACCAGTATCATTACGGCCCGTCCCGCAACCCCTGGGACCTCGGCCGCTTCACCGGAGGCTCGAGCATGGGCGCGGCGGCCGCGCTCGCCGGCGGGCTCGTCCCCGGCGCCCTCGGCAGCGACACCGGCGGGTCGATCCGCAGTCCGGCGCACTGGTCCGGTGTCACCGGCCTCAAGCCCACGTACGGGCGCGTGCCGCTCCGCGGCGTGGTCCCGCTCGCCACCTCGCTCGATCACGTGGGCCCGATGGCCCGCTCCGCGCAGGACGCCGCGCTGCTCCTCGCGGCGATCGCCGGGCACGATCCCGCGGACCCGACCTCCGCCGACGCGCCCGTGCCGGACTACGCCGCCGAGCTCGGCCGGCCCGGCCGCGGCCTGCGCGTGGGCGTCCCGCGCCGCTACTTCTGGGACGCGCTGCCGGACGGCATCGCCACGGCGGTCGAGGACGCGCTCGGCGAGCTCCGGCGGCTCGGCCTCGGCGTGGAAGACGTGGAGATCCCGGAGTGGGAGGCCGCCGCCGAGGCGAGCCACGTCCTGATCCGGTGCGAGGCGGCGGCGGAGTACCGCGCGATCCTGAAGACGCGCGCCACCGAGCTGATCCCGCAGGTCCGCGAGCGGCTCGAAGCCGGCGCCGCGACCCCGGCGCCGGACCACGTCGACGCGCTGCGGGCGGCCGCGCGACTGCGGGCCGGCCTCGCCCGGCTCTACCGCACGGTCGACCTGCTCGCCCTGCCCGGCCGGGACCAGACGGCCCCCCGGATGGACGAGAGCGGCCGCCTCCTCGACCCGCTCTCGAAGCGGAGCTACACCGCGCCGCTCAACCTCGCGGGCCTTCCGGCGCTCACGGTGCCCTGCGGCTTCGACCGGCAGGGGCTCCCGATCGGCCTGCAGCTCGCGGCGCGATCCTGGGAGGAGGCGACCCTCCTGCGCGTCGGCCACGCCTACCAGCGCGTCACCGACTGGCACGCGCGGCGGCCACCCCTCGCCCCGTAACGCGGCGCGCCGCGGCGCCGCGCGCGCGGCGCAGCGGGCGCGATACCCGCGACGTCGCCACGCCGGCTGCGGATCGCTGCTATAATCTCCTGGCCATCAGCGATCGCGGCACCGCGCCGGAGCGACCCGGGCATGCAGAAGCGCGTATACCTCCAGACCTACGGTTGCCAGATGAACGAGCGGGACTCCGAGGAGATCCTCGGCATGCTCGCCGCACACGGCTACGCGATGGCCGGGGAGGAGACGGACGCCGACGTCATCCTCCTCAATACCTGCTCGGTACGGGAGCACGCCGAGGCGCGGGCCATCGGGAAGATGGGTCTCATGCAGCGCCTCAAGCAGGAGAACCCCGACCTCGTGCTCGGGATCCTCGGCTGCATGGCGAAGGCCCGCCGCGAGGAACTCTTCCGCCGGCTGCCGCAGGTAGACCTCGTCGCCGGCCCGGCCGAGATCTACGACCTCCCGGACCTCCTGGCCCAGGTCGCCGAGCGGCGCCAGCGCGCCGCGCTGGCTGGCGTCGGCGCCCACGTCCTGGCCGTCGACCGGCCGGTGCGCCCGCTCGAACGGCGTCCCGCGGCCGACTACCGGCGCCCCGGGACCACCGCCTTCGTGACGATCATGGAAGGCTGCGACAAGAAGTGCGCCTACTGCATCGTCCCGATGACGCGCGGCCAGGAGGTGTCGCGGCCGATGCCGCAGATCCTCGAGGAGGTGCAGCAGCTCGCGCGGGCCGGCTACCGGCAGGTCACCCTTCTCGGACAGAACGTGAACGCCTACGGCAAGCGCTTTCCCGACGGCTCGGGGTACCAGGGACCCGGAGGCCGCCGCCGGCTCCTCGCGCTCGCGGCCAAGCCGGCGGGGTCCGGACACGACGGACCGGCTCTCGTCGACTTCCCCGTCCTGCTGCGGGAGCTCGATCGGAAGACGTCGATCGACCGGATCAAGTTCACCACGAGCCATCCCTTCGACGCCCACGAGGAGCTCTTCCGCGCCATGGCGGACTGCGCGTCGGTCTGCGAGTACCTGCACCTGCCGGTGCAGTCCGGGTCGGATCGGCTCCTCAAGGCGATGCGCCGCGGCTACACCGTGGAGGCCTACCGGGCCAAGGTGGCGCGGCTCCGGCAGCTCGTCCCCGACGTCGCCCTCTCCACGGACATCATCGTCGGCTTCCCCGGCGAGACGGCGGAGGACTTCGAGGCCACGCGTGCCTTGATGGCGGACGCGCTGTACGACAGCGCCTTCATCTTCAAGTACTCGCCACGTCCCGGCACGGAGGCCGCCCGGTGGCAGGACGACGTCCCGCGGCCCGTGAAGGAGGCGCGCCATCAGGCGCTCCTCGCCCTCCAGGCGAGCATCTCCGGGGCGAAGCTCGCGCGCTGGATCGGCCGCGAGGTCGAGGTCTTGATCGAGGAGCGGAACCGTCGCGGCCAGCTCTCCGGCCATACCCGCCAGAACGTCAACGTCGTCTGCGAGGGACCGGACGCGCTGATCGGCGAGCTCGTCAGCGCTCGGGTCGAGCGCGCGACCGCGACGACGCTGATCGCCGCGCGCGCCGCCTAGTCGCGGCGCGTCGGCCCCTCGCCGATGCCGACCCTCGGCGCCCTCGGCGGGCGCCGGCCCCCACCGGACCTCCCGGCGTGGCGGTCGTTCAGCGGCCTCGTGACGCGACGGTAGTCAGGAACCGCGACTAGGACTGCCGGAAGGCACCGCGCGGCCGCTTCGCCGGCCGCGGGGCGCTTCCCCACCCCTCGGCCATCGCGCCGGAATCGTCGGCCGCGCCACCCGGTGAGCCGGGGGGAGGGCCACCGCGGACCCCGGACCCGCTCGTACCGATCCCGGCCTCGGGAGGCGACGGGCCCGACGCAGTGACACCCGCGGGCTCGGCGCTCGGGGCCGCCGGCACCGCGACCTTCGAGGGCGCCGCAGCGACGGGCGATGGCGAGAGCCCCGGGGCGACGGGCGCTGGCGAGGGCGCCGGTGCGACGGGCGGCTGCGAGGGGGCCGCAGCGACGGGCGATGGCGAGGGAGCCGGCGCGACGGGCGATGGCGCCGGGGGCGGGGCCGGAGCCGGGATTTCGCGGCTCGCCGCCGAAGCGGTCGTCGCTGTTTGGATCCCGGGCGTCGTCGGCGCGGCCGTCGCCCCTGTCTGCTCCGCCGCGGTCGGCGGCGCGGCGCTCGCCGCACTCTGAGGCGCCGGGCGCGACGGGGCGACGGGTTCGGGCTGCGGCGTCTGGGCCACGCCGGACCCGGCGACGGGCTCCGTCGACGGCGAGGCGGCGGCGGCCGACGCGGGCGAAGACTCGGACTCGCCGGATGGTGCCGCTGGCGCCGGCGCGGGGGCGGCGGCGGCCGGAGCCGGCGGCGCGGCCTCCGCCTCCGCCGGCGCGGTCTCGGCGGGCGCCGCCGGCGCCTGCCGTGCCCGTTTCGCGGATGACGTCCCGGCGCGCCGCGCTTCCGACGTCGATTCGCGACCACGCCCCCGAGGGGAGGCGACGGCGGGAGGCCGGGTCGGCACGGACGGACGCGGCTCGACGACCGTCGTGTCAGAGGCGCTCGGTCGCGCGGGGGACGGGGCGGGCTCGCCCCCCACCGCGCGCGGCGACGTCTCGGCGGACGGCTCCCGGCGCGGCTCGACGGTCGGCGGCGCGACGGGGGCCGGGGCCGGGCCACGCGGGACGTCGAGCGCCCCCGTCGCGGCGGCCGGCGCGGCGTGATTCCCGCCGGTCACGCCGACGTGCTGCGCTGCGGGACGCGAGACGCTGAGCCATGCCCCCAGCACGAGCGCCAGCACGCCCGCCAGGGCCGTTGCCAGGGACGCCGTCCGGCGCGCCCGCTGACGCGCCGCCTCGTCGGGCGGAATGAACACGATCACGGCTCGATCCTCCTCATCAGCGAGTCAGGGCCGGTCCGCGCGGTCAGCCGGTAGGCGTGCAAGATCCCGGCCTGAGCGACAGGGCCGCCCACACGGCATCTCGCTTGCTTACAAGACGCGCACCCTCGGACCGCGTGGATTCATGGTCGGGGAAAGGGAGTCGGTATGAGCCGGGGACATCGTATCTGGCTCGCGCTCGCGGTGGTCGTCAGCCTCCTCGCCTACTTCGATTCCAGGCCCCCGTCGCCGTTCGGTCTCGGCGGCGAGCTCGCGTACGCGAAGGGCGGCAGTGGCTCGGGCGGCGGCGGCTCCGGCTCGGGGGGCTCGGGGTCGGGCTCCGGCGGGTCCGGCTCGGGCGGCTCCGGCGACGGCAAGGGCGGCTCCGGCTCGGGGTCCGGCGGCTCGGGCTCCGGGGGCTCCGGTTCCGGCTCCGGTGGCTCCGGGTCGGGCGACGGCAAGGGCGGCTCCGGCTCGGGCGGCGGCGACAAGGGCGGAGGCAGTGGCGGCGACAAGGGCGGAGGCAGTGGCGGCGGCAAGGGCGGGTCGGGCTCCGGCGAGTCCGGCTCGGGCGGCTCCGGCGACGGCAAGGGCGGCTCCGGCTCGGGCGGCGGCGACAAGGGCGGCGCAGCCGCCGGCGGCGGAGGCCAAGCGGGCGCGGACGCGAGCGGCGGGAAAGCCGGAAGCGACAAGGCCACCGCGTCGCAAACCGGCACCGCGCCGCAAGCCGGCACCGCGTCGCCAGGTACGGCCCCGGCCGGCGCGACGCTCGGCGGGCTGAACACGCCGGGGACGACCTCCGCCTCGGGTCGCGCCGAGGCCGAGGGACATGGCGGGCGGGGTGCCGAATCGGCAGCCGCGAGCCTCCAGGACGCGGCCGATCGCGGGAACGGGCCGGCGAGTGACCCGTCCACACCCGATCGGCGCGGCGGCCAGGATCTCGGCGCCCGCACGGCCGCGACCCGGGCGAGCGACGCCGCGCGGGACGCTGCGGTCGCCGCCGTCGAGGCGTCCCGCGCCGCCGGTCAGCCCGCGAGCAACGGCGGCTCGCTTCTCCAGCAGGAGATCGCCGAGGCGTCCCAGATGGCCGCGCTCACGGCGACGGACGCCTCGCGCGGGGCCAGGCAGGCCGCCGAGGACGCGGCGCGCGCCGCGTCGCGTGCGGCGACCGACCCCGAGGCGCGATCCGTCGCCAGCCGCGCGGCGCTCCTGGCCCGGCAGCTGGCCGAGCGCGCGCGCGAGGCGGCCGAGGAGGCGGCCGACCAACCGGAGTACACGGCGACCGAGCCGGAAGGCTCCGGCTTCTTCAAGGGCCTCCGCGCGCAGGCTGCGTTCGCCCGGGGTAGAGCGCTCTACCAGAACCGCGACTACCGGGGCGCCCGCGCGCAGCTCCGTCACGCGGTGAACCTCGATCCGGGACACGACGACGCCCGCGCGCTCCTCGGCTGGGCGGACTACTTCCTCGGCCACTACCGCGCGGCCGCCATCACCTTCAAGTACGCGCTGCGGCGGCAGCCGACGTGGGAAGGGCTCTACGACGGGCTCGGGTGGAGTCGTCTCCGGCTCGGGCGCTTCTACCTCGCCGGGGACGCGTTCCGCGACGCCCTGGACCGAAGTCCCGAGTACGCCGACGCGCTCATCGGGCTCGGCTCCGCGGAGTTCGAGGTCGCGCGATACGACGAGGCGCTCGCACATCTCGGGGCCGCGCGCCGGAGCCTGGAGGCGGTCCGGGGAGCCGACCCGCCGGAGCTGCCCGTCGTCGCCGCGAAGATGGGCTGGAGCCTCTACTATCTCGGACGCTACCCGGAGGCGCTCGCCACCTTCGAGGAGGCCCTCCGCGCGCGGCCGGACTGGCACGGGCTCTACAGCGGGATCGGCTGGTCGTACCTCAAGCTGGGGCGGAAGGCGGACGCCCGCCGGGCCTTCGAGCGGGCGCTCACGCTCAAGCCGGGCTACGAGGATGCGCTGGAGGGGTTGAGGCGGACGAGCGCGTGATCCGCGGCCGGGACCTCGCCGGCGCCCGGCGAGGGGCTCAGTAGCCGACCACGTAGGGGAGGCGCTTCGCCACCTGCTCGATGGCCTCGCCGGCCTCCAGCAGGACGCCCGTGGCGTTCCAGGTGCCGCCGAGGAGCTGCTGGCGCGCGCCCTCGGGCATGCGGACGAGGATCGCGCGCTCCCCGAAGACGACCTCGCCCCGCTCGAGATCGAGCGTCAGCGGCTGCCCGGGCTGACGCGCCACCGCCCGGAGCAGCCAGTCCACGTCCGCCATCTCCGCGGTGACGCACGGGATCCCCAGAGCCGTGCAGTTCCCGAAGAAGATCTCGCCGAACGACCCTCCGACGATCCCGCGGATTCCCCAGCGCTTGAGCGCCTCGGGCGCGTGCTCGCGCGAGGAGCCGCAGCCGAAGTTCAACCCGACGACGAGGAGCGACGCGCCCTGGTACGCGCGCTGGTTGAAGGGGTGCTCGGCGTCCTGCTTCCGGGCGTCCTCGAAAACGTGCTCCCCGAGGCCCTCGAACGTCACGCTCTTGAGGTAGCGCGCCGGGATGATCCGGTCGGTGTCGATGTCGCCGCCGGGAAGCGGGATGGCCCGCCCGACGACCTGCCGCCGCGCATCCGGGCCGGTCAACGCAGCATCTCCCGGACGTCCGTCACGGCGCCGGCGATCGCCGCCGCGGCCACCATCGCCGGGCTCATCAGGAGCGTCCGGCCGGTCGGGCTCCCCTGCCGGCCGATGAAGTTCCGGTTGCTCGACGAGGCGCAGACCTCGCGGCCCCGGAGCTTGTCCTCGTTCATCCCCAGGCACATCGAGCACCCCGCCTTCCGCCACTCGAAGCCGGCCGCCTGGAAGATCTCGGGAAGCCCCTCGCTCTCCGCCGCCCGGGCCACGACCTGCGAGCCGGGAACGACGAGCGCGCGGACACCCTTGGCGACCGTGCGACCCCGCGCCACCTCGGCCGCCGCCCGGAGGTCCGACAGGCGCGCGTTCGTACACGAACCGATGAACGCCACGTCGATCCGCGTTCCCGCGATCGGCTGCCCGGCCTTGAAGTCCATGAAGGCGAGGGCCTCGCGCCAGGTCGTCCGCTCGGTCTGGGGCGCCGCCTCGGCGTCCGGGATGCGCTCGCCGACCCCGACCGACTGGCCCGGGTTGATCCCCCACGTCACCATCGGCTCGATCGCGCCCCCGTCCAGCCGGGCGACGTCGTCGAACCGGGCGTCGAGGTCCGTCGCGATGCTCTTCCACCAGCGGACCGCGCGCTCGAAGGCCTCGCCCTGGGGCGCGAACGGGCGACCGCGGAGGTACGCGAAGGTCGTCGCGTCCGGGTTGACGTAGCCCGCGCGCGCGCCGCCCTCGATCGACATGTTGCACACGGTGAGGCGCTCGTCCATCGTCATCGCCTCGATCACCGACCCCGCGTACTCGTAGGCGTAGCCCACGCCGCCCTTGACGCCGAGCTTCTGGATGATGGCGAGGATCACGTCCTTGGCGTAGACGCCGGGCGCGAGCTTCCCCTCGACCCGGACCTGCCGGAGCCTGGGCTTGGCCATCGCCAGGCACTGGGTGGCCAGGACGTCGCGGACCTGGCTCGTCCCGATCCCGAACGCGAGGGCGCCGACGGCTCCGTGGGTCGAGGTGTGGCTGTCCCCACAGGCGATGGTCATGCCGGGCTGGGTCAGCCCCAGCTCGGGCCCGATGACGTGGACGATGCCCTGGCGCCCGCTGTCCAGGTCGAAGAGCGGGACGGCGAACTCCTGGCAGTTGCGGACGAGGTGCACCGTCATCTCCTCCGCCACGACGTCGGCGAAGGGCCGGCGCTGCGAGGCGGTGGGGACGATGTGGTCGACGGTGGCGAACGTCCGCTCGGGCATCCGGACGCGAAGCCCGGCCTCGCGGAGCATCTGAAAGGCCTGCGGGCTCGTGACCTCGTGGATCAGGTGGAGGCCGATCAGGAGCTGCGTCTGCCCGGAGGGGAGGACGCGGACGGTATGGGCACGCCAGATCTTGTCGAGCAGTGTCTCAGCCATGGCCCGGTCATTTTGGCAGATTCGGGGTAAGCACGCAAACGACTTGGAGCTTGAACGGACGATCCCCGGGGCCTAGAGTGACTGTCGAGAGGATTTCAGCCCTCGGATGGACATCGACGGGAGTCGAACGCCACCCAGAGAGAAGTAAGCGCGTCCCGCCATCGTGCGCCCAGCGGCTGACGGTTCGGCCGCCGAGCCCTCTCCTCTCCCCGGAAAGGCGTCCCCCAGACTTCGCGCACGGTCGCGGCACGCCGTTCGTCATCGGGTTGTCAAAGGAGGAGTGCATGACGCAGGGATCCAACCGCCGACTCCGAAACCTCGGCTGGGCCCCCCTCGTGCTCCTGATCGTCGCCAGCGGCGTGGCGGCCGGCACGGGCCAGCCCGGCGCCGGCGCGACGAGGGGAGGCCCGGCCAGGTGCGATCCGTGGCCGCCGAGCGCGGCGCTTCCCACCGTCCGGTTCCCCGATCCGGACCTCGGCGCCAAGAGCATCGAGGCGTGGCGACGGGCCCAGCTCGGTACCCTCTCCCAGTTCGAGGTGTTCCATCAGTTCGAGTTCGCCGACCGGGCCAAGGAGAGCGGCATCACGTTCCTGCAGCGCCCCGTGGACGACGCCGGCAAGGACTCCAAGGCCGTCCACTACGACCACGGGACCGGGCTCGCCGTGGCCGACGTGGACGGGGACGGACTCCACGACGTCTACTTCGTGAACCAGCTCGGCGGCAACCAGCTCTGGAAGAACCTCGGCAACGGCAGGTTCGAGGACATCACCGCCGAGGCCGGGGTCGCCGTATCCGACCGCATCAGTGTCAGCGCCAGCTTCGCCGACCTCGACAACAGGGGCTACCCCGACCTCTACGTGGTCACCGTGCGCGGCGGCAACGTCCTCTTCCGCAACGACGGCCAAGGCCACTTCACCGACGTCTCCAAGGAATCCCGCCTGGACCACGTGGGCCACTCCTCGGCAGCCGTCTTCTTCGACTACGACAACGACGGGCTTCTCGACCTCTTCCTCGTCAACGTCGGCAGGTACACGACCGACGCCCGCGGCTGCGGCGGTTACTACATCGGCCGCGAAGACGCGTTCTTCGGCCACCTCTACCCGGAGCGGACGGAGTACAGCCGCCTGTTCCGGAACCTCGGCCAGCATCGGTTCGCCGACGTCAGCAAGGAGACCGGCCTGCTCGACGGGAGCTGGAGCGGCGACGCCAGCTTCGCGGACCTGAACGGGGACCGCTATCCGGACCTCTACGTCGTGAACATGCAGGGCCAGAACCACTACTACGAGAACCAGCACGGCAAGAGGTTCGTGGACAAGACCCTCCGGTACTTCCCCAAGACGCCCTTCGGGGCCATGGGACTCAAGTTCTTCGACTGGAACAACGACGCTCTCATGGACCTGCTGGTCACCGACATGCACTCCGACATGCTCTACGGACCGCCTCCCGACAAGGAGAAGACCAAGCTGGAGCAGGCCGCGTATTTCTTGACACGGAAGTATCCGAAGGGGCTGAAGGCCGAGGCCTACAAGGTGAGCACCACGGCGATGTTCGGGAACGCTTTCTACGAAAACCGCGGTGGCGGGCGGTTCGTGGAGGTCTCGGACAAGATCGGGGCCGAGAACTACTGGCCCTGGGGTGTGTCGACAGGCGATCTGAACGCGGACGGCTGGGAGGACGTCTTCATCACGTCCGGCATGGGCTTCCCGCACCGGTATGGTGTGAACACCCTTCTCCTGAACAACCGCGGCAAGAAGCTTCTGGACGCCGAGTTCATCCTCCATGTCGAGCCGCGCCGCGATGGGCTGACCATGGCGCCGCGGATGGAATTCGACTGCTCCTCGCCGGCGAAGGACGCGGCGACGGCGAAGAAGAACCGGCTCTACTGCGGCGGACAGACGGGCCGGATCACCGTCATGGGGACGGTATCCAGCCGTTCCTCCGCCATCTTCGACCTGGACGGCGACGGCGACCTCGACATCGTCACCAACGAGTTCGGCTGGCACCCCATGGTCCTCCTCAGTGACCTGGCGCGGCGGAAACCGCTCCACTGGGCGCAGGTCAAGCTCGTGGGCACGCGGTCAAACCGTCAGGGACTCGGGGCGACGGTCCAGCTCGTGGCGGGCGGCACCACGTACACCAAGTACAGCGACGGGAAGTCCGGCTACCTTTCTCAGAGCGCGCTGCCGCTCTACTTCGGTCTCGGCGACGCCATCCGGATCGATCGCATCGAGGTGCGCTGGCCGTCCGGCAAGGACCAAGTCGTGACCACGGGGCTCACCCCGAACTCGACGATCACGGTCGTGGAAGAGCGCTGACCCTTCGGCGAGACCACGGCGCGGTGACGGGCGCCGTGGCGGCCGTCGGCGGCCCCTGCCGCCGGCGGTCAGGTCTTCGGGCGGATGTCGGCGGGGCCGGGGGCCCGGGAGAGGTTGCAGGCCGTGTTGATCAGCGACACGTGGGAAAAGGCCTGAGGGAAATTCCCCACCAGCCGCTGGGCCTCGGGGTCGTACTCCTCCGACAGCAACCCCACGTCGTTCCGCAGGGCGAGGAGGTTCTCGAAGCACCGGCGCGCGTCCTCTCGGCGGCCGAGCAGGGCGAAGTTGTCGGCCAGCCAGAAGCTGCAAGCCAGGAACGCGCCCTCGCCGGGCGGCAGCCCGTCGACCTCCGGCGTGGTGGGATAGCGCGCCACGAAGCCCTCGCGCATGAGCTCCCGCTCGATCGTCTCGACCGTGCCGCGGATCCGCGGATCGCTCGGCGGCAGGAAGCCCACGAGCGCCATCATCAAGAGGCTCGCATCCGGCTCCTTCCCGCCGTAGTACTGGACGAACGTGTTCCGGCCGGGATCGTACCCCCGCTCGCAGACCTCCGCGTGGACGGCGTCGCGCAGCCGGCGCCACCGCTCCACGGGGCCGCCGAGGCCCAGGCGCTCGACGCCCTTGACCGCCCGGTCGAAGGCGACCCATGCCATGACCTTGGAATGGGTGAAGTGGCGCCGCGGCCCGCGCACCTCCCAGATGCCCTCGTCCGGCTCGGTCCAGATGGTCTCCAGGTGGTCGACCAGCGCCCGCTGGACGCGCCAGGCGTTCTCGTCCGCCGCGAGCCCCTCGCGGCGCGCCACGTGGAAGGCGTCGAGCACCTCGCCGAAGATGTCGAGCTGGAGCTGCCGGTGCGCGGCGTTGCCGATGCGGACGGGCGCCGCTCCCTCGTACCCGGGCAGCCAGTCGAGCTCGAGCTCCGTCAGCCGCCGCTCCCCGGCCAGCCCGTACATGATCTGGATCTGCGGCGGGGTCCCCGCCACCGCCCGCAGCAGCCACTCGCGCCAGGCCCGCGCCTCGTCGGTGTAGCCGCCCAGCATCAAGGCGTAGAGCGTGAAGGTCGCGTCACGGAGCCAGCAGTACCGGTAGTCCCAGTTCCGGACGCCGCCGAGCTGCTCGGGCAGGGACGTGGTGGCCGCCGCGACGATCCCGCCCGTCGGCGCGTACGTCAAGGCCTTGAGGGTGATGAGGGACCGGACCACGGCGTCACGCCACGGCCCCTCGTAGGAGCAGCGCGCGGCCCACTCCTCCCACCACCGCGTGGTCTCCCGGAGCGACTCCTCGACGTCCCGCGCCTCCGGGACCGGGTCATGGGAGCGGCACCAGGTCAGCGTGAACGGCACGCGCTCGCCCTCCGCGACCGTGAACTCGGCGACCGTCGTCAAATCCTTGCCGCGCAGCTCGACGGGGGTGCGCAAGAGCAGCCGGTCCGGACCGGCGATCGCGTGGATGCCGCCGTCGACGCGCCGTACCCAGGGGATGATGGCCCCGTAGTCGAAGCGGATGACGAGCTCCATCCGCATCTGCACGCGGCCGCGCGTCCCGACGACCAGCCGGTGAAGGTCGGGCTCGTCGGTGCGGGGCGGCATCCAGTCGATGAGCGTCACGGCACCGCCCTCCAGCTCGTACTCGGTCTCCAGAACGAGCGTCCCGTCGCGATAGCGCCGGCGCACGCGGCGAACCTCGCCGGCCGGCGCGAGGAGCCACCGGCCGTGCTCCGGCCGACCGAGGAGCGCGGCGAAGCACGCGCCCGAGTCGAAGCGGGGAAGGCAGAGCCAGTCGATCGAGCCGTCGCGCGCCACGAGGGCGGCGGTCAGGCAGTCGCCGAGCAGGGCGTAGTCTTCGATGCGGGAAGGCATGGGGAGCCTCTAGCTCCCACTATATTCTCTCGGAGGGGGCGCTGCTCGCCTCCGAAGGATCAAGCCGGGGCGGCGAGGATGTAGCGGGCGGGGTCCCGGTCGAAGGCCTGCTTGTAGCCGGCGCAGCAGAAGTAGAACCTACTGCCGATGCAAGACTGCCGTCCCCCCCGAATGAAAAACATCTTCTGAGCCGCTGCCGATTATCTCGTTTGCCGTGAATCGGCCCGTGATGTGCAACGGGCATGCGGGGGGGCAAGTTCCGGTGCCAGTGATATCGAACGTGTTCCCGTTCACGGTGCCGGTAATGGCCCAGGTGGCGACGAGCCCGACGGGGCTGCAAGACCCGATGAAGTCCTGAACCCTCAGGACGGTGGCCACGAGGCTACCCGTGAGATCGCCATTACTCTGGTTGAGTGTCAGCGAGAGAGCGTCGTCCTCTACGCACTCCAGAGGTCCACTGTTCAGTGGTTGGGTGACGTGCACCGTGCCCACCCAAGTACCGGTGAGATCGATGGCCGGCTTGAGGGCGAGCGCCTGGTGATTGGACGGTCCCGTCACCGCCCTCTCTCCACTGCCACAACTGACGAGCACCACAGAGAGGACCAAGAACAGCCCCCACGTCGACCACGTACCGCCGTCTCGCATGGTGGTGACCCTCCCTACTCGGCATTACCCCGCGCGGCGATGCACGTATCGTCCGGGCACGCGGGGGGCCTCGCGGTACCAGCGCCAGATTCGCGGGCAGTGGTCCGCCGGCAGGACTTCGACGCCCCTCAGCTTGGCGGGTCGGTCGAACTCGAGCCGCTCGCGCGGCTGGGTCGTCACGCGAGGCGCTCGTAGCGGAAGAGTTGTCCGGGGAGCGCACTCGCGGGCATCGTCGCCCTCCCGAGACGTACGGTCCGAGCGCGAGTGCGGCGAATCTAAGCGGCGGCCGTCGGGCTGTCAAGCGAAAACGGTCAAAACGGGTGGATCCCTCTCCCCCGGCAGCGGGCGGCAAGTCTCGCCGCAAAGGCCACCAATATCTGCAAACGGAATCGGCCGGCGGCGCCGGCCCCCGGGTCACCGCCCAGAGTCTCGCGAGAGACGCGGGCCGGATCCCGGAGCGCGCGTTCACCGTTGCCGACGAAAATCGAGCCGTGTGTAAATGGCGAGCCGCCTCGGTCTGAGCTCCGCCAATCCGCCAGGATCCGGTCGCTGTACGGCGGTCCGGATGACCGAGGGCGGGCGACCTGAGGGCGACGGCGCGGCTTCAGGCCGGCGCGGCCAGGATGTAGCGGGCGGGCTCCCGGTCGAAGCTCTGCTTGCAGCCGGCACAGCAGAAGTAAAACGGCCGGCCGGCGACCTGGGAGGCGTACGGCGCCGCGGCCACGGCGACCGGCATGCCGCAGACGGGATCCCGCGCGGCGGCAGGTTCGGCCGCGGGCGCCGGCGAGGACCCCGACGGCACGGTCCGGCGCTGCTGGACGAGCTCGGCCAGGATGCTGACCGCGATCTCCTCCGGCGTCACCGCGCCGAGGTCGAGCCCCGCCGGCGTCTTGAGCCGCGCCACGCGCCCGGCCGGCACCCCCCGCGCGCCCAGCGTCTCGCGGACCACCCGGGCCCGCGTCGGGCTCGACACCAGGCTGACGTAGCCGGCCTCGCTCCCGAGCGCCGACTCGAGGGCGTCCTCGTCGAAGCGCCCA
>JBIOTN010000221.1:0-11048 GCA_044866005.1 Candidatus Rokuibacteriota bacterium | reverse complement strand
GCCTGGACCCAGATCATGGCCGACGTCCTCGGGGTCCCGCTGCGGTCCTCGACGGAGGCGGAGGCCTCGAGCCGAGGCGCCGCCCTGCTCGCGCCCGAGGCGCTCGGGGCCCTGCCCTCGCTCGAGGCGGCGCCGGCCGGCTTCGGTCCCACCGTTCGACCCGACCCCGCGCGCCACGCGCACTATCGCCAGGGCCTCGCCCGGCACCGCCGGCTCTACGACCTTCTGATCCCGTTCTACGAAGAGAGGAGCAGCGGATGAGCGGTTCCGACCTGGATACCCTCTGCGTCAACACGATTCGCTTCCTGGCGGCCGACGCCGTCCAGAAGGCGAAGTCGGGCCACCCCGGCATGCCGATGGGCGCCGCGGCGATGGCCTACGTCCTCTGGACCCGCTTCCTCCGGTATCACCCCGCCGATCCCGCCTGGCCGGACCGCGATCGCTTCGTGCTCTCCGCGGGGCACGGCTCGATGCTGCTCTACGCCCTGCTCCACCTGACCGGCTACGCGCTCCCGCTCGAGGAGATCCGGCGCTTCCGGCAGTGGGGCTCGAAGACCCCCGGCCACCCCGAATACGGTCTCACGCCGGGCGTGGACGCAACGACGGGCCCGCTCGGCCAGGGGTTCGGGAACGCGGTCGGCATGGCGATCGCCGAGCGACACCTGGCGGCGCGGTTCAACCGCCCGGGCCACACGGTCGTGGACCACCACACCTACGCGATCGCCTCGGACGGCGACCTGATGGAAGGGGTGGCCGCCGAGGCCGCCTCGCTCGCCGGCCACCTCGGGCTCGGGCGCCTCGTCGTCCTCTACGACGACAACCTCGTCTCGCTCGCGGGGAAGGCGGCGCTCTCCTTCTCCGAGGACGTGCCGCGGCGCTTCGAGGGCTACGGCTGGCACACGCAGGTGGTGCCCGACGGCAACGACCTCGAGGCGGTGGAGAAGGCCCTCCGGGACGCGCGGGCCGAGTCGGAGCGGCCCTCGCTGATCGCCGTGCGGACCATCATCGGCTACGGCGCCCCGAAGAAGGCCGGGAGCCACGAGGCCCACGGCGAGCCGCTCGGGGAGGACGAGCTGCGGGCCGCCAAGCAGGCGCTCGGCTGGCCGCTCGAGCCGGCGTTCCTCATTCCGCCGGCCGCGCTCGCGCGCTTCCGCGAGGCCGAGGCCCGCGGGGCCCGGTGGCAGGCCGAATGGCAAGGGCGCTTCGACGCCTGGGCGCGGGCATTCCCCGACCTCGCGGCGGAGTGGCGCGACGGCCAGGCGGAGCGCCTCTCCGCCGGGTGGGACGCCGCGCTCCCCACCTTCCCGCCCGGGACGCCCGTCGCGACCCGCGACGCCAGCGGCGCGGCGCTCCAGGCGATCTCGCCGCGGCTGCCGGCCCTCATCGGCGGCGACGCGGACCTCGCGCCGTCCACGAAGACGCTCGTCAAGGGCGCCGGCTCCTTCCTCCGCGGGAGCTACGAGGGCCGGCACCTCCACTTCGGCGTGCGCGAGCACGGAATGGGCGCGATCTCGAACGGTATCGCCTATCACGGCGGACTCATCGTCTTCTGCGGCACGTTCTTCAACTTCTCCGACTACATGCGCCCGGCCGTCCGGCTGGCCGCGCTCTCGGAATTGCCGGTCATCTACGTCTGGACCCACGACTCCATCGGCCTCGGCGAGGATGGCCCGACGCACCAGCCGGTCGAGCAGCTCGCCGCGCTCCGGGCCATGCCGAACCTGGTCGTGATCCGGCCCGGCGACGGGGCGGAGACGGTGGTGGCGTGGCGGGTCGCCCTCGAGCGGCGCCACGGGCCGACGGCGCTCGTCCTCACGCGCCAGAAGATCCCGGTGCTGGATCGGTCCGCCTTCGCGCCGGCCGACGGGGCGCGCCAGGGCGCCTACGTCCTGGCCGATGCGCCGGGCGGCCGGCCCGAGATCGTCCTGATCGGCACCGGCTCCGAGCTTGCGCTCGTCGCCCAGGCCCAGGCGACGCTCGTCCAGGAGGGCGTGCGCGCGCGGGTCGTGAGCATGCCGTCCTGGGAGCTCTTCGAGGCGCAGCCCCCGGAGTATCGGGAGCGGGTGCTCCCGCCCGACGTGAAGCGGCGCCTCGCCGTGGAAGCGGGCTCGCCGTTCGGCTGGGAGCGCTGGCTCGGGCATGACGGCGCGATGCTCGGCGTGAGCCGGTACGGCGCGTCGGCGCCGGGGGAGGTGAACATGCGGGAGTACGGGTTCACGGTCGACAACGTGCTCGCCCGCGCCCGCGCGCTCCTCCGCGGCGCCCCCCTCCGAAGCTAGAATGGCCGATCCCGGGCCGGGGCTCGACAGCTTCCTGGCCACGCTCGGTCCCGCGGCGGCCGGCGCCCGGGCCACCCTCGGCCGGCTCGAGCGCGAGCGTTTCGTCCCGCGGCTCTGGGCGCGCGAGCCCGCCGTCTTCAAGGCGGACCCCGCCCACCAGCAGGTCGTCCGGAACCGCCTGGGCTGGCTCGGCGTCGTCGAGCCCATGCGGCAGGAGGCGGCGGGCCTGCGGGCGTTCGCGGGGGAAGCGCGCGAGGAGGGGCTCACCCACGCGCTGCTCCTCGGCATGGGGGGCTCCAGTCTCGCCCCCGAGGTGCTGCGGCTGACCTTCGGTGTCGTGCCCGGCGGTCTCGACCTCCGGGTGCTCGACTCGACCGATCCCGCCGCCGTCGCGGCGACGGCCGCCGCGCTCCCCCTCGAGCGCACGCTGGTCCTGGTCTCGACCAAGTCGGGGACGACGACCGAGACGCTCGCCTTCTACGCCTACTTCCGGGAACGGCTGCGGCACGCGGTCGGCGAGCGCGCGGGGCGGCGGTGCGTGGCGATCACCGACCCGGGCACCCCGCTCGAGCGGCTCGCGCGCGAGGCCGGCTTCCGCCGGACCTTTCTCAATCCCGCCGACATCGGCGGGCGATACTCGGCCCTGTCCTACTTCGGGCTCGTGCCCGCGGCGCTGATCGGCCTCGACCCCGCGGCGCTCCTCGACCGGGCCGCCGCGATGGCGAAGGGTTGCGCGGCGGAGGTCCCGGCGGGCGACAACCGCGCCGTCCGGCTCGGCGTCGCGCTCGCCGAGCTGGCCCGGGCCGGCCGGGACAAGGTGACGTTCTTCCTCTCGTCCGGCATCGCGCCGTTCGCCGCGTGGGTCGAGCAGCTCCTCGCCGAGAGCACCGGGAAGGAGGGGCGCGGCCTCGTGCCGATCGCCGACGAGGCGCCGGGACCGCCGGCGGTCTACGGCGGCGACCGCGTGTTCGTGGTGATGGCGCTGGAGGACGAAGCCCCCGCGGTCGAGCGCGCGGCGGCGCCGCTCGCCGCCGCGGGCCATCCGGTCCTGCGGCTCCGCCTCGGCGATCCGCTCGACCTCGCCGGCGAGTTCTTTCGCTGGGAGCTCGCGACGGCGGTCGCGGGCGCGCTCTCCGGGATCGATCCCTTCGACGAGCCGAACGTCCAGGAGTCGAAGGACAACACGGGCCGGCTCCTCGCCGAGTTCGAGGCCCAGGGGCGGCTGCCGAGCGAGCCGCCGGCGTGGGAGCGGGACGGGCTCAGCGCATCCGGCGGCCCCGCCGGCGAGGCGCCGCGCGACCTTCCCGGCCTGCTCGCCGCGCACTTCCGCGCCCTGCGGCCCGGCGGCTACGCCGCCCTGATGGCGTACCTGGCGCCGACCGGCGCCCATACCCGACTCCTCCAGGCGGTGCGTCACCGGCTGCGGGATGCCCTGCACGTGGCGACCACGCTCGGCTACGGGCCGCGCTTTCTCCACTCGACGGGCCAGCTCCACAAGGGCGGGCCTCCCAGCGGGTGCTTCCTGCAGATCACCGCCGACGACCCCGCCGACCAGCCGATCCCCGGCCGCCCCTACAGCTTCGGGATCCTCAAGCAGGCGCAGGCCCTGGGCGACCTCGGCGCGCTTCGCGGCCGCGGCCGGCCGGTCCTCCGCATCCACCTCCACGGCGAGGTGGCCCCGGCCCTCGAGCGCCTGCTCCTCGCCGTGGAGAAGGCGCCCCTCGCGCCGGTCCGCCGCTGAGGCCGCCGATGCCGACGTCGGAGCTCGAGCCGAACCCCCTCCGCCTGGAGCTGGACCTCGAGCGCACGCCCGACCCCTGCATCGTCGTGATCTTCGGCGCTTCGGGGGACCTGACGCGCCGGAAGCTCCTGCCCGCGCTCTACGCGCTCGCCCTCGAGCACCGCCTCCGCCCCGGGCTCACGGTCCTCGGGGCCGCCCGGCGCCCGATGACCGACGCCGAGTTCCGCGCCCAGATGCGCGAGGGGGTCGCCGCGCACGGGCGCACCGGGCCGCCCGACCCCGTCGAGTGGCAGGCCTTCGCCGAGGGGCTCTTCTACGAGCCGCTCGACTTCAACGACGCCCCGGGCTACCCGCGGCTCGCGGCGCGTCTGGCCGCGCTGGATCGCGAGCGCGGGACGCGCGGCAGCTACCTCTTCTACCTGGCGACACCGCCCTCGGCCTACGCGGCGATCGTGCGCGCGCTCGGCGCGGCCGGGTTGGCGCAGCCGGCCGGCGCCGGGCCACGGAGCGCGGGCTATCGGCGGGTCGTGATCGAGAAGCCCTTCGGCCGCGACCTGGCCTCCGCCCGCGCGCTCAACGCCATCGTCGCCGAGTCGTTCGCGGAGTCGCAGGTCTACCGGATCGACCACTACCTCGGCAAGGAGACGGTCCAGAACATCCTCGTCCTCCGCTTCGCCAACGCGATCTTCGAGCCGCTCTGGAACCGCGCGCACGTGGACCACGTGCAGATCACCGTGGCCGAGTCGCTCGGCGTCGAGGAGCGCGGCGCCTACTACGAGGAGGCCGGCGTCCTCCGCGACATGGTCCAGAACCACCTCCTCCAGCTCCTCTGCCTCGTGGCGATGGAGCCGCCGGTCACCTTCGACGCCGAGCACGTCCGCGACGAGAAGACCAAGGTGCTCAAGGGCCTCCACCCGATCCGGCGCGAGGAGGTGGACCGCGTCGCCGTCCGGGGCCAGTACGAGGCCGGCGCCCTGCTCGGCCAGCCGGTCCGCGGCTACCGCGAGGAGCCGGGGGTCGCGCCGGGCTCGACGACGGAGACCTACGCCGCGGCGCGGCTCGAGGTCGGCAACTGGCGCTGGGCCGGCGTGCCGTTCTACCTCCGGTCCGGCAAGCGCCTCCCCAAGCGGGTCACCGAGATCGCCATCCAGTTCCGGCGCCCGCCCCACCTGCTCTTCGGCGCCCACGCCGGGGGCCTTCTCCCGAACGCCCTCGTCCTGCGGATCCAGCCGGACGAGGGGATCGCGATCCGGTTCGGCGCGAAGCTGCCGGTCCAGGACTTCCGCATCCGCCCCGTCACCATGGACTTCCGCTACGGCCGCTCGTTCGGCGTCGCGACCCCCGAGGCCTACGAGCGGCTCCTGCTGGATGCCATGCGCGGCGACCCGACGCTCTTCGCCCGCGAGGACTGGGTGGAAGCGGCCTGGGGCGTGCTCGCCCCGATCCAGGAGGCCTGGGCCCAGGGGCCCCCGCCGAAGTTCCCCAACTACGAGGCGGGCACCTGGGGGCCGCGCGAGGCCGACGAGCTGCTCGAGCGGGAGGGCCGCCGCTGGCGGCGGCTGTGACCTTCAGAGGCGAAGGGATCGGGCCCGCCTCCCCCCCAGAGCCGGCGGCATTGTGCCCGGTCGGCGTTCGGCTGTGAGCGGTCCTCGTCCGGAGGCGGGCGTGCTGGTCCACGAGCTCGGCGCGGTGGAGGAGGCTCTGGGACGGCTCTGGAAGGCGAGCGCCGAGACGGCGCCCGCGGGTCAGGCCGTCCTGCGCGCCGCGACGTTCAACCTCGTCGCCATCGCGCCGAGCGAGCGGGACGGCCAGGAGGCCGCCGCGGTGCTCGCCGAGGTCACCGCGCAGCATCCCGGGCGGGTGCTGATCGTCTGCGCCGAGCCCGACGCGCCGGCCCGGCTGGAGGCCCGGCTCAGCGTGCACTGCCGGACCATCGGGACGAGTATGCAGGTCTGTACCGAGCAGGTCGTGATCCTGGCGGCCGGCGACGCGGTCGAGCGGGTCGGCCGCGCCGTCCCGGTGCTGTTCGTCCCCGATTGCACGGCGATCGCGTGGTGGCGGGGCGGTCCGGGCCCGGCCGCCGCGATGCTCGATCAGCTCGCGCCGAGCCTCGACGCGGTGCTCCTGGACGGGGCCCGGTTCGATCCCGGCGCGCTGCCGCACTGGGCCGAGCGGCTCCGTCTGGCGGGCGCGCCCCTCGCGGTGGGCGACCTGGCCTGGGAGCGAGCGCGCGCCTGGCGGGGCTGCCTCGCCGACGGCTTCGAGCCCGCCGATCGCCGGCCGGCGCTCCGCGGGCTCTCCGCCGTCCGCGTGGAGCACGGCGCCGGCGCCGGGATGGTGGGGCTCCTCTTCGTCGCCTGGCTCGACGCCGCGCTCCGCTGGTCCCCGGGCCCGGGTCTCGTCCCCTCCGGCGCCGGCGGGTGGACGGGCCGCCTGGCCGGCGGACGCGTCGCCGTCGCCGTCACCGCGGGGGGCGCGGGCCCCGGTCTCACGGCCGTCCGGCTCGAGAGCGCGGCCGAGCGGCTGACGTGCCGTCTCGGGCGGGAGGGCCGCGACGCCCTCACGCTGACGCTCGAGGCGCCGGACGGGGTGAGCCAGCGCCGGGTCATCCGGCACTCGGAGCCCGACGAGGTCGCCCTCGTCGGCCACTGGCTCGAGCAGGCGGACTGGGATGCCTGCTACGGCGAGGCGCTGGGCCGGCTCGGGACGCTCGTGGCGGGGTCGCGCGCGTGACCGCCGGCGCCCTCCGCCCGGCCGAGATCGCGGCGCTGCTCTCCGCGTCGGCGGTGACCCTCGAGGCCGAGCTTCGCGCCCTGGGGGACACGGAGGCGGCGTGGCACCCGGCCCCGGGCGAGTGGTGCGTGAAGGAGATCCTCGGCCATCTCGTCGAGGCGGAGCAGCGTGGCTTCGCGGGCCGGATCCGGACGATCCTCGCGACCGACCGGCCCGCGCTCCTGCGGTGGGACCCCGCGGCGGTCGTCGCCGCGCGGGGCGACTGCGCGCGGCCCTGGCCGAGCCTCTGGGACGAGTTCCGCCAGCTCCGCGACGAGAGCGTGGCGCTCGTCCGCTCGCTCCGGCCGGCCGACCTCGCGCGCTCGGGCCGGCACCCGGAGGTGGGCGAGCTGACGATCGGAGACCTCCTCCAGGAGTGGGTCCATCACGACCGGAACCACGTCAAGCAGGCGCTCGGCAACGTGCAGGCGCGCGTGTGGCCCCACATGGGGAACGCGCGCCGCTTCAGCCAGCCCGACGCCTAGGTGTGAAGGCTCAGGCAATGTCTTTGTCCGTCCGGTCGTCACCGGGGAAGCTGGTGGTGTGGTGATCCTCTTCAGCGCGTCGTACTCGTAGCGGGTGACGCGTCCGAGCCGGTCGGTTTGGCTCACTAGCGGCCACCGCCATCGACGAAGCGCCGGGTCGTGTTGCCGAGCGCGTCGCTGACGCTCACCCGGTTCCCGCCGTCGTGGGTGAGCTGCGTCGTGACACCGAGGGGGCGTTAGTTAGTGGACGTGGGCTGGCCGGCGGCATTGTAGGTGAGCGTCGTCGCGTGGCCGAGCGGGTCGGTGATCGTCGTGAGAAGGAAGCTGCGCCGTCTCTTCAGTTGGCTTTCCCGCAGTTATCGACTTCTCCCACTCTGACTGGGTACCGATCGACCAGCAAGGCGCCAACTTGTTCTTCCAGCTCGTGAGCCGCTGCTACGAGCGGGGCCGATGCTCCTGACGAGCAATCGTCAGTCTAAGTAGCACTCGGAGTGTCGTTCAAGAAGTCGACCGTGTGTTGAAAATATTACGACTCGTGCAAGATAATTCTGTGACCTTTCGCTGGGCGCAGAGTAATACCAAGCTGAGCGACCATCTTCGAACAACTTCTTCGACAAGGGATCTCCAAGCCCATTACGAACTTCTTCCTCTGTCATCCCGATTTTTAGTGACCGGAATACTTGCTCGTTGTAACTGGGCGCATAACTCGTAGGATCAGCCTTATCGAGCAACACCAGTAAGCCGATAATGCTTTGCCCTAGGGCAGACGACCAAGAATCATCCGGTGCAGACCTACCGCATGGTAGAGCTCCGAGCAAAATCCACGGCCCAAAAATTCCGAGGAAGAGAAAGAGCGGAATTATCGTTAACCATGTCCACAAGCGCCTCTGCCGAGTCGCCTGGGTACTCAAATGCAAGAGCAATCCGGCTTCCGCGGCGGCCGCGGCCAGTCCGGGTGCCGGTCATGAAATTTCTTGTCCGTGGTGCCCCCAGTCCAGAGCTGACCCAAGCCTGGGAAAGCTCGGGGCCAGTCAGGTGCATGAGGATTGTAAATTAGACACATGGTATTGATTTGACCGCTTGCGTGGACAAATGCCGGACACCCATCCACAATCTTGAATGGATAACCGTTGCACTGCCGGGGATAGATGCCGTCCGCGTCGCAGACTTGTCCCGGCCAGCAGAGCCGGATCACGTTGTCTTCGCCTTCCGGCTTATAGCCGACTGGGCGGTCTGCGTTCGGATCAATCATGACCGGGGTAAGCCCGAGCGGATCAGTGGCGATCATCGGATTGTTACTGACATATCCGTACGGGTTGAAGCCGCCTGCAAACTCGACGGGGTCCTCACTTGCGAATCTTCCAAGCCGCGGACTGTAGTAGCGATTTCGGTAGTAATAGAGCTCGGTGCCGTCGTTCTCCCGGGCCGTGAACTGGAAGGAGTTCGTCGAGACAGCACCAGTCGCAGTGGTGCCGCCGAAGGGTTCGTAGGCGTACTCGCTCGTCACGGCAGCACTCCCGTCGGTCAGCGCCAGCGTCGAGCCAAGAGCATCGGTGAGAAGGCTTCGCGTACCCAGGGCGTCCGAGCGCACGAAGTATTCGTCAATGCCGAGCCCGGTCAGAAGGTTCGCAAGGACGGTTCCGCCAGAAAGTTCCTGCAATGGGTTGAGGCCGTCGTAGAGGAAATCGGTGCGCACACCATTGATAGTCTTCGTCCAGCGGCGGCCGAGGCCATCGTAGGCGAAGGTCGCTGTCGTTCCGGGGCCCGACAAGCCGCTTAACCGATTGCGCGCGTCCCAGGTAAACGTTGTCAATCCCGAGGCGTCGGTCAGCGTCGCCAGGTTGCCATTCGAATCGTAGCTCATCGTGGTGCCGGCTAGGGCGAGTTGCTGGTTCGCGGCGTCGTAGCTCGCTGAGCCGACCGGCGCGGGCAGGCCGGTGCGCGCCCACGTGCCGCCGAGCTGGGCCCGATTGCCGTCCGAGTCATAGGCATAGCTTAGCGTGCCGAGGACGCTCGCGCCCAGCTTGTAAGTGAGGCTAGTGAGGCGCGACGCCGAATCATAGCCCGATTCCACGACGATCCCATTTGGGAGGGTCACGTTACCCCGGCGGCTCGCAGCGTCGTAGGCGAAGCCGACCGTGGCCGTGCCTTGAGTGATCTGCGCGAGGCGGTTGGCGTTGTCGTAGCTGTAGATGACGGTGGGCTGGCCGGCGACGGTCATGGCGGTCCGCCGCCCCGCGGCGTCGTACGTATAGGACACGATACCCTGCGGACTCACCTCCTGGGTCAGGCGGTTCAGTCCGTCGTAGGCGCGGCTGATCGTGCCAGCAACGGAGTCTGTCACGCCGGTTAGCCGGTTGCCGGCATCGTACGTGTAGCTCTTGGTGGAAAGATCGGCATAGGTCACCTGCGCACGGCGGTTCAGTCCGTCGTGCGTGAAGGTCGTCAGCTGGCCCTTCCGATCGGTAAACTGACTCAGGTTGCCGTTCGCGTCATAGGTATAGCTCTCCGAGCGAAGGAGCGGATCGGTCCGCGTGCCCAGGCGATCCATGCTGTTGTAGGTGTAACTCGTCGCGTTGCCGCGGGCGTCGGTGACGCTGAGGAGATTCCCGTTGCCGTCGTAGCTGAAGCTGGTGGCGCCGCTCGCCGGATCGGTCACGCGCGTGAGCCGATTCAGCGCGTCGTACTCGTAGCGCGTGATGCGCCCGAGGGGATCCGTCGCGCTCGCGAGCCGGCCACCGGCGTCGAGGAACCGGCGCGTAGTATTGCCCAGAGGATCCGTAACCGAAACCAGGTCGCCGAAGTCGTAGGTAAGCAGGGTGGTGTTGCCCATTGGATCCCGCACAGAGGTCGGCTGGCCGGCGAGATTCGCGGTCAGCGTCGTCTGCTGACCGAGGGGGTCGGTGACCGAGACCACGGCGCCCTTGCTGTCGTAGCCGAAGCTCGTGGTGTGGCCCAGCGGATCGGTCACGCTCGCGACCTGACTGAACGTCGGCTCGTACGCGTACGTAGTCGTGACGGCGTCGGCTGTCCCCGCCAGCCGGGTCATGCTAGTGACGTTCCGCTTGTCGTCGTAGGCATAAGCGGTCCGGCGGCCAAGCGCGTCCGTGGCGGCGAGGACGACACTGGAGCCCGCCTCGCGCTCATAGGTGATCGTCTGCTGCTCCGGACCCCCGACGGCGAGGGTGTCGGTCAGCGTCAGCCCGTCCGCGTTGAACGTGAGGCGCCGCACGATGCCGCGCGGATCCGTGACGTCGGTCTGCGTGATGATCCCACTCCCATCCGTCGTGTAGCCGAACTGGTAGGTCGTCCCGTCGGGCTGCGTCTGCCGGCTCACCCGCCAGCTGGCATCGTACTCGTTCGTGAGGAAGACGATCCCGCGCGGGTCCCGGACCGTGAGCATCCGGTGGCTCGCGTCGTAGGTGTACTCGGTCACGCCGCCCGCGGCGTCCGTGACACTGGCCAGCCGCCCGCTCGCATCGTAGGTATAGCTGACCGTGCGGCCGAGGCTGTCCTGGGCCTGGGTGACCCGATTGCTCGCGTCGTAGGTGAAGGTGATCCAGCGCCCGTTCGGCGAAGTGATCCGGGTGATGTTGCCCGCGGCGCCGCTGGCGCGGGTGATCGTCACGGTGTTCCCGAAGCGGTCCCGGATGGCCTGGACCGGCGCGACGTCCCCGTGGACGTAGACGGTGCCGTCCTTGAGGGTGAGGTTCCAGGCCGCATCCGCGGGGTTCCAGGCGATCCGGGACTTGTAGAAGCGCGTGGGGCTGG
>JBIOTN010000220.1:0-61718 GCA_044866005.1 Candidatus Rokuibacteriota bacterium | reverse complement strand
CCGTCGAGGCCCCCTCCGACACTAATCGCAGCGCTTGAGGAAGACGTCCCACATCTTCGCGGGGCGGGTCGACTCGTTCCGCACGTCGTGGGGGGTGAGCCCGGGCATCCAGTAGGCGGACCCCGGGCGCAGGGGCTGGCGTCCGGTCGGGCTCTCGACCGTCAGCTCGCCCTCGATGAGGATCCCGATCTCCGACTCGATCGACTGGTGGCGGCCGGTGGCGCCGCCCGGCACGAACGTCAGGACCGTGATGCGGACCGAGGGGTTCTCGAGGATCACCTGGCTCACGGGGAGCTGGGCCTCGGCCGCGGCCGGGGCCAGCGCCCCGGCGAGGAGCGCCACCGCCACCAGCGCCGTCTTCATGTCGGCTCTCCTTTCCGGACGCGGTGCGACGCCGAGTCGTCCCGCCGTCGGAAGCTAACGCGTCTCCACGATGGGCTGGGCGATGATCCAGAGACTCACCGCCGTGTACCCGACCATCAGCACCAGCATCGGCAATTGGCTCTGGAGCGCCGCGCGTCGGTCCCGGAACTCGCGCAGGGCGACGACGTGGGCCACGTAGACGGCGATGACGTGTCCGACCACGATGGCGATGGCCGCCGTGTACCAGACGAAGCGCGCGCCCACGATCCCGATGTCGGGCCGGTACCGCGCGGTGCCGAACAGGTCCCACCCGAGCCCCAGGGGGTCGGAGACGAGCCGGATCATGAGCTGGCCCTGGATCAAGAGGTACGTGAAGTAGTGGGCCAGGTGGTAGGCGATCGCGATCGGCACGAGCGAGAGCACGAAGAGGCGCGCCACCCGGCCCGTGGAGAGCTCGTCGCCGGCCGCCCACGCCATGCCGCGCGCGAAGAGGAGATAGACGAGCAGGAAGACGAGCGGCAGGGTCACCAGCCCCAGGGTCCCGATCACGGTGAGCCGCGCGTCCCCCAGCGGCGCCAGCGCCGCGTAGAGGGCCCGCTCCAGCCGGGACCAGGCGGGCGTCGCTGTGAGCCCGTCGAAGGTCACGGTCGCGAGCAAGAGGAGCACGAACAGGACCATCGACGGCGAGATGTCGCCGGTATTGAGGAGCCCCGCGCCGAACGGTCGCACGTTCCACTCCCGCCGGGACGGCAGGGCGCGCTCGACGCACTCTCCGCAGTCCACGCAGCTACCCGCCGGCCCCGGGCAGGGCAGCGGGCACCGCCGGCAGGCGTCCCCGTCGGTGACGCGGACCTCCGTCGGCGCGAACCGGGCGAGCACGCCGAAGGCGACCGCGAAGGGGTCGCCGTGGCGTAGCCAGGCGGCGCGCCCGAACAGCGCCATGCCCGTCCAGGTGACGAGCGAGTAGCCGACGATCAGGAGCCCGAGGGCACGCGGGATCGACCGCCCGGTGAAGATCAGCTCGACCCAGGCGAAGGTCGCGAAGAGCACGACGGCCGGCCAGGCGCCGAGCCACGCCGGATACCGGAGCGGCGCGCGGCGGGACCCGAGGAGCGCCTCCGCCCCGCGGAAGATCGCGGCCCAGGGATTCACCACCGCCCACAGGTTCCCCGCGAGCGCGGAGAGATAGGCGAAGCCGACCCACCACGCGACCCAGACGGCCGTCGGGGCGATGTTCCGGGTCGGGCTCTGGTTCCCGAAGAGGCCGGCGGCCAGGACCAGGGCGGAGAGCCCGACGGCGAGCCCGCGGGCGGCGCGCCGCACGCGGCCGTCGGCGAGCCACCGGCCGGCGCGGAAGCGCAGCAGGTTCAGGCGCCGGTACCCGCGGGCCCCGGGGTGCGCCCTGACGAAGAGGCCGATGATCACGAAGGACAGGGCGACCGCCGCGGCGGCGGCCGTGACCCAGAGCCACAGCGGAATCGGCAGGTCGTAGCGCTGGCCGAAGCCGTGCGCGAGGACGGGGCGAGGCGCGCCCAGCGACAGGATCGTCCCGACCGCCAGCGACGTCCGGTGTCGGGCCGGGATCAGCGGGGGTGCACCTCGAGATAGCCGACCGTCCGCTCCTGCCCGCGACTGTCGTGGGTCTCGATGGGGAACCGGCCGGTGGCGCGGGCCGTGAAGCGCATCGCCAGCGGCTTCCCGGGCGCGATCGTCTCCTCGATGTCGTAGCCGTGGAGGTGGAGCGTGAACGGCCGATCGCTCGTCCACGTGAGCGTGACCTCGTCGCCCTGCTGGACCCGGATGACCCGCTGGCCGTCCGGAAGCCGGCCGTCGCGGAGCGCGAGCGCGATGACCCGCGGCTCGGCCCAGGCCCCGGACGCACCGGCGACGGCGACCAGGACGAGCAGCGCCGGCCACACGAGCCGACGGACGCGCGCCATGCTCAAGGCGTGGACGCCTCCGGCCTCAGTTGCCCCGCACGCTCTCCAGCGTGGCCATGGCCTGGCTCAGCGCGGCGGCGAGCCCCGACAGGTCCCTGATCCCCAGATAGAGGGTCGTCGGCACCTCCCAGACGGCCCGCTGCATGAGCAGCGTCAGGTCACCGGTCTGCACGTACGCGACACTGTCGCCGCGGATCCGCAGCACGCCGACGCGCAACGAGCCCCCGTGGAAGTCGACGTCGCTGCTCTCGGCGCGGGCGTTGGCCGGCGGCGCGGCCGCGATCGCCGCCATCTCGCCGACCGCGTTGACGAGCGCGCGCACTTCCGCCGCGTCCAGGAGGCCGACGCCGAGCCGGAACATCTCGCCGTCCTGGCCGCCCTTCACCGCCAGGCTCACCCGCAGGGCGAGGGACGTCCAGTCCCGCCGGCCGAGCTGCTGGGCCCGCAGGACCTCGATCACGATCTCGCCCGGCCGGGAGAGGGCGCGGGCCACCCCTTGGGGGAATCCGGCCAGCGTGGGCGGGGCGATGGCCAGCGAGGCGACGGGGTACGACTCCCTGACGCAGGGAGAGCAGGCGGAGAGCACGAAGCGCTCGAACGTGGTGGGCGGGCCGAGGACCGACTCCCCGTTCGCCCGGGCCAGGGACGGCGCCGCCAGCGCGATGACCAGCACGGCCGCCCGCAGTCGGAGCATCCTCGCCTCCACGCCCTTCCGGTCGGCTCGGTCGGCCGCGCCTCGTCCCCGCGCGCGACGTCGTCCCTCGCCGGCAATAAAGCATCCGCGGCGCCGAGGCGTCAAGCCCGGTGGGCCGGTCTGCCGTGTGCGTGCACGAACAAGGCAAGCGCGGCGAGACTGCCGGCCGTGAACAGGACCGCCAGCCCGGCGAGCGCCGCCTCCATCCCCGCGCGGTCGACGAGCGCGCCCACCGGCGGTCCGACGACGACGAACGCCAGCCGGAAGAGGAGGGCGGCGAGCGAGAGCACGCTCGCGCGGTCCTCGCCGGGCGCGTCCTCCTGCATGACGGTGGCGAGGATCGGCCCCTGGAGGCCCCGGAGCGTCATGAAGCAGAGGTAGAAGGCGGTCGCCCACGCCGACGGGATCGCCGCCAGGCCCGCGTAGCCGAGCGGCACGAGGAGACAGCACCCCACGAGCGTGGCGCGCACGCCGAGAGCCGCGACGATCCGGGCGCTCGCCAGCGACACGGCCGCGAGCCAGAGGTGCGCGCCCGCCCACACCGGCCCGAACCAGCCCGGCGGGATGCCGCGGCCCTGCATGAAGGGCTGGATGAGCCACACCATCACGAAGCTCGAGAGCCCGAGCGTGACGGCGAGGGCCATCGCGGCCTGGAGCCGGCGGTGGCGCCAGAGGGCGAAGCCCACGATGGAGAGCGCCCGGCGCAGGTGCGAGGGCGGCCGCCCGGTCGGGAGCCGGGGCGCCTCCCGCAGGGCGACCGCCGACAGGAGCCCCAGCGCCGCGATCGGCACCTGGACCCAGAAGGGGAGCCGGGGCGCCTGCGCGTAGAGCCAGCCACCGGCGGCGGCGCTCAGCGCCTCGCTGCCCTGCGACGCGGCGCGCGCGCGGCCCTCCCAGCGCGTGTACTCGCGGCCGCGGCCCGTCGCCTCGAGCGAGACCCAGAGGAGCGCGCGGTCGGCCCCCGAGACGAACGCGCTGCCCGCTCCGAGCACGACCTCGGCGACGACCATCGACCCGAACGTCGCGCCGCGCGCGTAGGCGACCCACCCGATGACCCAGAGGACGGCCCCCACGACGAGCGACGCCCGGTAGCCGACCCGGTCGGCGAGGTAGCCCGACGGGAGCTCGAGGAGCACCACCGCCAGGCCGAACACGGCCTGCAGGACCATGACGTCGGTGAGGGACATTCCGATCTGGTCCGTCCAGAAGAGCGTGATGACCGGGATCGGGAAGATCGCGAACTGCAGGGCCGAGAGCGCGACGAGGAGGCGGGGGTTGGCGCGCAGCGAGGACGTAGGCGCCATGAGACCACTCGCGGCGGCGCGGCGTCAAGCCCCTGGCCCGGGGGTCGGCCGGCGCCGGTGCGGCGCGCGCCGCCGGCATCGGCCAGCGGACGGGCCGTGTGATACGATCGGAGCAACCCGGAGGGCTCCCATGACCCACGACCTCGTGATCCGCGGCGGCCTCGTCGTCGACGGGACCGGCGCACCACCACGCCCCGCCGACGTCGCCGTCGCCGACGGCCGGATCGTGCAGGTCGGGCGGGTGACCGCCCGCGCCGGGCAGGAGATCGACGCGGCCGGGCTCGCGGTCGCCCCGGGGTTCATCGATCCTCACACCCACTACGACGCCCAGCTCACCTGGGACCCCCTCGCCTCCTGCTCCTCCTGGCACGGCGTCACGACGGTCGTGACCGGCAACTGCGGCTTTACCATCGCGCCCTGCCGGCCCGGGGACCGCGAGACCATGATGCGCATGCTCCAGTACGTCGAGGGCATGTCGCTCGAGGCGATGCGGAAGGGCATCCGCTGGGACTTCGAGAGCTTCGGCGAGTACCTGGACGCGCTGGAGCGCGGCGGGCTCTGGGTGAACGTCGGCGCGCTCGTCGGCCACTCGGCGATCCGGCAGTACGTGATGGGCGCCGCCTCGTGGGAGCGCGCGGCCTCCGCCGCCGAGATCGACCGCATGGCGGCGCTCGTCCGCGAGGCCATGGCGGCGGGCGCCGTGGGGCTGTCCTCGTCGGCCAACTCGAACCATGTCGGCGACCGCGGCCGGCCCGTGCCGAGCCGGCTCGGGGAGGAGCAGGAGCTGACGCGGCTCTGCGCGGCGATGGGCCAGACCGGGCGCGGCATCCTCGAGCTGACGATCGGCGGCACGCGCGCCGACCGGGTCGCGGAGGTGGAGCGGTTCGCCGAGCTGGCCCGCGCCGGCGGCCGGCCCGTCACGCTGGTCTCCATCCGCCACAACCCGCTGAGCCCCGACGAGCACCGCCGGGTGCTCGCCCGCATCGAGGCGCTCCACCGGGACGGGCTCTCCATCTATCCCCAGGGCACCTGCTCGCCGCTGACCGCCACCTTCGACCTCACCGGGCCGTTCGTCTTCTACCGCTTCCCCGTGTGGCGGCGCGTGCTGGAGCGGCCGTTCAGCGACTGGCGGGCGCTGTTCCGGGATCCCGGGTTCCGCGCCGAGTTCCGCGCGAGCGTCGGCCGGTCCGCGCTCTTCACGGGCGACGCCTCCCCGCTGCGCGTCCACGCGGTGGGCTCGCCCGCCTTCGAGCCCTTCGTGGGCCAGACCCTGGCGGCCGTCGCCCGGACGATGGAGAGGGAGATCGTCGACGCCTTCTTCGATCTCGCCCTGGCCGACGACCTCAAGACCCGCTTCACCGTCGCCATCGTCAACACCGACGCGGCGGCCGTCGCCGAGATCTTCACCCACCCGCTCACGCTGCTCGGCCTCTCCGACGCGGGGGCCCACCTGACGCTCTTCTGCGAGGCCGGCCAGACCAGCCGCCTCCTGGGCCACTGGGTGCGGGAGCGCGGCGCCCTCTCGCTCGAGGACGCGGTGCGGCGGATCACGTCCATGCCCGCCGAGCTCTTCGGGCTCGCCGACCGGGGACGGCTGGCGCCCGGGCTCGCCGGCGACGTCGTCGTCTTCGACCCGGCGGCGATCACCGACCACCCGCCCGAGCTGGTCCACGACCTGCCCGACGGCGGACCGCGGCTCGTCCAGCGGGCCAGCGGGATCGTGTGGTCGTTCGTGAACGGGCGCGCGGTGATCCGCGAGGGCCGCCTGCCCGCGTCGCCCGAGGGGCCGCCGCCCGGCCGGGTGCTGCGCCCGGTCGCCTGACCGGGGGAGTCCGATGGCGCTTCCGCCGGCCGCCTTCGCCGCGTCCTTGCTCCAGGAGGCGCGAGAGACGCACCCCTGGCTGCACCATCCACTCTTCAAGATGATCTACGACGGCCGGCTCGGCCGGAGCCGGCTCCAGAGCGTGATCCGGCAGCAGGGCTGCTTCTTCCTCGACACGCTCCGGCACGCGGCGTGGAAGATCATCTCCGTCGGCGGCTACACCCCGACCCTGGAAGATCTCGAGCGCCAGCGGTCCCTCATCCCGCTCGTCGTCGAGGAGGGGGGCGAGGACATGGTCGGCGGCAAGACGACCGCGCACGCCCTCCTCTTCGTCCGCCTGTGCGAGGGACTCGGGATCTCGCGCCAGGAAGTCTTCGGGACGGAGTACCTGCCGACCACCATCATCGAGAAGAACGAGCTCTTCCTCCTCCAGCGCTCCTCCACGCTCGAGGCGCTCTGCGGCGGGAACATCGCGACGGAGTCGATCAACCCGATCCACATGCAGCGGATGGCCGTGGCGATGGAGAAGCAGTACGGGGTGGCGCGCGACGCGCTCGAGTTCTACGACGTCCACGTGGCGGTCGAGGCCGACCACGCCGAGCGGGCCGTGCGGATCCTGTCGAGGCTGGCGGTCAGCGACGAGGAGCAGGCGCGCGGGCGGCTCGCCATGCGCCGCGCGATCACCGCCCGGCGGATCTGCGCCGACGGCCTGCTGGAGGCCTTCGGCCGCTAGTGTCCTTCAAAGGGGGGCGTTGCCCCCCTTTGATGAACCCCCCGGGAGGTGGCGGCGGCGGAGCCGCCGCTCGGAGCGGAACCCTGTGACCGTTGCGGTCATGCGCACGGGAGGCGGCGGCTTACACCCTAGCTGTTGCGGGGGTCGGAGCCTCGCCCCGCCCGCGGGCGCTCAGGGCTCGGTGACGCGGTAGACGTCGTCGTGCTTGCGGACCCGCTCGCGGACCTTCAGGGCCGCTTCGCTCCCCACCTCGGCCCGGTCGACGGCGCGATGCTCGATCTGGAGCGATTCCACCGGCTGGGTGAGGTCGGTCGTGTGGCCGCGGATCCGGACCGTATCGCCGACCTGCAGGGCGCCGTCGGTGAGCCGGACCGCCGCAACGCCGATCTTCGCGAAGTAATCGCTGACCGTGCCGACCTTCTGTTCCGTAGCCACGGCGAACTCCACCGCGCGGGCAGGGCGCCTACTTCAGCGCGCCCGCGGTGAGGCCGGAGACGTAGTAGTCGAGGAAGAAGACGTAGAGGACCACGATCGGCACCGACCCGAGAATGGCGCCCGCCATCAGCGGGCCCCAGAAGTAGATGTCGCCCCGGATCAGGTCGCTCGTGACCCCGACGCTCGCCGTGATCTGGTCCGACGACGAGGTGAACGTCAGCGCGTAGATGAACTCGTTCCAGGAGAGCGTGAACGCGAAGAGCGCCGCGCAGACGAGCCCCGGTACCGCCAGCGGCAGGACGATGCGCGTGAGCGCCTGGATCCGGGTCGCGCCGTCCACCATCGCGCACTCCTCGACCTCCTTGGGGACCGTGCGGAAGTACCCCATGAGGAGCCAGGTGCAGAACGGCACGAGAAAGGTCGGGTAGGTCACGACCAGCGCCCACTTCGAGTCGCCGAGCCCGAGCCAGTTCACCACCTGGGCGAGCGGGAGGAACAGGAGCGAGGTCGGCACCAGATACGTGACGAAGATGCCGGTGCCGAAGCCCCCGACCGCGAAGAACCGGAGCCGCGCCAGGGCGTAGGCCGCGATCGTGCCGATGACGAGCGACAGCGCGGTGGAGAGGAGCGTAACGAGCAGGCTGTTCTTCGTCCAGGTGAGGAAGGCGGTCTCCCAGACGAGCTTCGTGTAGTGCTGGAGCGTCGCGCCCTGGCGGATGAGGAGCGGCACCGCCTGCCGGTCGTACAGCTCGCGGTCCGTTTTCAGCGACGTGAGCGCCATGTGGTAGAAGGGGAACAGCGCGAAGATCAGAAACGGCGCGAGCATGAGGTGCACCGCGATCTTCCAGGTGAGCCGCCGGGACGGCCGCCGCATCAGTACGCGGCCTTCCGGACGAACTTGAGCTGGGCGTAGACCACGAACGCGAGGACCGGGAAGAGGTAGAGCGAGATCGCCGCGCCCTCGCCGATGCGCCCGCTCTCCAGCCCGATCTGGCGCGAGAGCGTGGCGAAGAGGTGCGTGGAGTTGATCGGCCCGCCGTGCGTGAGCACGTAGACGATGTTGAAGTCGCTGAAGGTGAAGATGGTGGAGAAGAGCACGACGATGGCGAGCACGGGCTTGAGGAGCGGCAGCGTCACGTGGAAGAACCGCGCGCCGGGGCCGGCGCCATCGGCCTCCGCCGCTTCGTAGAGCTCGCGCGGGATCGAGACCAGGCCGGCGAGGATGGTGATGGCGAAGAAGGGCAGCCCGCGCCACACGTTGACGGCGACGACGGCGGTCATCGCGTAGTACTTCTGGCCGAGCCAGTTGGGGCCGGGTGGGTCCAGGAGTCCCAGGGCGATGCCGCTCCAGTTGACCACGCTGTGGAGCGAGTTGAACATCCACCACCAGCCCAGCGTGGAGAGCGCGGTCGGGATGACCCAGGGGAGGAGGACCGCCCCCCGGATCAGCCGCCTGAACCAGAGCTGCTGGTGGAGGAGCAGGGCCAGCGCCGTGCCCAGGACCAGCTTGAGCCCGACCGCGCTCCCGGTGAAGACGAACGCGTTCTGGAAGGTCTGGCGGAACGCGTCGCTCTGCCACAGGGCCACGAAGTTGCGGATCCCGACGAACTGGCTGGGGCGTCCGATGAAGGCGTTGGAGACCGCGAGGTAGAGGGCCATGACGAAGGGGTAGGCGACCAGCAGCAAGAGCAGGAGCAGGGCCGGCGTGACGAAGACCGGGCCCAGGACCTGCTCGCGGTCACACAGCTCCCGGACCCGGACCCGGAACGACGGGCGCGGGACGGCGGCGGCACCGAGCCGTACGACAGCCACGCGACCTCACCCGGTCATGGTCTTCTTCATCTCGGCGTCCGCCCAGGCGATGGCCTCCCGCGTGGGCGTGCCCGTCACCGCCTTGGCGATCATGTTCGGCAGGATGAACGAGTTGGTGATGAGCTGGACCCGGTCGCTGGGCGGGGCCGGCCAGCCGTAGATGTGATACTGGACGCCCTCCCCCTTGAGGTTCGCGAACTTCGGATCGGTCTTCAGCACGGGGTGGTCCTGGAGGTTGGCGAACGCCGGCAGATTGAAGGCGTCGCCCGACATGATGTACTCGTCGTAGATTTCCTTCTTCCCGATCAGGTACCGGATCCACTCCTTCGCGGGCTCGGCGTTCTTCGAGAACTTCCAGATGGCGATGGTGCGGGGCACGTCGGTCTCGTGGCGGCCGGCCGGTCCGGCGAGGCTCAGGTGGTGATTGATCCCGTCGGAGCTCGGGAGCTTCATGTTGCGGGCCACGATGTAGGCGCTGACCGGGTTGTGGATCCACCCGGCCTTCCCCTGCTGGATGGACTCGTTGTTGCTGGCGTCGCTCCAGGAGAGGACCTCGGGCTCCATGCAGTCCCGGTACACCTTCTTGTACCACTCGACCAACTCGACGGCCTGGGGCGAGTTGATCCGGACCGTCTTGCCGTCCTTGTCCACCTCCATGCCCCCGAAGCTCCAGAGGACCGGGCCGGCCGTCGAGATGGAATCGTAGTTCTGGCTGATGGGGATCCCCACCGGGTGCCCCATCTTCTTCAGCTCCCGGCCGACCTTGTAGAGGTCCTCCCAGGTGTCGGGGATCTTGAGCCCGGCCTTCCTGAAGAGGTCCTCCCGGTAGGTCGGGACGAAGTAGGCGTGGTACTGGGGGACGGCCCGCCAGACGCCCCGGACGTTGGCCGCCTCGTACATCGACGTGATGGCCTTCCCGTGCTTCTTCTCCAGCTCGGCCACGAGGTCGGAGACGTCCACGAGCTGGGGCTCGTAGAGCCAGGGGAAGTGCATGCGCATCTCGACCAGGTCGTGCCCGGCCTGGGTCTGGACCTCCGCCGCGTACTTGGCCGGCTGCTGGGGGTGCGCGATGTGGTCGATCCGGAGCTTGATCCCGGTCTCCTTCGTGAAGCGCTGGCCGATCTCGGCGAGCTTCTTGTCGGAGGCCGGGGCGAAGTTGTTCCAGCAGAGGTAGGAGATCTCGCGCTGCTGGCCGCGGGCCGGCGGAATCCCCGTGGCGAAGATCCCTGCGAGGCCGGCGCCGGCGGTGGTGGTCAGGAAGTGCCGCCGCGTGATCGCGTGCATGGGTCCCTCCTTTGGGTCACGAGGGGCCGGGCGGTCGGGTGTGGAGACGGTGTGAGGCGAGTGTAGACGAGGCGCCGCCGCTGTCAAGAGGTATGGCGCCTGGCCCGTCTTCGGCGGCGCTGTCCGCCGCGGCGGCCATCCGCGGCCCTACTTGACGGCGCCGGAGGTGAGGCCGGAGACGTAGTAGTCGAGGAAGAAGACGTAGATGGCGACGATGGGGATGGAGCCGAGGACGGCGCCCGCCATCAGCGAGCCCCAGTAGTAGATGTCGCCCCGGATCAGGTCGTTCGTCACGCCCACCGTGATCGTCTTCTGGTCCGCCGCCGACGTGAACGTCAGCGCGTAGATGAACTCGTTCCAGGAGAGCGTGAAGGCGAAGAGCAGGGCGCAGACGAGCCCGGGCGCGGCGATCGGCAAGACGATGCGCCAGAGCGCCTGCATCCGGTTACAGCCGTCCACCATGGCGCACTCCTCGATCTCCTTGGGGATCGTCCGGAAGTACCCCATCAGGAGCCACGTGCAGAAGGGCACCAGGAACGTCGGGTAGGTGACCATCAGCGCCGCGATCGAGTCGGTCAAGCCCAGCGCGTTGACGACGCGCGACAGGGGCAGGAAGAGCAGGCTCGGCGGCACGAGATACGTGATGAACACCGCGAGCCCGAAGCTCTCCGCGCCGCGGAACCGCAAGCGCGCCAGCGAGTAGGCGGCGATCGTCCCGATCACGAGCGCGACGGCCGTCGCCACCACGCTGACCACCACGCTGTTCACGAGCCACCGGCCGAAGAGCGTCTCCTCGAGCAGCAGCCGGTAGTGCTCGCTGACCACGCCCTGGCGGATGAAGAACGGCACCGCCTTCAGATCGTAGAGCTCGGCGTCGGTCTTCACCGACGTGATGAGCATGAAGTAGAAGGGGAAGAGCGCGAAGAAGATGAACGGGACGAGGCCCAGGTGGCCCAGCACGGCCCGCGCGCCCCGATGCCGCCGGATCGCCATCAGAGCTCCTTCCGGGCGTAGTGGAGCTGGCAGTAGACGATGAGCGCCAGGACCGGGAACATGAAGAGCGCGATGGCCGAGCCCTCGCCGATCTTGCCGGCCTGGAGCCCCACCTGGTAGGCATAGGTCGCGAAGAGGTGGGTCGAGTTGACGGGCCCGCCGCGCGTCAGCACGTAGACGATGTTGAAGTCGGCGAAGGTGAGGATGGTGGAGAAGAGCACGACGACCGCGAGCACGGGCCGCAGCAGCGGCAGGGTGACGTGCCAGAAGCGCGCCCAGGCGCCCGCGCCGTCCGACTCCGCCGCCTCGTACAGCTCCGGGTTGATGGCGATCAGCCCGGCGAGGAGCGTGATGGCGTAGAAGGGAAGCCCCCGCCACACGTTGACCGTGATGACGGCGCCCATCGCGAGGTTGGGGGTGCCGAGCCACTGGAGCCGCTCCGAGATCACCCCCAGCCGCAGGAGGCTCCAGTTGATGACGCTGTAGAGCGAGTCGAACATCCACCACCAGCCGAGGGTGGAGAGCGCGGTCGGGATGACCCACGGGAGCAGCACGGCGCCGCGGATCAGCTTCTTCCACCGGAGCTCCTGGGCGAGCAGCAGCGCCAGGCAGAGCCCGAAGACGGTCTTCAGCGCGACCGCCGTGCCGGTGAAGACGAACGAGTTGCGCAGCGCGTGCCGGAAGATCTCGTCGGTCATGACCAGCGAGACGAAGTTGTCGAGCCCCACGAAGCGGCCGCCGCGTCCGACGAGCGCGTCCGTGAGCGAGAGCCAGAGCGCCATGACGAAGGGGTAGGCGACCAGGCCCGCGAGCAGGAGGAGTGCGGGCAGGACGAGCAGGTAGCCGAGCACGCCCTCCCGCTGGAGGCGCGCGCCCAGCCGGAGTCGGCCGGGGCCGGCCCGCGCGGGACGCGCGGCCGCGACGGCGGCCTTGCCCGGCTCGCGGACGGGCGGCGTCCAGGCCAGGCTCACGGGCGACTCACGACCCGACGCGCGGCGCGCTCACGCGCGGCTCAGGAGCGCGTCGTCTCGAGGACACGCTTGACCTGGTCGGTGGCCCAGGCCATGGCGTCCTTGGTCGACATCCCGCCGATGGCCTTGGCCAGCATGTCGGGCAGGATGTAGAGGTCGTCGATGACCCCGAAGACGTCGCTGGGCGGCGCCGGCCAGCCGCGCATCCGGCCGAACGTGCCCTCGGCCGGCAGGAGCTTGAGCTTGGGGTCGCCGTTCCACACCGGGTGCTTCTCCCAGTAGCGCCACATGGGGTGGTTGAAGCCGGCGCCGGCCTGGATCCACTCGGAGAGGTTGTCCTCGCGATAGAGGAAGCGGAGCAGGTCCTTGGCGAGATCGATGTTCTTCGAGAACTTCCAGATGCCGTAGCCGCGCGCCGGCGGCGCGACGAAGCGCCCGGCAGGCCCCGCCAGTGTCGAGTGATGATTGAGATCGTCGGCGATCGGCAGCTTCCGCGCGATCGCCGCCGCGTACGGGCTGACGGGGTTGTGGATCCAGGCGCAATGCCCGGAGTTGATGCAGCGGTTGTTCCCGGCGTCGTCCCAGGAGAGCACGTCGGGCTCCATGGCGCCCGCGTAGAGCTCCTTGTAGAACTCGATGACCTCGGCCATCTTCGGCGAGTTGATGGCGATCGTCTTGCCGTCGGCTTCGAGGACCTTTGCTCCGTACGACCAGCAGACGGACCAGAAGGTCGTCCCGGCGTCCACGCAGTGGCTCACCTGAATCCCGATGGGGTGCCCGATCTTCTTGAGCTTCTTGCCGGCCCGCAGGAGATCGGCCCAGGTGTCGGGCGGCCCCTCGCCCACCTCGCGGAACTTCGACTGGAGGTAGTTCCCCACGACCGCCGGCCAGATCGACTCGACCACCTTCCAGTGCCCGCCGATGAAGAAGGCGTCCTTGCAGAAAGGGTAGATCTCGGTCCCGTACTTCTTGTTGAATTCACCCACCACGTCGTCGAGGTCCACCAGGTTGTCGCGGTGACGCCAGCACTGCTCGTTGTAGAACATCATGAGGTCGTGGCCGGCTCGCGTCTGGACCTCGGCCGCCTGCTTGGCGGCGAGCTGGACGTTCGGCACGTGGTCGGCGCGGGCAGTGACGCCCGCCTCCTTGGAGAACCTCTCCATGAGCTCCTTGAGCTTCTTGTCCGACTCCGGCACGAAGTGACTCCAGCCGAGCATGGTCACCTCGCGCTTCTGGGCGACGGCGGGCGGGGTGCGGGAGGCCAGGATCGCGGCGAGCCCCGCCGTCCCGGCGCCCGCCCGGTGCATGAACTGTCGGCGCGTGATCCGAGTCATCGCGTTCTCCTCCGGTGAGACGGGCGTGCCATGGCTCCGGGATGGGTGGTCTGACTCTACGTAAGCCGCGGAGGGCGCGTCAAGCCGGTCTTTGGCCGTGCTCTCGACCGCTCGCGTGGCGATACAATGCAAGAGGTCGGTGCCTCCATGCGGGCTTTCTCGAGCGGGGACGCGACGGCCGTGAGGTCCACCGGCCGCGGGGCTGGGCGATGAAGCTGTCCCGGCGCGCCTTCCTGACGCTCGCGGGGCTCGCGGCGCTCGGGATCACGGTTCCGGCGTGTCGCCGGATGCTCCGGCAGATCCTCTTCTCGCCCGAGGCCGTCCCGGGACCCCCGCCGGCCGCCTGGGTGAACCCCTTCAGGGCGGGCGGGAAGAGCCTGGTGGCCATCGTGCACGGGGACGACGTGCCGCGCATGGTGCGCCGGGCGCTCGAGCTGCTCGGCGGGGTCGAGCGCCTCGACCTGGCGGGGCGCGGCGTCCTGGTGAAGCCGAACGTGGTCTCGGGCGAGCCGCCCCCCGCGACCACTGACCCGCGGGTCGTCACGGCGGTGATCGAGCTGGCCCGCGGCGCCGGTGCGGCCTCGCTGGCCGTGGGCGACATGTCGGCCGTCCTCGCCCTGCCCACCCGTCCCAACCTCGCGCGGACCGGGATCGCCCGGGCGGCGGAGGCGGCGGGGGCGGCCGTGCTCGCCTTCGACGAAGGCGAATGGGTCGAGGTCCACCCGCCGGCCGCGGAGCTCGCCCAGACGGTCTACGTCGCGAAGGCCGCCTACGAGGCGCCGCGCCTCGTCAGCGTGCCGGCGATCAAGGCGCACCGCAGCGCCACGTTCAGCTGCGCGCTGAAGAACACGGTGGGCTGCGTCCACGGGAAGAACAAGCCGTGGGCGTACGGCTCGTCGGGGTGGGAGCCGTCGATCGCCGAGCTGAACCTGGCCGTCCGCCCCCACCTCTACGTGGTGGACGGCCTCCGGACCATGGTGGCGGGCGGCCCGTGGTCGGGCGAGGCCGCGGCGACCGACCTCGTCCTGGCGAGCGGCGACCCGGTCGCGCTCGACGTGGTGGCGCTCGGGCTCCTCAAGCACTTCGCCCGCTCGGAGCAGATCGCGCGCCAGGGTGACGTGTGGGACAACGGCCAGATCCGCCGGGCCGTGGCGCTGGGTCTGGGGGCGCGGGGCCCGGCCGAGGTGGAGCTGCGCGCCGATGCGCTGGGCGGGGACCGCCAGGGCTTCGACCGGCTGATCGGCGGCATCCGGCGCCACGCGGGGCTCGCCTCGTAGCGGCGTCCCGGCGCGTGGCGCCGGACCGGCATTCAGGGCGTGAGAGGAGGGCGCGGGATGGCCGCGCGAGTCGTCCTTCCCGAGGTCGATCGCGTCGAGATCCTGAGCGTGATCGACCTCTCGCTCGATCTCTTGATGGCGGGCAGCGACACGGTGCGGCGCGCCGCTTCGTTCCTCTTCGCTGCCGGCCTGACGCGAGACGGGCTCCTGCACGACATGGACGTCCTGGAGCTCCGGCCTGCCGACCTCCAGGCGGTCGTCCTCAGCCACGGGCACGCCGATCACGTGGCGGGCCTCGTGGGCCCGAGGAGCGGGGCGCCTCCCTGCTGCTGGTGGTCCTCGCCGGCTGCGGCCATGCCGGCATCATCAACACGCTGCGCCATGCCATGGCCAAGCAGATCGCCCCCGCGCTGATCGTCCCCTCCCACTGCACCGGCTGGAAGGCGACGCCCGAGATCGCGCGGGCGCTCCCCGACGCGTTCGTCCCGAACAGCGTGGGCACGCCCGTCCTGATCTGAGGCGCCGTGGCCCAGCCCCCTGAGCCGGAGACCGCCATGGCTGACGCCGCCCTTCCCGCCGAACCCTACGCCAACCTCGCCCGCTACCAGGCCTTCCTGGACGTCGTCCTGGCCCGGAGGACCAACCGGGCCTTCGCGCCCTGGGAGGTGCCGCGCGAGCACTTCGAGATGATCCTGGAGGCGGCGCGCCACGCGCCGTCGGGGGCCAACAGCCAGCCCTGGCACTACATCGTGGTCACCGAGCCCGCGCTCAAGGAGGTCATCGGCCAGGCCTTCGTCGACGAGCAGCAGCGGCGCGCGCGCCTGCACATGGGCTTTCCCACGCCCAACTACCACGGCGTCAAGACGGCGCCCGGGCTGATCGTCATCGTGGCCGACTTCCGGTTCGTCCGCGCCTTCCCCGTCCTGAACGACGACTCCGACCTCGATCGCCTGTACAAGAAGAACGCGGAGCGCATCCTCCTCCAGTCCGTGGCGGCCTCCACCATGGCGGCCCACCTCGCCGCGGCGGCGCTCGGCTATGCCGTCTGGTGGATCACCGCCATCGGCCAGGACGAGATCCAGCAGAGGATCAAGCCGTTGCTCGGCGTGCCGGACGAGCTCGCCATCATCGACGTCATGTGCTTCGGCCCGCCGCTCAAGCCTTCCTACAAGCGGTGGAAGAAGCGCCTGGACCAGATCCTGGCGTGGAACCGCTTCGACCCGAGGCAGTTCCTGACCGACGCCGAGGTCGACGAGTGGATCCGGACCACCCGCCACCGGGCGATGTACCGCGACGAGTCCCAGGTGGACTGACCGGTCCAGCAGCGCTCAACAAGATCGGCGAAACGCGAGTAGCCTCGCGTACCCTCCAGCGTCGGCGCCTGGCCGCCGGGCCGCCGGCTGCCGGCTAGCCCCGCATTTTCTTTACAGTCTTGGCCCTGAGGTGTTAAAAGGGAACGAACCTGCCGAACGCGCCGAAAGGAACAAATGAGAGGCGATCGGGCATTGAAACCTCGCCGCACCATCACCACGGGGCAGGCCGCCCAGCATTGCGAGGTGTCGCTCCCGACCATCCGCCGCTGGATCCGGGACGGCCGGCTCCGCGCTTTCACCACGGCAGGCCACCACGTGCGGATCGGTCTCGACGAATTCCGCACCTTCCTCCGGGAGCACGGGATGCCGCCCTATCCGACCGGCGTGGCCGAGACCCGGATCCTCGTCGTGGACGACGAGCGCGGCGTCGTCGAGCTGCTCATGGAGTTCCTGGCCGCGGACCCGCGCGGCTTCAAGCTCGAGTCGGCGATGGACGGCTACGAGGCGCTGATCAAGGTGGGCGTGTTCAAGCCCTCGCACCTGATCCTGGACGTCTCCATGCCGCAGCTCGACGGGATCAAGGTCTGCCAGCGCCTCCGGGCCGAGCCCGAGACCCGCCGGATCAGGATCCTCGGCATCACCGGCCACCCGGAGCTGATCGCCCCGCTCATGGCGGCGGGCGCCGACGGCTGTCTCGCCAAGCCCCTCGACCTCGACGAGGTCCGGGCGCAGCTCGACCGGCTCCTCGCGGGGCCCAGCCCATGACGGGCTCACCGCTCCCGCCATGAGACCCTTCAGTATCGCCACCAAGCTCTCCCTGGCGATCGCGCTGCTCGCCACGGTGTCGCTGGGCGCCATGACCGGCCTGGCGGTCATGGCCAGCCGCCAGAGCCTGCGCGAGCACGTCCAGTCCGCCAACCTGACCGCGGCCACGGTGGCCGCGCGCGCGGTGGAGCAGTACATCGCCGATGCGGCGAGCGTCATGCGCGAGGCCCCCGGCCGGCCGAAGCTCGGCCGCGAGATCCGCAGCGGCAACTGGGCGGAAGCCAGGACGGTGCTCGAGAACTTCCTCCGGAGCTTCACCCAGTTCGACTACGTCTTCGTCCAGGACCCTCAGGGGATCATCCGGGTCAGGGTGCCGCACGCCGAGACCGTGGGCCAGGACTTCTCCTTCCGGGATTTCTTCCAGGAGGTGATGCGGACCCGCCAGCTGTACATCTCGGGGGTCTACGTCTCCCGAGCGGTCAACCGCCCGGTCGTCGCGATCGCGGCGCCGGTGCTCGGCGGGACCGACGAGGTCAGCGGGGTCATCGTGGGCTCCCTGTCCCTGACGACGCTGGCCCAGTTCGTCTCCAGCGCGGCGTACGGGAACCGCGGGCTCGTCTACCTGGTGGACGGCCGAGGGCTCCTGATCGCCCAGTCCGGCGGGACCCGGCCCGTCCCGGCGGGCACCGACGTCAAGACGCTCCCCATCATCCAGGCGGTGCTCGCCCGGCAGTCGGGCAGCATGGAGTTCGACGAGCCGGGAGGGACCGAGCGGTTCCTCGGCGCGTACGTGCCGCTCGGGCAGCTCGGCTGGGGCGTCGTGGCGGCGGAGCCCGTGGCCGTCGCGTATGCGGCCGGGCACCGCCTCGGTCGCTGGCTGCTGTGGGTCGCGCTCGGCTTCACGGTCGGCGCGATCGTCGTGGGCTGCCGACTGGCTCGCACGCTCACGGATCCATTGCGGCGCATCGCGGCGGCGACCCAGCGGCTGGGGGCGGGGGAGCTCGCGGCACGGACGGGGCTGCCCCACGACGCGGCAGAGATCGGCCGGCTGGCCCGCGCCTTTGACGACATGGCGGAGGCCCTGCAACGACAGGGCGCCGAGGCCACACGCGCCGAAGCTGAGCGTCAAGCCGCCGAGACCAGCTTCGCCGGACTCCTGGCCGCGGCCCCGGACGCCATCGTGATGGCGGACGAGGCCCACCGCATCGTCCTCTTCAACACGGGTGCCGAGCAGTGCTTCGGATACGCCGCGAGGGACGTGGTCGGTCGGCCGCTGGACGTCGTGCTGCCCGCGCATTTCCTCAGGGCGTTCCGGGACGGCGACCGGGGCGGCGACGGCGCTGCGCAGGTGCGACGGCGGGCGGAGGTGTCGGCACGGCGCAAGGACGGGAGGGACTTTCCAGCGGATGCCACGATCTTCACGCTCACCCGGAGCGGGGAAGCCATCCTCGGCGTCATCCTGCGCGACATCACCGAACGGCGGCGCGCGGAAGATGCGCTTCGAGAGAGCGAAGCCCGCAAAGGCGCGATGCTGGCGTCGGCGCTCGACTGCGTCATCGCGATCGATCACGAAGGCAAGATCATCGAGTTCAATGCCACGGCGGAGGCGACGTTCGGGCATGCCCGGGCCGACGTGATCGGGAGGGAGATGGCCGAGCTGATCATTCCCCCGCCCCAGCGAGCGGCGCATCGGCGCGGGCTCGCGCACTACCTCGCCACCGGAGACGGCCCGGTGCTGGGCAAGCGGATCGAGCTGACGGCGATCCGGAGCGATGGGGCGGAGTTCCCGGTCGAGCTGGCCATCACTGTCATCCGTGTCGGGGAGCACCCGGAGTTCACGGCTTACCTTCGCGACATCACCGCGCGCAAGCGGGCCGAGCGGCGCCAGGCGGTGCAGCTCGCGGTGACGCGGGCGCTCGCCGACTCGGCCTCCCTCGGCGAGGGCGCTGCGTCCTTCCTCGAGACGATCGGGGTGGCCACGGACTGGGACCTCGGCGAGCTGTGGAGCGTCGATGCCGGTGCCGACGTGCTGCGGTGGGAGGGCACCTGGCATGCCCCCTCCCTCGGGGTCGGCGACTTCGAGCCGATCGCCAGAGAGATCGGCCTGTCAGCCGGCGAGGGCGTGTTCGGTCGCGTGTGGGCCAGCGGTCAGCCGGCGTGGATCCCTGACGTGTCGAGAGAGCCTGACTTCGCCCGGACGTCGGCTTCCTCACGACTCGGGTTGCGCGCGGCCTTCGCCTATCCCATTCGCGGTGCCGCCGGGGTGACGGCCGTCATGGTCTGGTTCAGCCGGGCCGGCCGGTCGCCCGATGACGACCTCGTCGCCATCATGGACGACGTGGGCAGCCGGATCGGACAGTTCATCGAGCGCCGGCGGATGGAGGAGGCGCTGCGTGAAAACGAGAAGCGCTTCCGGCTCATGTTCAGCAGCAACCCCCTCCCCATGTGGGTGTACGACCCGGAGAGCCTGCGCTTCCTCGAGGTGAACGAGGCCGCCGTCGCGCATTACGGCTATGCGGCCGACGAGTTCCTGCAGATGCGCATCACCGACATCCGCCCACCCGAGGACGTGCCGCGCCTGCGTGAGCTCGTGAAACACGCGCTTCCCGACCGGCAGCTGTCCGGCCACTGGCGTCACCGGCGCAAGGACGGCCGGATCATCGACGTCCGCGTGGTCTCGCACAGCTTCGAATACGCGGGTCGGCGGGCCCGGCTCGTCGTCAGCGAGGACATCACGGAGCGGCTCCGCGCCGAGGAGCAGATCCGCCAGCTCAACGCCGAGCTCGAGCAGCGGGTGGTCGAGCGCACCCGCCAGCTCGAGGCGATGAACGGCGAGCTCGAGGCATTCACCTACACCGTCTCGCACGACCTGAAGGCCCCCCTCCGGGGCATGGAGGGGTTCGCGCGCGCCCTCCAGGAGGACTACGCCGACCGGCTCGACGCGACCGGCGCCCAGTACCTCGGCTTCATCCAGGACGGCACCCGCCGCATGGCGCAGCTCATCGACGACCTGCTCCGCTACTCGCGGCTCGAGCGCCGCGAGATGTACCGCGAGTGGGTCCCGCTCGGGCCGCTCCTGGAGGAGGTGCGCGAGGAGCTCGCCGACGAGCTCCGGACGCGCGGCCTCTCGCTGCGGACAGACCTCGAGCTGAAGGCGGTCCAGGCGGAGCGCGAGGGGCTCCGGGAGGCGCTGGCGAACCTCGTGGGGAACGCCGTGAAGTTCAGCCCGGACGGCGCCGGTCCCATCACCGTCGCGTCGAGGCAAGACGGGGACACCCTGACCCTGTCCGTCACGGACCACGGCATCGGCTTCGACATGACGTATCACGACCGGATCTTCGGGATCTTCGAGCGGCTTCACCGGCAGGAAGAGGTGCCCGGCACGGGCGTCGGCCTGGCGATCGTCCGGAAGGTCGCGGAGCGTCACGGGGGTCGCGCCTGGGCGGTCTCCGAACCGGGCAAGGGGAGCACGTTCTACCTGGCGTTCCCCGCGAGCGTCGGAGGCGGGGCATGAGCGAGCTGGCGCCGATCCTGTTGGTGGAGGACAACCCCGCCGACGTCGAGCTGACGCTCCGGGCTTTTCGGCGGCGCAAGCTGGCCAATCCCATCGCCGTGGCGCGGGACGGCGAGGAAGCGCTCGACTACGTCTACCGGCGCGGCGCCTTCGCCGGTGGCGCGACGGTTCCCGGCGTCATCCTGCTCGACCTCCGGCTGCCGAAGCGGGACGGCCTCGAGGTGCTGCGGGAGCTCAAGAGTCACCCCGTCTACCGGAACATCCCGGTCGTGGTGCTCACGACCTCGGCGGAGGATGGCGACGTCAAGAAGAGCTACGAGCTCGGCGCGGCGAGCTACATCGTCAAGCCGGTCGAGTTCGACAAGTTCCAGCAGGTGGTGGAGCGCATCGACCTGTACTGGTTGCTGACGAACGTGCCGTATCCGGCTGCCGGTCGGGGGAGCGAGCCGCCGGGGAGCGAGCCGCCGTGGAAGTGATCCGCCTCCTGTACGTCGAGGACAGCCCGGCCGACCAGGAGCTCACGCGGCGCCACCTGGAGCGCCACGCGCGGCACCTGAAGCTGACGGTGGTGGGGAGCGTGGGCGAGGCGCTGGACCAGCTCGCCGCCGGGGACGTCGACGTGGTGCTCTCGGACTTCCGGCTGCCCGACGCGACGGGCCTGGACCTCGTGCAGGCGGTCAAGGCGCGCGGCTGGATGCTCCCCGTCGTCCTGGTCACCGGCTCCGGCGATGCCGACACGGCCGTCCGACTCCTCAAGGCGGGCGCGGCCGACTACGTCGTCAAGCGGCCCGGCTATCTCGACACGCTCCCGGCGATCCTCGAGGCCACCGTCCGCTGGTCCCAATCGGTGCGAGAGCTCCGGCGCACCGCGGTCCGCGTTCTCTATGCCGAGCATGATCCCGCCGACGTCGAGCTGATGCGGCGGACGTTCCGGGAGCATGGGCCGCATTTCCAGCTCGAGCTGACGTCGCAGGGGCGCGAAGTCCTCGAGCGGGTGAAAACGACCGCGTACGACCTCCTACTCCTCGACTACCGGATGCCGGACCTGTCCGGCATCGAGATCCTCAAGGCGCTCCGCGAGGCGCGCATCCAGATTCCCGTGGTGATCGTGACGGGACAGGGGGACGAGGAGACGGCGGTCCAGGCCTTCAAGCTCGGCGCGGCGGACTACATCATCAAGAGCGAGAGCGCTCTGCCCAAGATCCCCGCGACGCTCGAAAACGTGCTCGCGCACCGCCGGCTGGCCGACGAGAAGGACGCGCTCCTGGTCCTGAACAGCCTCACCCGGTCCATCGCGACGCTCCGCGACATGAGCGGGTTGGCGCAGCAGGTGGCGAGCGCGGCCAGGGATCTTCTCCGGGCGGACGCGAGCCTCCTCTGGCTCGTCGAGGGTACCGAGCTCCAGCCGGCGGCGTGGACCGGGTTCGAGGAGGCCGAGGCGCGGGCGCTGCGGCTCCCGGCGGACGAGCCTTTGCTGCGTCGCTTGGAGTCCGAGCGCCGGTTGGTGATCTCGGAGCTCTTCGGTCGAGACGCCCGCGGTGAGGCGGCATTGCTCCTCGCCGACGCCGACCGCGCGCTCGGAGTCTCGCTCGTGACCGCCGGCGAGCCCGTCGGGTTGCTCGCGATCGCGAGCCGGCGCCCCCGCGCCTTCACCGCCACGGAAGAGCGGCTCCTCACGATCCTCGCCGATCACGCGGGGATCGCGATCGAGAACGCGCGGCTCTATCAGCGGGTGAAGGACCAGCTCGAGGAGCTGCAACGGACGCAGGCCCAGCTCCTCCAGACCGAGAAGCTCGCGGCCATGGGGCAGCTCCTGGCCGGGGTGGCCCACGAGCTGAACAACCCCCTCTCGGTCGTCCTGGGCCGGGCCGCGCTCCTGGAATACAAGCTGGCGGGGACGCCGCACGCCGCCCAGGCCAAGAAGGTCGCCGAGGCGGCGGACCGGTCCGCGCGCATCGTCAAGAACTTCCTCGCCCTGGCGCGCCAGCGGCCGACCGAGCGGCAGAAGGTGTCGCTCAACGAGGTGGCGCGGCAGGCGGTCGAGCTGCTCGCCTACCAGCTCCGCGTGGACGACGTCGAGGTGCGGTTCGAGCTGGCCCCGGACCTGCCGGCGCTGTGGGCCGATCCGAACCAGCTCCACCAGGTCGTGGTGAACCTGGTGTCGAACGCCCACCACGCCATCCGCCAGACGCCTCAGCCGAGACAGATCATCATCACCACGCGGCACGACGCGGCGCGGCAGCAGGCCTCGCTGGTGGTGGCCGACACGGGTCCGGGCGTCCCGCCCGCCGTCCAGCCGCGGATCTTCGAGCCCTTCTTCACGACGAAAGCCCCGGGCCAGGGGACCGGACTCGGGCTCTCGCTGTGTCAGGGCATCGTCGAAGGGCACGGCGGGGCGATCCGGGTGGAGAGCCGGCCCGGCCTCGGGGCCGTCTTCCGCGTCGAGCTGCCCGTGGTGCCGCCGCGCGAGGCGCCGCCGAAGGCGCCGGCGCCGGACTCGGTCAAGCCGATTCAGGGATTGGCGGTCCTGATCGTGGACGACGAGCCCGAGATCGCGGGGATGCTGGCCGAGATCCTGTCGGCGGAGGGCCACCAGGTCCAGACGGTCACCAACGGCGCCGTGGCGCTGGAACGGCTCCGCGTGTACCGGTACGACCTGGTCCTGAGCGACATCAAGATGCCCGAGCTGGACGGGCCGGGATTCTACCGCGAGCTGGAGCGCGCGCACCCGGGGCTCGTCCGGCGGATCATCTTCCTCACCGGCGACACGCTCAGCCCCGACATCAGCGAGTTCCTGGAGAAGAGCGGCGTCCCCAGCCTGAACAAGCCCTTCGCCCTGGAGGAGATCCGGCGGGTCGTCCAGCAGACCGTGGCGGGCGCGTGACCTGCGAGGCCGGGGCCCCAGGGGAGGGAAGGATCCAACCCCCATGATGGGACACATCAACAACCTTCTCATCCGAATGGTCGAGACGCATCACGGATCCGAGGGAGTCTCGCGACTCTTCGCGCTCGCCGGCATCCCCCCGAAGCCGTATCAGCCCGAGATCATCTACTCCGAGGAGGAGTTCCAGGCCCTCTACCGGGCGGCCAAGGAGCTGTACGGCGTAGGAGACGAGGCCGCGCAAAAGGCGTTTGCGGACTACTTCATGGAGGTCTCGCCCGTGATGTTCCCGGCCATTTTCACGGTCGCCGGGAATGCCCGGAGCCTCTTCGAGAAGGTTCCGACGATCCACAAGCAGTGGCCCTCGGCCGCGTCCGCCAAGGACTTCCGAGACAAGCTGTACGTCCTGGAGTCCAGCCACGAACGGCTCGTCTTCAAGTACGATTCACCCAACCATCTCTGCGGCGTTCTCCGCTTCGTGGCCGAGGGGGTCCTGGCCCATTACCGCGAAAAAGGAACCGTCACGGAAACCCGATGTGCTCTCAAAGGCGCCCCGTGGTGCGAAGTCGAGGTACGGTTCGGCCTTCCGTGAACGACTTATGACCGCGCCGTCGCCTACCTCGGACTACAACGCGTACGTCCGAGGGCAGATCCAGAGTCTGACGGAAGCCCTGACCAGGGTCATGTTCGGCGATTTTACGGCAGTTGCCCGGACCCGGGAGCCGGACGAGGCCTTCGGGTACCTTTGCGCGATGATCAACGTGGCCATCAACGCCGCGCGCAATGCCCAAGACGAGCTGCGCCGTGCGAACGAGCAGCTCTCGGAGGCTAACGAGCGGCTTCACGAGACAGTCGTAGAACAGAGACGGGCCGAGGAAGACGTCCGAAAGCTCAACGAGAACCTCGAACGGCTGGTGGAGCGACGGACCGCCGAGCTCAGAGGGTCGAATCAGGAGCTGGAGGCCTTCAGCTCCTCCGTCTCCCACGACCTCCGCGCTCCGCTCAGGGCCATTGACGGTTACGCGCGGATGCTCCTCGAAGATAGCGCGGATGACCTGGACCGTGAAGCTCAGCGGAAGCTGAACGTCATCGTGGAGGGCGTCCGCAAGATGGGGAAGCTCATCGACGATCTTCTGGAATTCTCCCGCATGGGTCGCACTGCGCTGAGGCATTCCACGGTCGACATGACCAGCCTCGTTCGGGATGTCATCCGAGAGGCGCTCGAAGCTTGGCCGGAACGAAGAGTCGCAATCCACGTCACGGCTCTCCCCGCCGTATGGGGTGACCGGGCCCTCCTGCGCCAGGTCTGGCTGAACCTGATCGGCAACGCGGTCAAGTACACCGGGCGTCGGACCGAGGCCGAGATAGAGGTCGGCGGATGTGTAGAGTCCGATGAGAACACCTACTGGGTCAAAGACAACGGCGTAGGATTCGAGATGGAATACGCACACAAGCTCTTCGGCGTCTTCCAGCGGCTGCACTCGGGCGAGGGATTCGAAGGCACCGGCGTCGGGCTTGCGCTGGTGCAGCGAGTCGTCCACCGCCACGGCGGCCGCGTCTGGGCCCAAGGAACGGTCGCCAAGGGCGCGACGTTCTATTTCGCGCTTCCCAATACGGAGCGGGAACAATGACCGGGCTTGACGAAGTCGAGATCCTCCTGGTCGAGGACAACCCTGAAGACGCCGAGATGACACTACGCGCACTCAGAAAACACAACCTTGCGAACCACGTTCACCACGTCGAGGACGGCGCCCGGGCGCTCGCCTTTCTCTTCGCGACCGGCGCGTACTCTCAGCGAAAGGTGGCGAATGGCCCCAAGGTCGTGCTGCTCGACCTCAAGCTTCCCAAGGTGGACGGCCTGGAGGTGCTCGCAAGGATCAAGTCCGACGAGCGAACCAAGACGATTCCGGTGGTCGTGCTCACCTCCTCCAAGCAAGACCGCGACATGGTCGAAAGCTACCGGCTCGGTGTCAATAGCTACATCGTCAAGCCCGTCGCGTTCGACCAGTTCCTGGATGCCGTCAGGCAACTGGGATTGTACTGGCTCCTCGTCAACCGGGTTCCCCGGTAGGGCTGACGAACGACGGGGCGCCGGCGTCGCCCCGACGTGGATCGGGTGACGGATGACGCTCAGGCGGCAGCCGGGGGCGGGAGCGGCACCCCCAGCCGGCTGGCCAGCTCCGCGGCGCGCGCGGCGTGGTGGGGGATGCCGAGCGAGCTGAACGCCGCGTAGGCGCGGCCGACGTGGCGGCCCGCGGCCTGGGGGTTGCCCAGGGCGTTCGCCAGGTCCGCGAGATCGAGGTCGGTGAGGGCCTCGTCGTAGCGCGCGCCGATGTGGCCGAAGGTCGCCAGGGCCTCGGCGAGATGGGGCTCGGCGCCAGCCGGCGCGCCGCTCGCTCGGGCCACGCGGCCCAGCGCCCGCTGGGCCAGGCCCAGGCCGTATCGGAAGCCCGCCTCCCCGGTCAGCCCGAGCGCCTCCGACGCCAGCTCGCGCGCGCGCTCGAGCTGGCCCTCCAGACGATGCGCCTCGGCCAGCACGGACGTGAACCAGCCGAGCATCGGCCGATGGCGGAAGAGCCGCCACTGCTCGACAGCCTGCCGGAGGAGCGGGATCGCCCGGCCCGCGTCGCCGTTCGCGACGTGGGCATAGCCGAGGAAGCTCGTCGCGTCTGCCGTGTTGACGGCGTCCGGTGACCGCTCGAGGCTACGCCGGCACGCCTCGATCCCGGCCTCGCCGTCGCCCATCGCGGCGCGGATCCAGCCCGTCGTCCAGGCGGCGTAGGCCTGGAGGCGCGGATCGGCGATGGCCTGGCCGATGGCGTCCGCGCGCGCGGCGGCCGCGAGCGCCTCGGTGAACTCCCCGGTGAAGCCGCAGGTGAACGCCATGCCCCAGTGGGCGGCCCCGAGCCACCAGCGCTCCGCGGTCCGCTCGAGCAGCGCGATGGCGTGGCGCCCGTGCTCCGCCGCCCGGGCATAGGACCCCGACCAGAAGGCGCTGCGCGCGAGCACGTAATGGGCGCGGCCGGCCGTCGCCTCGTCGCCCGCCTGCGTCGCCTCGCGGAGCGCCCGCTCGGCGCTCCGCGCCGCCTCGTCGTGGGCGCCCAGGTGGCTCTGGGTGTGACCGAGCCGGAAGTAATAGGGCCCGGCCAGCGTCGGGTCCTGGAGCCCCTCGACCCGCGGGAGCTGGCCCAGGAGCAGCTCGAGGCACTCGGCGAAGCGCCCGAGGAAGTAGAGCGAGTGAGCCTGACGGAGCGCGACCTCCACGCCGTGACGGTCCCGCGCCGGGGCCGGCAGCCGGTCCACGTGGGGGAGGGCCTCGCCGAGGGCGCGGACGGCCTCGGCGTGGGCGTAGCTCCGGGCGGCCTGCTCCGCCACCTGCCCCAGGTACTCCAGGGCCTTCTCGCTCTCGTCGGTGCGTGCGTAGTGATGGGCGAGCTGGTCGGCGACCGCGGCGCGCCGGCCGGCGTGGAGTCGTTCCAGGGCCCGGCCCGTCGCGGCGTGGAGCGCGCGCCGGCGGACCGGCGGCAGACTCTCGTAGGCCACCTCCTGGGTCAGCGTGTGCTTGAAGACGTAGACCGGCTCGTCGGACGAGGATCGCTCGTAGAGGAACTCGAGCCGCTTCAGCTCGACGAGGTGCGGGTCGAGTCCGCCCGGCCCCGGCCAGATGGCCCCGAGGAGGCGCAGCGAAAACTCCCGGCCCAGGATCGACGCGGTCTGGAGCACGCGCTTGGGCTCGTCGGGCAGCCGGTTGATCCGGGCCATCAGCGCTTCCTGGATCGTGCCGGGCACTGCCGCCGTCGCGCCCGGCTCGCTCTGCTCCCAGAGCGACAGGGCCAGCTCCTCGAGGAAGAACGGGTTGCCCTCGGCCCGGCCGAGCACGGCGTCCGCGACGGCGGGCGGCAGCTCCTCGGTCTGGAGGAACGAGCGCACCAGGCTCAGGCTGTCCGGCGCGGCGAGCGGCTGAAGGGCGATCTGGGTCGCGTACGACTTCTCGATCCCGGGCGGGCGGTACCCGGGCCGGTAGGTCAGGAGCAGCAGGAGCGGCGCGCCGGCCAGGCTCTCCACCAGCGAGCCGAGGTACTCCTCCGACGTGCGGTCGACCCAGTGGAGGTTCTCCACCGCCAGGATGAGCGGCCGCTGGCGACTGCCCTTGAGCGCCATCTGGCGCAGGGTCTCGAAGGTCCGCCCCTTGATCGCCTCGGGGCTCAACAGGGCGAGCGGCCCGGTCTCCTCCTTCACGCCGAGGAGCTGGAGCAGATACGGAGCGCCCTCCGCGGGGTCCAGGCCGACCACCTGAAGGCCGGCGCGGACCTTGTCGACGATCGCCTCCGGCGTGTCGGTGTCGGTGATCCCGCAGTTGTTCCGCAAGAGGTCGAGCAGCGGGAGGTAGGGGATGCCGTCCCCGTAGGCGCGGCAGTGGCCTTCGAGGTAGGTGACCCGGCGCCCCGCCAGGCTCCGCTGGAACTCGAAGAGGAGCCGCGTCTTGCCGATCCCGGCTTCCCCCGCGATCCCGACCACTTGCCCGCGTCCCGTCATCGCCGAGGCCAGCCGGCTCTGGAGCAGCTCGAGCTCGTGGCGGCGGCCGACGAAGGTCGCCAGCCGGCGCCTCAGCTCGGAGCCCGTCCCCTCGCGCCCGGCCAGCCGGTAGACGGCGCCGGCCGTCTCGCCGGCCGGGGTCACGCGGACCAGATCGAAGCGCCGCTCCAGGAGCGGGGCGGTCGCCTCGCTCACGAGGATGGTTCCCCCCTCGGCCCGCTCGACGAGGGCCGAGAGCAGGGCGGCGGGTTCCTCACGCGATTCGGGCACGATCGCGATCCTGCCGCTCTCCTGCCGGATCGCGAGCTGCGCGGTGTGGATCCCGATCCGGAGGCCGAGCGGCGCGCCGGCGGCGTCCCGCTCCACGGCGCGCTGCATCGCGATCGCGGCGTGGGCCGCGCGACTCGGCGCGTCCTCGATCGGTTCGAGGCCGAACGTCGCCTCCAGGCCGCGGCCGTCCAGCGCCTCCACGCGACCGCCGAAGCTCCGCACCTTCTCGTCGAGGGCCTCGAGGGCCCGGGTCAGGTCGCCCGGCGAGGCCCCGGGAGGCGCCACCAGCGCCGCGCGAAGGAGCAGGACGGGCCGGCGCTCGCCGCTCGCGGCGTCGTCCCCCGGCGGCGTGGCCGCCGGTCCCGCGCGCCGGGCTGGCCCGGCTGCCGGCGCGTGACGGCGGGCCGACGGCGCACGGCTCGGGGGCGCGACGCCGCGCGGGCCGAGCCCGTGCTTCTCCAGCCGGTAGCGGAGCGTGTTGCGCGAGAGGCCGAGGCGGGCGGCCGCGCGCGAGATGTTCCCGCTGGCCGCGCGGAGGGCCTCGACGAGCGCCTCCCGCTCGACGCTCCGCACGGCGTCATGAAGGCTCTGCCCCACGCGGAGCCCGGCCGGCTCGGCCGTGGGCCCGGACGGCAGCGCCAGCATCGGCACGGTGACCGTCCGCCCCTCCGAGAGGAGCGCCACGCGCTCCATCACGTTGCCGAGCTCCCGGAGGTTGCCCGGCCACCGGTAGGCCAGCAGCGCGGCGCGCGCGTCGGCGGTGAAGCTCTTCAACGGCAAGCGGTAGTCCTGGCACGCCCGGGCCAGGAAGTGCTCGCCGAGGCGGAGGATGTCGGCCCCGCGCTCGCGCAGCGGGGGCAGCGACACGGTCATGACCGCGAGGCGGTGGTAGAGGTCCTCGCGGAAGCGCCGCGCGCGCATGGCGGCGGCCAGGTCTTCGCTGGTCGCCGCGATCACCGCGGCGTCCACCGGCTCGGCGCGCGTGCTGCCCAGGCGGCGGACCGCCCGCTCCTCGATCGCCTTCAGGAGCTTGGCCTGCACGCCCTCCGGCAGGAGGCCCACCTCGTCGAGGAAGATCGTGCCGTGGTGCGCGGTCTGGAACAGGCCCGGCTTGGCCTGGCGGGCGTCCGTGAAGGCGCCCCGCTCGAAGCCGAACATCTCCGCCTCGAGGAGCGTCTCCGGAATGGCGGCGCAGTTGATGTCGACGAACGGCGCCGCCGCGCGCGGACTGGCCTCGTGGATGAGCCGGGCGAGCAGCCCCTTGCCCGTGCCGGTCTCGCCCTGGATGAGGATCGGCGGAAAGCGACGGGCCTCGGACTGATGCTGGAGGAGCCGGCCGAGCTTCTCCCTGACCGCGACGATCCCGGGGCTGTCTCCGATGAGGTCCGCGAGGACGTCCATGTGGACCGCTGCGCCATCTTACTGCGCGGCGCACGACCGGCTCAAGGGCGGATGCGGCGCCCGCGGCCCGCCCGGCGGCGTGCCCCGGCATGGGGTCTGCCACGCGCGGGGGCGCGATGGGCACTCGAGGGCGGCGCAGCCTCCTCGGGGTCGGGGCGGCGCTCTACCTGCTCGCGCTCGGGTTCCCCGGCGGCGTCGCGGCAGAACGACTCAGCTTCGACCAGCGCCGGGCTGCCATCCTCCGCCGCTCCGAGGACGCGACGCGGGCGTGGCGCGCCACCCTGATGACCCAGGAGGTCGAGCACCACATGGCCGCCGCCCGTCCGGGTCGCTGACGCCGAGCTCCCGGACGATCGCGCCTGACCAAACTTCCACCACCACCATTCGGCATCCGTCGCGGCCGCGCCGCGCCCAAGTCCGCGGGTTTTCGACCTCTCGCGCGTGGCATGCCCCGTGCTCGTCCCACCACCCAGGAGTGATCCGACGACGGGCCGTGCGGCCGACGGGAGGCGGCCGAGGCGGGAGGAGCGCGACATGGAACGGCTATGGAGCGGTGGGCGTCATCTCGAGATCCTGGGGGGCGCGCTCCTGGTCGGCGCCCTCGTGGTCGCGGACGTCGCGACCAGCCGCGATCCGCTCGGCAGCCGTGACACCGGCTGGACGGTGTGGCGGCACGACATGGATGAGACGGCCCGCGGGCCGGCGCGGCCGATCGCGTGGCGCGCGTGGCACGAGGCCTATCTCGCGGCCCTGCGGAGCCGCTCCTGGAAGCAGATGCTCGACCTGGGTGACATCGCGCTCCGGCTCGGCCCCGGTCCCGACAGCATGACCAGCTCCGACGCCCGCGCGCGGCAGAGTTACCTGGCCGCGTTCTTCCAGGCGCGCGACCGGAAAGACCTCGACGGCCTCCTTCGCACGGCGGAGGCGTTCGCGATGCTCGGCGATCGCGAGATCGCGGAGGTCGCCCTGCGCGAGGCAGGGCACGTGGCGACCCGCGCCTGGGATCCGCGCGCGCGAGAGCTGGTTCGCGCGGTCGCCGGGCGGCTCGCCGCCGACGCTCCCGGCAGCGGCCGGTAAGCTGCGGCACGGCGGACGGCAAGAGCTGCGGCGATGACCAGATTGAGGCTGGCCGGGAAGGTGCGGAAAAGACGTCTCCGGGCGATGGGGCCGGACCTGGGGCCCCTGTACCACGCGCTTCACGAAGAGGTGACCTGGCTCCACGCCAAGTGGCTGCACTATCGGCAGCTCTACGGGCACTCGCCGGCGCGGGTCGAGCTGTTGAATGGCGTGGCCGGGTTCCTTTTTCGAGTCGTTCAGGCCGTCCTGTGGGAAGACCTGCTTCGTCATCTGGCGCGCGTCACGGACTCACCAGAGCGGGTCGGCACAGCCAGCCTGACACTCCGACGGCTTCCCATGGCGGTTCCGGACGCGGCGCTGGCGAGGGAAGTTCGGGTACTGGTCCAGGCGGCAGTCTCGGAATCCGGTTTCGCCCGGCGGTGGCGTACCCGACGCGCGGCACGGCGAGAGCTCGCTCTGGCGTCCGCCGTTGGCGCGGAGCTCCTCCCTGACGACAGTCGGCACAAAGTCGAGACCGCGCTCGCGGCATGCCGCGCCGTACTCGACCGCATCGCCGGCCGGTATTTCCCGGCGAGGATCGCGTTCGACCGCTCCATCGCGCACCGCGACGGCGACGCCCTGGTCTATCATCTCCGCCTCGCGAGGGACGCCGAGCGACGGCGCCGAGAGCGCCTGGTCGAGGGCCGACCCTGGCCCGAAGACATCGAGCCGCCACCCGAGGCCTGACGAGCCGCCCCGGCCGTCGCGCCTCGCTCGCCTGCGCTGGACTTGTCCCCCGGCCGCGGCCATAATGGCCGCACCATGCCCGCACCCGAACGACCGACGCTGGACGTCCCGCCTCACGGCGGGCGGTTGATCGATCGCGTCCTCCGGGGCGACGCGCTTCGCGACGCGCGCGAGCGCGCCCCGTCGCTCAAGCGGATCGTCTTCAACGCGCGGATGATGTCCGACCTCGAGCTCCTCGGCGTCGGCGCCTACAGCCCGCTCGAGGGCTTCATGGGCCGGGCCGACTACCGGGCCGTCCTGCGCGACATGCGGCTGGCGAACGGGCTTCCGTGGCCGCTCCCGATCACGCTCGCGGTGCGGCGGGCCGCCGCCGAGGGGCTGACCGAGGGCGAGGACGTCGCGCTCGTCACGCCGTGGGAGGAGCCGCTCGGCATCCTGCACCTCACGGAGCGCTTCCCCTACGAAGGGCGCGAGGAGGCGCGGCTCGTCTACGGCACCGACGACCCGCGCCACCCGGGGGCGCAGTACCAGCAGAGCCGCGGCGACGTCCTGCTGGCCGGGCCGATCGACTTGCTCGGGCGGCCGCCCCTCAAGGGGCTCGAGGCGTACCGGCTGGATCCCGCCGACGCGCGGGCGCGCTTCCGCCAGCTCGGCTGGCAGACCGTGGTCGGCTTCCAGAGCCAGCAGCCGATGCACCGCGCACACGAGTACATCCAGAAGTGCGCGCTGGAGCCGCTCGACGGCCTGTTCATCCACCCGCTGGTCGGCCAGACCAAGCTCGACGAGCTGCCCTCGGAGGTGCGCGTCCGCTGCGCCCAGGTCCTCGTGGAGCAGTACTACCCGAAGAACCGGGCCGTGCTCGCCGTCTTCCCCGGTGCCCTGCGCTACGCCGGACCCCGGGAGACGCTCTTCCACGCCCTCGTGCGGAAGAACTACGGCTGCACGCACTTCATCGTAGGCCGCGAGTACGCCTCGATCGAGAGCGCCTTCGCGCCGGTCACGGTGGACCAGATCTTCGGCGCCTTCCCCCAGGACGAGCTCGGGATCGCGCCTCTCTTCTTCGACGAGAGCTTCTACTGCCGCCGGTGCGAGACGGTGACCTCTTCCAAGACCTGCCCCCACGGTGCCCAGGACCGCGTGGGCCTGAGCGGCGCCGCGGTGCGCGAGCTCCTGGGACGCGGCGAGCTTCCGCCGACCGAATTCGCCCGGCCGGAGGTCGCCGAGATCCTCCGGAGCTGGGTCCACGGCGGCGCCGTGGCGGCCGCGCCCCCCGCGGCGCCCGCGGAGGCCCGGAAGGAGACCAAGGCCCAGCGCGTCGAGCGGCTCAAGCGCGAGGTGAACCCGTGGGAGCAGCTCGCGGCGATCCGGCGCTTCGCCCGCGAGGGCTACCAGGCCATCCCGGCGGCGTGGCTGAACACGTATTTCCGCTGGTGGGGCATCTACACCCAGGGCGACGGGATCGGGGCGGTCGGCGGCAAGGGCGGCGAGGGCAAGGCCGTTCCCCACTTCATGGTGCGGATCCGGATCCCCAACGGCCAGCTCTTCTCGCACCAGCTCCGGGCGATCGCCCACTTCGTCGACCGGAGCGCGCGGGGCCAGGCCGACATCACGGTCCGCGAGAACATCCAGCTCCACTGGGTCCCCATCGAGGACCTCCCGGATCTCTTCGAGAGCCTCTGGCGGGTGGGGCTCACCACGATGGGCACCTGCGGCGACGTCACCCGCAACATCACCGGCTGCCCGCTGGCCGGGGTCGATGCGGACGAGCTCGTGGACGCCTCGCCCCTGGTCCAGGCGGCCACCCGGCTGCTCAACGGCAACCCCGACTTCTACAACGTCCCGCGCAAGTACAAGGTGACGATCACCGGCTGCCGGGCGTGGTGCTCCTACCCGGAGATCAACGACCTGGGGATGACGGCCGTCCGGCATCCGGCGCGCGGCGAGGTCGGCTTCGCGCTCCGCGTGGGCGGCGGGCTGTCCACCACCCCGCACCTCGCCGTGCCGCTCGACGCGTTCGTCCGCTGGAACCAGGCGATCCCCGTCGTCCGCGCGATCACCGAGATCTTCCGCGACAGCGACGTGCTCCGGCAGGACCGCGAGAAGGCGCGGCTGAAGTTCCTCTTCCTCCAGCACGGCTGGACCGCCGAGCGCTTCCGGGCCGAGCTCGAGCGGCGGCTCGGGTTCGCCCTCGAGCCCGCCGTCGGCGGGGAGCCGCCCGAGGACGCCTACCGCGACCACGTCGGCATCCACCCGCAGAAGCAGGACGGCTACGTCTACGCCGGCGTCGCCGTGCTGCGCGGACGGCTCAGCGCCGCGGAGATGCGGACCATGGCCGATCTCGCCGACCGCTACGGCGTGGGCGAGCTCCGCACGACCACGATGCAGAACCTCTTGATCCTCAACGTGCGCCGCTCGCAGGCCGAGGCGCTGGCCAAGGAGCTCGAGGGGGCGGGGCTCCGCCTCCAGGCCTCCCCGTTCTGGCGGGGCACCATCGCCTGCACGGGGACGGAGTTCTGCAAGCTCGCCCTCACCGAGACCAAGGGCTTCGCGCGCTGGCTGGTGGAAGAGCTGGAAGCGCGGATGCCGGGGTTCGACCAGCACCTCAAGATCCACGTCACCGGCTGCCCCAACAGCTGCGGGCAGCACTGGATCGCGGACCTCGGAATCGAGGGCAAGAAGACCAAGGTCGAGGGGACGATGGTCGACGCCTACTACTTCTGCGTCGGCGGGGCCCTCGGCAAGCACCAGCGCACCGCGCGCCCCGTCGGCTACCGCGCCCCGGCGACGGAGGTGCCCGGGTCGATCGAGCGGCTCCTGCGGGCGTATCTCGCCCAGCGGCAAGACGGGGAGAGCTTCCGCCAGTTCGCGGCCGCGCGCACGGACGAGGAGCTACGCGGCTTGCTGGCGGGGCAGGCCGCGACGCCGGTCGCGCGCGACGCCTCGCCCGGCCGCCCGCCCCACGGCGTCGACGGCTGATCGAGCGCTGTCACGAACCCTCCTCGACGCGGAGGCAAGCGCCTGATCGCCTGACGGCCTCTTCGCGGCACCGCGCCGCTCCACCCCGCGCCAGCATGAGCCGACGCGAGGCCACGCGCCACGGGTCTGGACTTGGCCGGAGACCCCGGCCATAATGAGCGCCACCCCGGGCGCCGCGAGGGGCGGCGCCCTCCCTCGCGTTCTCGACTCTGCGGCGTCCCCGTCGCGCGGCGGCGGACGCGCGCGCCCGGCCCGCCCGGGCGGGGAGGCCCCCATGATGCGAGAGAGCCTGTCCCGGCGGCAGTTCCTGCGGGCCTCGGCCACGGCCGCTCTCGCGGCCGCAGCGCCGGTCCGGCGCGTGGCCGAAGCGGCCGATCCCCGGGTCCTCCGGATCCGCTCCTACACGAACTACGAGACGCTCGACCCCGCCTTCCGCCTCGGCGCGCCCGAGAGCGACATCATCGACGCCGTCCTCCTCGGGCTCGTGACGCTGACGCCGGGGTCCACGTGGGGCTGGGAGCGGGACGCCGCGCTGGCGATCGAGCCGGCGGACCCGACCCACATCCGCTTCCAGCTCCGTCCCGGCATCCCGTGGACCAACGGCTTCGGGGAGCTCACGGCCGAGGACGTGAAGTTCTCCTACGAGCGGGTCGCCAATCCCGCGATCAAGTCGCCCTATCGCGGGGACTGGGCCAAGCTCGACCGCGTCGAGCTGACCGGTCGCCACGCGGGCGTCATCGTCCTGAAAGAGCCGTTCGTCCCGCTCTGGTCGTCCACGCTGCCGCAGACCTCGTCGGTGATCGTCTGCAAGAGGGCGGTCGAGCGGATGGACGGCCAGCGCTTCACCATGGACCCGGGCGCGACCTGCGGCCCCTATCGGATCCGGAAGTGGGAGCCGCGCGCCGGCATCACGCTCGAGCGAAGCCCGCTCTGGCCCGGCCCCCGGCCGCCGTTCGACGAGATCCAGGCGACCCCCATCCTCGACGTGAACGCCGCCGAGATCGCGTTCGAGGCCGGCCAGATCGACGCCACGCACGTCCCGATGACGTCGATCCCGCGTCTCCGGGCGAAGCTGCCGCAGAACTCCACGCTCGATGCGCGCCCCGGCCTCACCTACTGGTGGCTCGGCATGCAGATGGAGAGCGGGGTCTTCGCGGACCCCCGGGTCCGCAAGGCGGTCCAGTACGCGGTCGACGTCAAGGCGCTCCTGGATGGCGCGTTCTTCGGCGTCGCCCCGCGCTCCACCGGCATCGTCGCGCCCGGGCTCGTCGGCCACCGCGAGCGGAGCCTCGTGGCCGGGCCGGACCTCGAGAAGGCCCGGAAGCTCCTGGCCGAGGCCGGCTACCCCCGCGGGTTCAAGACGGAGATCGGCGTCCGCAACTCCACCGAGTTCGTCAACGCCGCCCAGGTCGTCGCCGCGAGCCTGGCGAAGGTCGGGATCCAGGCCGAGGTGGCGCCCTACGACAGCGGCGTGCAGAAGGCGATGGCCTCCGACAAGGCCGGGGGCTGGAAGAAGATGCAGATGCACGTCGTGCGCTTCTCCATGCAGCCCGATCCGAGCTGGGCGACGGTCTGGTTCACCTCCGCGCAGATCGGGGAGTGGAACTGGGAGCGCTTCAGCAGCAAGGAGTACGACAGCCTCCACGAGCAGGCGCTGCTCGAGTCGGACCCGGCGCGACGTCACGCCATGTACGTGCGGATGCAGGACCTCATGGAGGAGTCCGGCGCGTACGTCTTCCTCACCCACGGCGTCAACGCGGTCCTCTACCGGAACCACCTCAAGCCGGCGCTCACGCCCGACGGCAACCGGATGCTGCTCCGGAGGTTCGAGATCGCGTGATTTCCCGGAGGGGGCCTCGACGGCCCCCTCCGGATCCTCCCCCACGGAGGATTGCGGCGGCAAAGCCGCCGCGCGGAGGGGGGATTTCTTGGCCGCAAGGCCGCTATCCGTCCGATGCGAGAAGCCGGGCCGCGTCGGTTCGCTCGCGCGGCTCGCGCGCGATCCGGTCGGGCTCTTCGGCGCCGTCCTGGTCGTGCTCGTGGTGCTGAGCGCGCTCCTGGCGGACGTCCTGAGCCCCGCCGATCCAACGGCCCTCGATCCGTCGGTGCGCTTCCAGTGGCCGAGCGTCGCCCACCCCCTCGGCACGGATCATCTCGGCCGCGATCTGTTCGCCCGGGTCCTCCACGGCGGGCGCGTCGCCCTCGAGGTCTCGCTCCTCGCGGTGTCGGCCGCGCTCGGCGCCGGGCTCGTGCTCGGCATGCTCGCCGGCTATGGGCCGCCCTGGCTCGACAACGCCCTGCTCCTCGTCTTCGACGGGGTCCGCTCGTTCCCGACGATCATGTTCGCGCTCGCCGTCGTCACGCTGCTCGGCCCGAGCCTCGGGACCATCCTGGTCGTGGTGGTGGTCACCTCGGTGCCCTTGTTCGGGCGGGTCGTCCGCACGCAGACCCTCTCGCTCAAGACCACGGACTTCGTCCTGGCGGAGCGGGCGCTCGGAGCCGGGACGGCCCGCGTGCTCGCGGGACACGTGCTCCCCAACGTGGCCGGTCCGGCGCTGATCCTGGCCAGCATGGAGATTCCCGTCGTGGTGACGATCGAGGCCGGGCTGTCCTTCCTCGGGCTGGGCATCCGGCCGCCGACGCCGAGCTGGGGGTCGATCCTCAACGACGGCTACACGTTCATCCGGGACACGCCCTGGGTCGTGATCGCCGGCGGCGCGCCCGTCGTGGTGACCACGCTCGGCTTTACGTTCCTCGGCGAGGCGCTCCGCGACATCTTCGACCCGCGCCTGCGCCGCGAGTACTGAGCGGCGGCCGGGCCGACGCCGGGGAGGGAGGCGGAGCGATGACGGGACCGGCCGATCCTCGCGCGAGGCGTGGTCGCCTGGCCGGCAAGGTCGCCATCGTGACGGGCGCCGGCACGCGCGGCCCGGGGCTCGGCAACGGCAAGGCGACCGCGATCCTCTTCGCCCGCGAGGGCGCCCGCGTGCTGTGCGTCGACCGGGTCCCGGCGCACGCCGAGGAGACCGTGGCGCTGATCCGGGCCGAGGGCGGGGAGGCGGAGGCCCACGCCGCCGACGTGACGGGCGCCGCTGCATGCGACGCGATGGTCGCCGCCGCGGTCGCGCGGTGGGGCGGGCTCGACATCCTGCACAACAACGTCGGCATCGAGTCCCGCAAGGACCTTCTGGAGACGTCCGAGGAGGAATGGGACCGCGTCATGGCGGTGGACCTCAAGTCCATGTTCCTGGCGACCCGGAGCGCCGTGCCGCGCCTCGTCGAGCGCGGCGGCGGCGCCGTGGTCTGCGTCTCGTCGGTCGCCGCCTTGCGCGGCCACGGCCGCACCGCGTACGCTGCGGCCAAGGCCGGCGTCCTCGGCTTCGTCCAGAGCGTGGCCGTGCAGCTCGGCCCGCAGGGCGTCCGGGTCAACGCCATCGCGCCGGGCACGGTGTGGACGCCCATGGTCGCGGCGCTGGGCGAGGCGGCACGCGAGCGGCGCCGCCAGGCGACCCCGCTGGGCACCGAGGGGACCGGCTGGGACGTCGCGTGGGGCGCGGTCTACCTGGCCAGCGACGAGGCGCGCTGGGTCACCGGGCAGGTCCTCGTCATCGACGCCGGCCTCACCCTCACGACGCGCTGACAGGAGACGGCCATGACGCGTCGCCCTTGGCTCACCCTCGCTCTCGCGCTCCTGCTCCTCGCCGGCGCGATGGCCGTGGCCGGCGCCCCGGCCGGGGGCCAGACCCCGAAGCGCGGCGGCTTCCTCAACGCGATGCTCGGCGAGGACCCGCCGGGCTTCTCCATCCACGAGGCCGCCACCATCTCCGGCCTCTGGCCGGCGATGCCGTGCTATTCGAACCTGGTCCTCTTCGACCCGCTCAAGCCGCAAGAGACCGCGGAGACGCTGGTGCCCGAGCTGGCGGAGCGGTGGTCGTGGCAGGACAGCTACCGGAACCTGGTCTTCTTCCTCCGACGGAACGTGCGCTGGCACGACGGCCAGCCCTTCACGTCGCGGGACGTCAAGTACACCTTCGACGTCGTCCGCGAGGCGCCGGAGGCGCCCGCCAAGCTCCGGCTGAACCCGCGGAAGGACTGGTACGCGAACATCGAGGCGATCGAGGCGCCCGCGCCGGATACGGTGGTCTTCCGGCTCAAGCGCCCCCAGCCCTCGCTCCTCCTCATGCTCGCCTCGGGCTACTCGCCCGTCTACCCGGCCCACGTCCCGCTCGCCGAGCTGCGCCAGCGCTGCGTGGGGACGGGGCCGTTCAAGCTCCGGGAGTACAGCCGCGGCCAGCTGATCGAGCTCACCCGCAACCCCGACTACTTCGTGCCGGGCCGCCCCTATCTCGACGGCATCCGCTACCCCGTCATCACCGAGCGCGGCACGCGCCTGGCGGCCCTCCAGGCCGGGCGCCTCGACGTGGCGATGCCGCTCGAGATGACCCGGACGATGGCCGAGACGGTGAAGACGCACGCGCCGTCGCTGGTGGTCGCCGAGACCGGGCAGATCGGGACCGACAACGTGATCATGCACCACCGGAAGCCGCCCTTCGACGACGTGCGCGTGCGCCGGGCGATCAGCCTGGCGATGGATCGCCACGCCTTCGTCCAGGGGGTCCGGCACGGCGGCGCCGTGATCGGCGCGGCGCTGATGCCGCCGCCGTTCGGGAGCTGGGGCCTCGCCGCCAAGGACCTCCGGACGCTGCCCGGCTACCGCGGCGCGGGGCCGGACAAGGCGGAGGCCCGGCGCCTGCTCGCGGCCGCCGGCTTCGGCCCGGGCAAGCCGCTCCGCGTGGAGCTGGTCACGCGCGCCTTCGCCATCTACGTGGACGTCGCGTCGTTCGTGGTGGACCAGCTCCGCCAGGTGGGCGTGGAGGCGACGGTCAGGCAGATCGAGACGAGCGCCTGGTTTCCCGCCCTCGCGCGGCGCGACTACCTGATCGGCGCCAACCTCACCGCGGCCGCGATCGACGACCCCGACGTGTACCTCTACGAGAACTACAAGTGCGGCTCCTCGCGCAACTACACCGACTACTGCAGCGAGGACGTGGACCGGCTGATCGACCTCCAGTCCCAGGAGCTGGACCGGGACAAGCGGGTGAAGCTCGTCTGGGAGATCCAGCGGAAGCTGGAGAGCGACGTGGCCCGGCCGATGCTCGGCTGGCGCAACGAGTACTTCACCCAGTGGCCCCATGTCCGGAACCTCGTCCCGCACCACTCCCTCTACAACTACGGCCGCATGCAGGACGTCTGGCTCGACCGGTGAGGGGCCCCGGCCCGGCCGAGCGCTGGCCGGCGGTACCGCGGTACGGATGTGGTGCCAGACTAGACGCGCGAGTGGTCGTCATGGGCAAGGTCGAGAACATCGAGCAACAGGTTCAGGCCCTCTCCCCGGAGGAGCTTGCGCAGTTTCGCGCCTGGTTTCTGGAGTTTGACTGGGCGGGTTCGGGACCGCCAGCTCGAGGCTGACGTTCGCGCCGGAAAGCTCGACGAGCTTGCGGAGAGGGCGGTTCGCGACCACGCAGCGGGCAAGACTCGGCCACTCTGACTCACCACACGTCCCCGGATTTCCGGTCCTGCTACCGGTCCTTGCCGCCGGACGTCCAGAAGCTCGCGGACCAAGCCTTCCAACATCTCAAACAGGACCCGCGTCATCGTCGCTTCGCTTCAAAAGGACCGGGCGCTTCTGGTCTGTTAGGGTCGGCAGTCACTATCGGGCAATCGCGGTGACACGCGACGAACCAGCGGCCGTAGACCGTGAGGTTCGTCTTGACCTGGCCGGCGAGCACGAAGAGCGCGACCGACCGCCCCATCCGGATCACGCTGACCTCCGCTTCAAGGGGTTCGGCGCGAGATGGGATGTTGGCGAGCCGACCCTTCAGAGCTTCTCGCGGACCCGGGGGTCGAGGAGCGCCGCGGCGAGGTCGGCCGCCAGCGTGCAGAGGACGAACAGCCACGTCGTCACGAGGACCGTCCCCAGGACGACCGGATAGTTGCGCGTGATGACGCCGTCGTAGACGAGCCGGCCCAGGCCCGGCCGGGCGAACACGATCTCGGCGAACACCGCGCCCGAGAGCAGCCGCCCGACCCCCACGCCGAGGAGCGCCACCGTGGGGAGGATGGCGAGCTTGAGGGCGTAGCGGAAGACGATGCGCCGCTCGGGCAGCCCGAAGGCGCGCGCGGTCCGGATGTACGGCTCGCCGAGCACCTCGAGCATGGAGGCGCGCACCAGCCGGGCGAGGTAGCCGACCCAGCCGAGCCCGATGGCGAAGGCGGGGAGCGCCAGATGCCAGAGCCGGCTCCCCACGTCGCCTGCGCGACCCGCCCCGATCGCCGGGAACCACTTGAGCCAGACGGCGAACACGAGCAACGCGTAGATCGCGACGATGAACGACGGCACGGCGATCGCGCTCACCGAGAGCACGCCCGTGATCCGGTCGAGCCAGCTCCCGCGCTGAAGCGCGGAGACGCAGCCGAGGGGGATCCCGAGGATGGCCGCCCAGCCGAGGCCGAGCGTGGCGAGCGCGGCGGTGTGGGGAAGCGCCAGCCACACGAGGCGCGCGACCGGCTGGCTCGACCAGACGTCGGTCCCGAGGTCGCCCCGCAGGACCCGCCCGACGAAGCGCGCGAACTGGACGGGGATGGGCCGGTCGAGACCCATCCGGATGCGGAAGTCCTCGCGCATCTCCGGGGTGGCGCGCGGGCCGAGCGCGATGCTCGCGGGGTCTCCCGGCACGAGGTGGAGCATGGCGAAGAGCATCGCCATCGCGACCATCACGATGACCAGGGCCAGGCCGAGCCGGCGGAGCGCGTAGCGGAACATGGCGACGGCCGGCTGCCATGCTAGACCATCGGGGGCGGGCTCGAAAGAGGCCGGGCCGGGCCCGGCCCCGAAGCCAGCCTCGGGCGCGGCGCGGCGACGGCCGGGACGTCCGCCGCGGGCCGCGCGGGCGCGGACGCCGCGCGGGCCGGCCGCCCGCGCCATAATCCCGGCCGTGCGGTCCGGCCTGGCATGCGAGGATGCGAGGTGTATCATGCTCCTCGGGATGGACACTCTGGTCAGAGAGCTAGAGTCTCTCGGCAAGCTTGCCGAGACCACCTCGCCCCAGGAGATCTTCACCAAGGCGGTCAAGACGATCGCCTCCTTTCTCGCGGAGCGCTTTGCGGTGAGCCAAGCAGAGATCGCTCTTCTCCTCCTGCGACCGAACCAGAAGGTCCTCCGCTTCGCGCACCCCCTGGAACACTTCAAGGGGCAGACCAATCTCATCCCCGTGAATTCACCGGGGATCGCGACCAGCGTCGTCCGCTCCGCGCGGGGGGTGATTTACAACGATATGTCCCAGGTGGCGCACCTGGACATCTACGAGTGGATTCCGACCGGCAGGGAAAAGCCGAAAGAGATCCAGAAGATGATCGCCGCCCCGCTCACCCTGGGCGGAGGAGAGGTCATCGGACTGGTGGAAGTCAGTCGCAAGGGGAAGACCCCCCAGGAGGCGGGGAGCAACTTCACCCCTGAAGAACTGACCCAGCTCACGCAGATCGGAGCCGCCGTAGCCCCCTGGATCCGGAGGTTCACCCCTCCCGATTTCTAGGCCCGCCGCGCCCGCCGCGCCGCCTCGCGCTATAATTCCCCTGCCGTGAGCACCCGCACCTCGTTCCCCCGCCCCGTCCGCGAGCTCGAGAACGTCTGGATCCCCTTGAAGGACGGCTGCCGCCTGGCCGCGCGGGTCTGGCTCCCCGCGGACGCCGAGACGGACCCCGTCCCCGGCGTGCTCGAGTACATCCCCTACCGGAAGCGCGACTTCATGGCCCAGCGCGACGCGCTGATCCATCCCTATCTCGCGGGCCACGGCTACGCGTGCCTCCGCGTCGACCTCCGGGGGAGCGGCGAGTCGGAGGGCGTGCTGACGGACGAGTACCTCCCGCGCGAGCAGGACGACGCGCTGGAGGTGATCGCGTGGATCGCGGCCCAGCCCTGGTGCACGGGGAGGGTCGGCATGATGGGGAACTCCTGGGGCGGCTTCAACGCGCTCCAGGTGGCCGCCCGCCAGCCGCCCGCGCTGCGGGCGATCATCACCTCCTGCTCGACCGACGACCGCTACGCGGACGACGTCCACTACATGGGCGGCTGCCTCCTCCTCGACAACCTCCGCTGGGGCTCGATCATGTTCTCCCACAACGCCCGGCCCCCCGACCCGGCGCTCGTCGGCGAGCGCTGGCGCGCGCTCTGGCGGGAGCGGCTCGAGGAGAGCGGGCTCTGGCTCGACACCTGGCTCCGTCACCAGCGGCGCGACGCCTACTGGAAGCACGGCTCGGTCTGCGAGGACTTCGCCGCGATCACCTGTCCCGTTTACGCCGTGGGCGGCTGGGCCGATGCCTACACGAACGCGATCCCGCGGCTGATGCGCGGGCTCGGCGTCCCCCGCAAGGGGCTGATCGGCCAGTGGGCCCACCGCTACCCCCACATGGCGCTGCCCGGGCCGGCGGTCGGCTTCCTCCAGCTCGCCATCCAGTGGTGGGACACGTGGCTCAAGGGACGGGAGACCGCCGTCGCGCGCGAGCCGCTCTTGCGGGTCTGGATGCAGGAGAGCGTCCGGCCGGCCGCGAGCTACGCCGAGCGGCCGGGGCGGTGGATCGCCGAGTCCGCCTGGCCGTCGCCGCGGATCCGCCCCTGGCGCCTCGTCCTGACGCCGGGGCGCCTCGAGGCGCGGGGCGGGCGGGAGGTCCCGCTGGGCCTCCACTCCCCCGAGACCGTCGGTCTCCACGCCGGGCGCTGGTGCGCCCACGGCACCGGCCCCGACCTGCCGACCGACCAGCGCTTCGAGGACGGCGGGGCGCTCGTCTTCGACACGGAGCCGCTCGGCGAGCGCCTGGAGGTCCTCGGCGCGCCCGTGCTCGAGCTCGAGGTGGCGTCGGATCGGCCCGTCGCCTTCGTCGTCGCGCGGCTCTCCGACGTGGCGCCGGACGGCGCCGCCACGCGCGCGAGCTACGGCGTGCTCAACCTGACCCATCGCGACGGCCACGAGGCGCCGGCCCCCCTCGTGCCCGGGCGCCGCTACCGCGTCCGGCTCCCGCTCCGCGACGTGGCCCAGGCCTTCCCGCCCGGCCACCGCGTGCGGCTCGCGCTGTCCACCGCCTACTGGCCGATCGTGTGGCCGGCGCCCGAGCCCGTCACGCTGACCGTCTTCACGGGGCCGAGCACGCTCGAGCTGCCGGTGCGACCGCCGGACCCGGCCGACGCCGCGCTGCCGCCGCTCCCGCCGGCCGAGGCGCCGCCGCCGCTCCGGGCCACCGTGCTCGAGCCCGGCCGCACGGAGCGGCGCATCCACCACGACGTGGTCGGCGGCACGGTGAGGCAGGACGTCGTCCAGGACGGCGGGCTCGTGCGGCTCGACGACATCGACCTCACCGTCCAGACCGTCGTCACCGAGCGCTACGAGATCCGGCCGGACGACCCGCTCTCGGCGCGGGCCGAGGTCGCCTCGACCGTCCGGATGCGGCGGGGCGACTGGCGCGTCGAGACGCGGACCCGCACGCTCCTCACGGCGACGCGCGACGCGTTCCATGTCCAGGCGACGCTGGACGCCGACGAGAGCGACGCCCCGGTCTTCTCCCGGAGCTGGAACACCGTGGTCCCCCGCGACCTGGTCTGAGCCGTCGCCCGGCACGAGCCGAGGAGTCTCCGTGAAGCCATTCACCGCGCTCGCCGCCGTCCTGCTCGCGCTCATCGCCGCGGTGCAGCTCGTCCGCCTCGTCTTCCGCTGGGAGGTGACCGTCCACGGCGTCATCGTCCCGCTCTGGCCGAGCGGGCTCGCGGTCCTGATCGCGGGCGGGCTCGCGGTGATGCTCTGGCGGGAGATGCGCCGCTGAGCTTGGGATCTTCGGCAACTGAGCTGAGTGGGTGGGCCGGCTCTGACCCGGGCCGCCGTTGGCGCGGGCGTCAGGGTTTCAGCCGCAGGACCGATCGATGGTATCCTGCCGACCATGGATCGACCGAAACTAGCGGTCGAGGTCGAGCGTGAGGAAGACGGGCGATGGATCGCTGAGGTCGCTCGCCTCCCGGGGGTCTTGGCCTACGGGGAGACGCGCGAAGAGGCCATCGCCCGGGCGGAGGTACTCGCTCTCCGCGTTCTCGCAGACCGTCTCGAGCACGGGGAAGTCATTCCGGAACTCAGCGGGCTGTTCGACGCGGCGTGAGTGCATGGCCTGCCACGAAGGCCAGGCGTGTTTCGAATCGCGCGCCTGACGGGCCTGACCCCCGGCGATCTCCAGTAGCCAGCGGCCCGCCGCTCGGCCTCGACCGCCTACGCGGGCGCCGGCGGCCACGCCGGCATCCGCATCCCGTGATTCCCACGATACGCGGCGGGCGCCGGAGAGGCCCAGCCGCGGAGAAGCTCGGCGTCCGGCCGATACACCTCGACGCCCAAGGGGCGGCAGACGGAGAGCGGATCCCCGGCCTCCGGCCCCCACAGCGGTACCGAGAGGTCTCCCCCCGGACACGTCGAAAGCGCGCAGAGGAGGTCGATTTCGGCGAAGAACTCGAAGAAATCCCCCTTCTTCGCCGGGCTGGCTTTCATGGCGTAGCGATCGTCCTGGAGCGCGGTCACCTGGAAGATGTTCAGGACGTCGTGGACGTCGAGCTCTGTCAGGCCGTACGGGAGAACGGCCCGGGTGAGGTTCGAGTGGCAGTGGAAGTCGAACTCCTGGCCGGTCAGCAGCTTGTTCACGTACGGGTCGCAGCGTGAGCCGAGCAGGTCGTGGCACCGGCCGCCGTCCGAATCCACGCCGTAGTGGATCGTGTCGTTGGTGATGGTCAGCATGGGACGCAGATAGGGGAGGGTCGACCAGAGCCGGTCGTACGTCGTGACGTGGGCGTGGTGAAGCTGCCTGGTCCGGGCGGCCCAGAAGCGCTCCCGGGGATTGTGGAGGTTCCAGCAGTTGAAGTCGCCGACCTGGGGCCCCTCGGTCACCACGATCCGGCAGAGCTGGCCGGCCCGCACGGGCCAGGCCCGACCCGAGCGGATCGGGACCACGAAGCGCTCGGCCAACGTGTGTGATCGACTCTCGCGGGCGAGCCGGTCATAGAACGCGCGGTCGGCCTCGAGCAGACCGCCGGGGCTCGATGGAACGTACGACCAGAACATCGAAGACACGCGCGGCTCCCTTCCAGTCTCGCGGCTCATCGAAAGCTACGGCTCCTTGCTCACTCGCTCGTGCCAGTAGTCGTCGAAGTAGATGACCATGGGCTGAGGCAGTCGGTCGCGGTACAGGCCGAACCGGAAATAGATTTCCGGGGGGTCGTCCGGGTAGCCCAGGGGCCCCCGGTAATCCGCCACCCGCGCACCGTTCAGCCACAGCATCACCGCCCCGTCGGACACCGCGAACCGGATACGGTAGCGAAGATCCACCCACTGTCCGAGAATGGACCGATCGTACCGATAAATCGTCGTCCGCCCCGTCGGGGTCTCGATCGTGACGAAGAGCGTGCCGCGGCGATAGCGCTGGGCCACGATCGGGCTGCGGTTCTTCGAGCAGTCCTCGCAGTGCTGCTTCCACTGCGCCGTGACCAGCCGCGTGTCGACGATGGGGAAGTCGGCGGGCACGTACACGCTGAAGCGATACTCGTGGGTCTCCCCGAAGCGGGCCCATAGCCCGTCCGCCTCCTGGAGCTCCGCCCGTTCCGTGGCCTCGCCGTCGCCGCCGATACCGGCCACGTCGCCCTGGTGCAGCTCGAACCGCAGGGCGGCGATGCCGGAGCGGACGATGTTCCGTTGAATCGTGACGCCTCCCGGCTTCACGCGGTGCGTCTTCCAGAGCGGCCCGATGGACCCGGCCTCGAAGCCATCGACCACCGGCTCGGCCGAGGCGAGAGTACCCCGGGCCGCGAGCAGCAGGAGGGCCGTCAGGAGGCGACGTGTCATCACGCTGGCACCGTCGGCCGCCGCCCGTCTCCGCTACCCAGGTCGCGAGGAGATCCGCTTCCGCTCGACATCGGCTGCAGCGCCTCGCAGTATAGCCGCGCAGGAAGTCACGTGCTCGTTCACATCATACCGCGCCAAGCCAAGCGACAGAGACTCGATCCCGTCCCAAGCAGCGGCCTGACAGCCTGTGGAACTCCGCCCTGCGCGCGCGACGATACGCTACTCAACGTCATCCGGCAGGCGGACGACAGGGCTTCTCCACGATTTCAACGCCGTGAAGGTCGACGCCGCGGAGTACGTGGCAAAGCGCTTTGCGGGTCGCAAGGCCGTCACCTCGAGCGACGTCGTCAGAGGTTCTAGAAAGCCTCGGTATGTCTCCGGTCCGCTCGAGGCGCTCAATATCCTCTATGCGCTCGTGGCGACCGATCGCGCGAAGATCGACACCAGGTTTCGGGAGAAACGCCTGTACTTCAATGTCAGCGGTTGATCGACCGGATCGTTCGGGCGCGCGATTCCTGCGCGGTGGCCTCGGCGTCCCGCGTGAGGGCCCGCAGGAGAACCGCGTAGCCCTCGAGCGAGTCCGCCACCTCCGGGTGGTCGGGCCCGAGCGTCCGCTCCTGGATGGCCAGTGCGCTCTGGTAGAGCGCCCGGGCGACCAGCCGGTATTCTCGTGCGCGAGAGGCGAGCGCGGCGAGCCGGGAGCTCTCGAAGGCGGGAGACGGGAAACCCCTCGACGGCGCGTCTTCGGTCGTGCGGAAGCTCACCGGCTCGGCCGGGGCGGTCCCGGCGGCCACGGCAAACCGAGCACCGACAGCCGCGTTAGCGTCCGCAAGCCGGAGATAGCGCCGCGCCGCGGCGGCGTGACCCTCGACGACGGCGGGATCGTTCGGGCCCAGCGTTTGCTCGAGGCTGAGTCGCTCGAGACAGTCGTCCCTCGACCTTCGATAGGCTTCGTCGCGGAGCTGTTTGCCTTCGATGGCCGAGCCCACGCCGCCGACGACCGCGAAGATCGGCGCCAAGACCGGCGCTGCGACGAGACTGGCGCCCATGCTCTGGACGACAAATTGCGGATGGAATGCCGCGAGGGCCCCAGCGGCGCCACCGCCGGCGCCGTGAGCGACCGAGGGGGTAAGGGTTCCGGCCGCTTCCGTGCGGGCTTCCGCCTCGCACCCCTTCCGCTCCGCCTTGCTCACGCTCGCGGCGGGCCCAGCGGCGGGGCTCGCCGCCGGGAGCCGCCCCTGCGGCGTCGCCGCCACGCAGGCGGTCTGCGCCAGGAGCAAGGGCATCGCACATCCGAGCAGGATCTGCCGAGCCGCGTGCTGTCGCATCGCCATCCTCCCTCCCGTACGCCGAGACCTGCCACGACCTGCCACCCCTGTCCCTCGGGCAAGCTCAGTGCCAGAAGGAGGCTCAACGATTCCAGGGACATGGCGGGCAGGTCGGACGTCTTGGGTGGGGGAACGCTCGCCGGCTCGCCCCGGAGACCCGGGGTTTCCGCCCGTTACATCCCTCCGGTCAAGCGCCGCACCCGCTCGGCGACGCGCTCGTGGACCCATCGCGCGTCCTCCAGGGCATCGGTCACCATCCCCGGCGGCCGCTCCATCTGGCGGGTCAGGCGCTCGCACGCGTCCACCAGCCCTCGGTGACGCGGCACGAGGCGCGCCACCATCTCGACCGCCGTCCGATCCAGGCGCGACTGCCGTCCGAGGAGCTCGGCGAGGTCGTAGAGGAGCTTCCCGGTCTCGATGACGGCGTCGATGTCCTCGACGACCTGCGTCCAGGACCCGCTCCCGCGCTGCTCGAACGCCCGCTCCTGCAGACCCAGCAGCTGGTCGAGCACCTGCGGGTTGCTCTGCTGAAGGTCCGGCGGCAGCTCGGGCAGCCGTCGCTTGAGCTCCTCCAGGCTCCCCACGAGCCTCTGGTATTTCTGCCACAAGGCGTCCCGGCTGGACTTGAGATCCTCGTCATCCAGTGGCACGAATCTCTGGAAGCTCTCGAGCAATTCGGCGAGACGGTGCAGCAGGCTCTCGAAGCTCCGGATCAGGTCCTCCTCCGGGACGCCGCGGACCAGATCCTCGAAGCTCTCGAGCAGCTCCTCGAGCGCGCGCAGCAGGCTCTCGAAGCTCCTGACCAGGTCGCGTGGCGGGATCGCGAACCGACGGAGGAGGTCTTCGAAGCTGGCCAGCAGCTCTTCGAGCCGACGCAGCAGCGCTTCGAACCGCAAGAGCGGGCCGCGCGCCTTCGGCGCCACGTCCTTGAGGGCCTTCTCCAGCTCCCCGAGCAGCTCCTCGTAATCTTCCAGGCGGCCCTCGAACGACTTCGCCAGCGTGGCGTCCGGCGGAATGCCCTCGAGCAGATCCTCGAAGCTCTTCAACAGCTCGCCCAGCCCCTCGAGGAGGCCGATGAGGCTATCCAGGAGCCGCATCTGCCCTTGCTCGTTCTCGCCGAAGGACACGCGCTCCGCGAACCCCTTGAGCAACGCGGTCAGCGGCCTTCCGAACTGCGATCCCAGCAGCTCCTCGAAGCTCAGGATGAACGACCGGTTGGTGGGATGGCTCTGCTTGACCAGCGTCTCGAAGCTGCCGAGGAGCTTCAGGAATCCCTTCAACAGCTCCTCGAGGCTTTCCAGCAATGCCTGCGGCGGCGACAGCCAGCGTCGAACGAGCCAGTCGAAGCTCAGCAGCAGATCCACGAGCTTTCCGAGGAGATCCTCGAAGCTCGTGAGCAATCCGACCGGGGTGGGCTGGAAGCGGCGGAGGAGGTCCTCGAAGCTCTCCAGGAGGCGTTCGTCCCCTCGGAGGAGGTCCTCGAAGCTCTCGACCAGCGTGCGGAAGGCGTCGTCCGGCGCCGGGAACTTCGGGACGCCGAGGTCGTGGAGCTTGTCCTCGAACGTCTTCAGCGCCAGCTGGAGCGCCTTCAGCCCGTCCTCGAACTCCCCGACCTCCCCCTCGTCCGGCGGGCGCCCCTTGAGGATCGTCTCCCGCCGCTCGAGGTCTCGCTCGAACTCCTTGAGCTTGGCTTCCTCCTCCTCCGCGTCCGTGGCCGCGGCGTCGCCCTCGAACGGGTCGAGCCGGCGACGGTCGTGACGCAGGAAGGCGCGGAGCCCGTCGCCGATCCTTCGCCGCAGATCGTCGAGCTCGCGATCGTCGGGTGTGTCGCGCATCGCTGGACCTTACGAGGCAGCCATGACAGGCGCTCGGATGACGCCAGACAGCGCGCGGCGTGCTGGGGGGGCGCTACAGGCGGAGCTCGAGGACGTAGAGGCCGCCGGTGAAGCGGTCGACGGTGTAGACGACGCCGCGGTCGTCCACGAAGACGTCGTTGAGCTGGGCGGCCCCCTTGGGCGAGCGCCGGGGCGGCGGCGGGACGTAGGAGGCGACCTCCTCGGGCCGGAACGGGTCGGAGAGGTCGAAGGCGCGGACGCCGCCGTTGAAGAAGGTCCCCACGACGACCGTCTCCGACACCCAGGAGCCCGGCGCGGGGCGGTTCTCGTGGAGGTTGTGGGCGCCGTACCGTCCGCCGCGGCCCGCGAACTCGGAGACCGGCGGGAGCGGGCAGGTGCTGATCGGCACCAGGTTCGTCTCCGCGCGCGCGTCGAGCACCCACACGAGCTTCGGCCAGTCGGCGCCGCCGTCCGCGATCGCCTCGTCGGAGACGACGAGGAGCTGGCGGTCGAAGAGCGGCAGGAGCGTGTGGGTGAACCCCGGGAAGGGCGGGTGGTAGTCCCAGCGGCTCAGGAGCCGCGGATGCCCCATGTCGGCGATGTCGAGCACGATCGCGCCGCCGTCCAGGTAGCCCACCCAGGCGCGGTCGGGGCGGCGGGGATAGACGTTGGTGTTGTGGGCGCGGAAGCCGGTGTCGAACGTGGGGTGGCGCGCGGGCGGCGGCTCGGGGTCGCCGTCGCGCGTGCCCGGGAGCCACCAGCGACCGACCTCACGCGGGCGCGTGGGCTCCCGCACGTCCACGATCCGGTAGAACTGGTCGTCCTTGCGGTTCCGCGGGGTGAAGTCGGCGGCGCCCCCGCTCAGGTGCACGTACTCCCCGTCCACGAACCAGAGGTGGTGGACGCCGCGCGAGGCCGGCCCCGAGGCGTCGAAGAAGGCGACCGACTTCGGCCGGACCGGGTCGCCGACGTCGAAGAGCTCGAAGCCCGCGGGCTGCATCCCGACGCGCGCGGTCTGGTAGGCCACGGCGAGGAGGTCTCCCACGAGGTCGAGGGAGTTCGAGCGCATCTCGCCGTGGGGCAGGTCGGACTGGTAGACCACGGCCGGCTTCCGCGGCTCGGTCACGTCCACGGCGGTGAGGGCCTTGGGGGCCGACTCGTGGGCGAGCCAGAGGACGCGGCGGCCGTCCCGCGTGAGCTGGACCGCCATGCCCTCGCCGACGTTCCCGAAGCCGTTGAGCTCGTGGTGGGCCAGAAGCCGCAGGTTGTGTGAGGATCCAGTCGTCATGGCCTCGATTCTAGCCGAGATCGCTCAGCAGTAGCGGCACGGCGGGAAGTCGCGCGAGTAGACGGGCTGCTTCAGGAACTCCTCGGGGGTGTACTTCCAGAACTGGCTGACGGCCGGGTACGTGTGGATGACGGTGTTCTGGAGGAGTCCGCCCACGCGCTCCACCTTCCGGATGTAGATGTTCTGCGTCGGGTTCCCGTAGGGGTCCATCTTGATGGGGCCCCGCGGGGCGTCGGCGATCTCGACCGCTCGGAGGGCGGCCATGAAGGCCGCGCGGTCCTCCAGGCGACCGCCGTACATGTCCCGGCCGGCCTGGGCGATGGCCCCGCTGAGGGGCGCGAGGAAGCCGATCCGGACCGGGGTCTGGGCGGCGGCGTCCGGCGTGGGGCCGACCAGCGCGGCGAGGGCGAGCGAGAGGATCGCGAACGGCAGGCGCATGGGGCGCGGCCCTCCTCGCAGCGCGCGGGGGCGCCGCGGTTCCGTCGAGGGAGCTTCTGGAGCGCGAAGAGCGGGAGGCATCCTACCACACCCGGCCGGGGCGCGGAGCGCGGCCGGGTGGGGGGTGGTCAACGCGCGGGCCCGTCCCGTACAATTCTCCCCACGGCAGGCACACGCGGGACGCGGTGGGCGCCCCGGGCAGCGGCGGGGCGGGGTGGAGGACGGCGATGGGTGGACTGACGCGGCGCGAGCTCCTGATCCTCTCCGGCACCGGCCTCGCGGCGACGGCCGGTCTCGGGCGGCGGGCGGCCCTGGCCCAGGGGCCCGTCATCCGGCAGGGCTACCAGACCAACATGTGGGGGATGCCGACCTACTACCTCCTCCGCTCGGGCCACCTGGAAAAGCGCGGCATCCGGTTCGAGGAGTTCTCGGTCCCCTCCGGGAACCTGACCATGCAGCAGATGGTGGCGCGCCAGGTGGACCTCGGGACCTACGCCGGCCAGTCCTTCATCCTCGGCCACGACAAGGGGAAGCTCGTGGCGATCGCCCAGATCGAGCAGGTCGGGAAGACGGCGCGCGTGATGGCGCGGAAGGAGCTGGGGATCACCAAGGTCGCCGACCTCCGGGGCCTGCGGATCGCGAACCAGTCGGGGTCCTCGACCGGCAACACGTTCGTCGACATCATCGCGGCGCGCGCGGGCTTGAAGAAGGGCGACTACCAGGAGATCAAGATGAACGTGAACGAGATGGTCGCGGCCGCCGCCGCGAAGTCCATCGACGCGTTCGTCACGGTGGAACCCTACGCGTCCATCGCCGAGGCCGACGGGATCGCGACGACGGTCGTGAACTTCTACGAGTACGACCGGATGCCGGTGGTCATGGCGGCGACCCCGGAGTTCGTGGAGAAGCACCCCGAGGTCGTCGTGGAGTACCTCCGGGCCTGGCTCGACGTCGGGCGGGACTTCAAGCAGAACCCGGCCAGGGTGGCCGACGTCATCTACGGCTTCTACACGGGGAAGGGGTACAAGATGAGTCGGGAGACGTTCGGCAAGGCCCTCGCCGGCGTCGAGGTGGAGCCGGGCTTCCCGACCGATCTCCGCCCCTACATGCAGCAGACTGCGGAAGGACTCCTGGCCGAGAAGAAGATCGGCGCGATTCCCGACTGGGGCCAGGCGCTCCGCCGGGAGTTCATGGAGCGGGCCCGGGTCTGACCACCTCTCGTCCCACCCGAGGAGGCCGCATGCGAAGAATCGGGGTCGTCACCGTGCTCGCCCTCGCCGTCGTCCTGCTGCTGCTCCCCGGAGGCCCCGGGCCGTGGGCGCAGAAGGGCCCGATCAAGGTCGGGTTCCTGGTGCCGCAGACCGGGCCCCTCTCGGCGAACGGCAAGGACATGATCAACGCGCTCACGCTCTTCCTCGAGGAGCAGAACTACCGGCTGGCGGGCCGGGAGGTCAAGCTCATCATCGAGGACGACGAGGGCAAGCCCGCCACCGGCCTCACCAAGGCGCGCGGCCTGATCGAGGAGCAGGCGGTCCACCTGGTGACCGGGCCGCTCTCCGCCGCCGTGGGGTACGCCGTCGCCCCCTACATCGACGGCAAGAAGGTCCCCGCGATCTTCCCCATCGTCTCGGCCGAGGACATCACGCAGCGCAAGCGGAGCCCCTACATCGTCCGCACGGGGTGGTCGAGCGCCCAGCCCTCGCATCCCTTCGGCAAGTGGGTCCACGACACCCTCGGCTACAAGAAGATCGCCATGATCGGCTACGACTTCGCCTTCGGCTGGGAGGTCGCGGCGGGCTTCCACCGCACCTTCGAGGAGGCGGGCGGCCAGGTGGTGCAGAAGCTCTGGCCGCCGCTCGGGACCAGCGACTTCGGGCCCTACCTCGCGCAGCTCCGCCGGGACGTGGACGCCATCTACGCCGTCTTCTCCGGCGCCGACGCGCTCCGCTTCGCCAAGCAGTTCAACGACGTGGGGCTGAAGGGCCGGCTGCCGCTCATCGGCGGGGGGACGTTCACCGACGAGCACGTCCTGCGGACGATGGGTGACGAGGCGCTCGGCATCGTGACCGCGCTCCACTACTCGGCCGCCCTCCAGACCCCGGCCAACCGGAAGTTCGTCCAGGCCTACGAGGCCAAGTTCAAGCAGATCCCCTCCTACTACTCGGAGGGGACCTACGTGGCCGGGCTGGCCCTCAAGGCGGCGCTCGAGGCGACCGGCGGCGACATCGAGAACGTGGACAAGTTCCTGTCCGCGCTCCGGAAGGTCGACCTCTCCGACGTCCCGCGCGGCCCCATGCGCTTCGACGACTTCGGCAATCCCATCCAGAACATCTACGTGCGGAAGGTGGAGCGGGTCGGCGGGCGGCTCCAGAACAGCGTGATCCACACCTTCCCCAGCGTCTCGCAGTTCGGCCCGTACAAGCCCGAGGAGTTCCTCAAGAACCCCGTCTACTCGCGCGACTACCCGCCCTGCCGCTCCTGTTGAGCGCCGCCGTGCCACGGGCCGGGAGGCGATGAAGGCGACCGTCGGGATCGTCGGCGTGGGCCTGCTCGGCCACGCCGTCGCCTCGCGGCTCCGCGCCGCGGGGCACGAGGTCGTCGGCTACGACGTCGCGCCGGAGCCGCTCCGGGCCCTGGAGCGGCTGGGCGGGGCGCCGGCGGCCTCGGCCGCCGCCGTCGCGCGGCGGGCGGAGCTCGTCTGCACGCTCCTCCCCTCGCTCGCCACGGTCGAGGCGGCCGTCCTCGGCCCGGAGGGGGTCCTGGCCGGCGCGCGCGCCGGGCAGACGCTCGTCCAGATGAGCACGATCTCGCCGGCCCTGACCGAGCGCCTGGCCGCGGAGGCCGGCGCGCGCGGGCTCGCCTTCCTCGACTGCCCGGTGAGCGGCACGAGCGCGATGGTGGCGCGCGGCGAGGGGATCCTGCTGGTGGGCGGCGAGCGGACGGTCTTCGAGCGCTGGCGCGGGCTCCTCGAGTCGATCCTGCCGCGCGCCTGCTATATCGGCCGCGCCGGGCAGGCGACCGTGGTGAAGCTGGCGGCGAATCTCCTGGTCGGGCTCAACACGCTCGCGGCGGCCGAGGCGCTCGCCCTCGTCCGGCAGGCCGGCCTCGAGCCCGGTGCCGTCCTCGACATCCTGACCGCGAGCGCCGGCAGCTCGCGGATGCTCGAGCTGCGCGGCCCGATGATCGTCCGTGACGAGTTCCCGCCCCAGATGAAGCTCGACCTCTTTCTCAAGGACCTCGGACTGATCCTGGACGCGGGCCGGGCGGTGGGCGTCGCGCTCCCGGTCACGGCGCTCGCGCGGCAGCTCTACGCCGCGGCCGCCGCCGCAGGCCACGGGGGCGACGACCTCGCGGTGGTGGCGACGGCGCTCCAGGGGTCCGCGTGACGGGACAGCGGGGCGACCTGCGCCGCGGCGAGCTGACGATCGCCGCCGTCCTGGTGGCGCTCGCCGTCGTGATCGTCCTCCTGACCCTGGGCATCGGGCCCGGGGTCCCGACCGACCCCCTCGGCCCCCGGGCGTTTCCGCTGGCGCTGGCCGGAGCGATCGGCCTCTGCGGGCTCCTCCTCGCCGTGACGGCGCTCGCGCCGGGCAGCCTCGCGGGCGCGGCGCCCCTCCTCGTGGAAGACGGCGGCGAGGACCCCGGGCCCGGCGACTTCTCGCCGGGCCGGCTGGTCGCGGCCGTGGTGGCCACGGCGGCGTACGTGGCGGCCTTCGAGCCGCTGGGCTACCTCCTCGCGACGCCGCTCTATCTCGCGGCGATTCTCCTCGTCCACGGCGGCGCCTCGCGACAGGCGCTCTGGACCGCGCCGGTCCTGGTGACCGCGGCCTTCTACGCCGCCTTCCGCTTCGGGCTGCTCGTCCCGGTGCCGGACGGGGTGCTCGAGCCGTGGCTCCCGTGGTGAGCGGCCCCGGGTCTCTGCCATCCGGGCCGGGACGTTCCTCGGGCCGGGTACGCCGGTGAGCGTGCTGGAAGGCCTGGCGGCCGGGTTCGCGAGCGCCGTGGAGGGCCCGCGGTTCGTCGCGATGGTCGCGGGCGTGGCCTGGGGGATCATCGGCGGCGCGATCCCCGGGATCAGCGGGGCGGTCGCGATGGCGCTCGCCCTCCCGTTCACTTACGCGCTCGACGCGACCACCGCGCTCTGCATGCTGGCCGGCGTCTGGGCCGGCGCGAACTACGGCGGCTCGATCCCGGCGATCCTGATGCGGATCCCCGGCACGCCCGCCTCGGCGGCGTGCCTGATGGACGGCTACGAGCTGACCCGCCAGGGGCGCGCGGCGAAGGCGCTCGGGGTCTCGCTCGTCTGCGGCACGATCGGCGGCCTGGTGAGCATCGTCGTGCTGATCGCCCTGGTCCTGCCCCTGGGGGAGGCCGTCCTGCACTTCGGCTCTCCGGAGACCTTCGCCCTGGCGGTCTTCGCCCTGACCCTCCTGGCCGGGCTCTCCGAGGCGAGCTTCCTGAAGGGGCTGGCCTCCGGCTTCTTCGGCCTCCTGCTCACGACGGTGGGCCTCGACACCCTCACGGGCTCGCTCCGCTTCACCTTCGGGCGGGCCGAGCTGATGACCGGAATCGACGTCGTGGCGGCGATGGTCGGCCTCTTCGCCGTGTCGGAGATGTTCTACTCCATCAGTCACCGGGGGGCGGCCCCCGTCATGGTGACCGATCGGGCCCACACCGCGTTCCCGACGCTCGCCGAGCTGCGCGAGCTGTGGCCGGCGACGCTGATCGGCACCATCGTGGGCCTGGTCGTCGGCGTCATGCCGGGGGCCGGCGCGACGGCCTCGTCCTTCGTGGCCTACAACGAGGCCCGGCGCTGGTCGAAGCACCCGGAGCTCTTCGGCAAGGGCTCGATGGAGGGCGTGGCGGCGCCGGAGACCGCCAACAACGCGGTCCAGGGCGGCGACCTGGTCCCGACCCTCGCCCTGGGGATCCCGGGCTCCAACTCGGCGGCGATCATGCTGGCCGCCCTCATCCTCCACGGCATCCAGCCCGGCCCCTTCCTGCTGGTCAAGCACGGCCAGCTCGTCTACACGCTGTTCGCGGGCCTCCTGATCGTCAACGTGCTGATGATCCCGGTGGGGCTTCTGATCCTGCGGGGCTGCCTGCTCGCCCTCCGGCTCGCGCCGCCGCTGCTCGTCGCGGCCGTGCTCGCCCTCTGCGTGATCGGGACCTACGCCGCGGAGCTACAGGCCGTGAACCCCTGGACGGCGCTCGCGTTCGGCGTGCTCGGCTACGGGATGCGCGTCTACGGCTTCTCGGCGGCGGCGATGGTGCTCGGCATGGTGCTGGGCGTCATGGCGGAGAGCGAGCTGCGCCGGTCCCTGATCATCTCCCACGGGAGCTGGGCGATCTTCATGACGCGCCCGATCACCGCCGTGTTGCTCGTGATGACCGTGGGTGTCCTGGTCTACCCCCTCGTCCTCGGGGCGCTGCGGCGCCGGCGCGCGGCCCGCGCGGCGTCGGGGCCGGCGACCGCCCCGCCCTTCGCCTGAGCCGTACGACGAACAAGGAGGCGCTCGACATGGGCACGCGCTCGATGGCTCTCGCAACCGTCGCAGGACTGGCCCTCGCGGCCCTCGCCGTGGTCGGCGGACCGGACGTCGCCGGCGGGCAGGCGCGCGACTTCCCGACGCGCCCCATCACCTTCGTCGTCGGCTTCGCCCCGGGTGGCGGGGCCGACGTCTTCGCCCGCGCGCTGGCCGACGCGGCGCGCAGCGCGTTCGCGCAGCCGCTGGCCGTGGAGAACCGGCCCGGGGCGGGGGGGACCGCCGCCGGGGCGTACGCCGCCGGACGACCGGCCGACGGCCACACGATCCTCTTCGCGCACGCCGGCTCCTCGATCATCACGCCGATCATCACCAGCCAGCCGCAGCTCAAGTGGGACGCCTTCGAGCCGGTGGCGCGGATCCACGCCGAGGAGGAATGGCTGTTCGTGCAGCCGGACGCGCCGTGGCAGTCCATCGACCAGCTCGTCGCGCACGCCAAGGCCAATCCGAAGAAGGTGCGGGTCGCCGGCTCGGCCATCGGCGGGATCGACAGCTTCGTCGTGCTGTCGTGGAAGCAGGCCGCCGGCATCGACGTCGAGTACATCCCCCACGAGGGCGGCGGCCCGGCCACGCTCGCCTTCCTCGGAAAGAACGCCGAGGTGCTCGTGGGGAACGTGTCGGAGGTCGCCCAGCACGTCGAGGCCAGGAAGATGGTGCCGGTCGCGGTCGCCAGCGAGAAGCGGAGCCCCATCTTCCCCCAGGTCCCGACGCTCCGGGAGAAGGGCTGGGACGTGGTGCTGGTGCAGTGGCGCAGCGTGCTGGCGCCGAAGGGGACGCCGGCGCCGCGGGTCGCGGCGCTGGCCGAGGGGTTCCAGAAGGCGATGACCGCCGACTCCTGGAAGACGTTCAACCGGAACGCCAAGGCGGTCGACGTCTTCCTGGGGCCGGCCGACTTCCGCACGTTCCTCGCCGCCGAGGAGGACCGCTTCACGAAGATCATCGACCAGCTCGGCCTGCGGAAGAAGTAGATGCCGGGCCTCCTGCCGGCCCAGATCGGCTTCGCCGCCTCGTCGGGCCCCGTCGAGCGGTACTTCCCGCTCGCCCGCCGGCACGGGGTCGGCTGGCTCGAGTTCTCCTGCCAGAACCCCGTCAACTTTCCCCAGACCTTCGACCGGGCGCGCGTGCGCCGCGTGCGGCGCCTGGTCGAGCGGTCGGGGATCCGCTGCGCGGTCCACTCCGCCTCCTTCGTGAACACGGCCGAGATCATGCCGACCGTGCGCAAGGCGGCCCTGGCCCACCTCCGCGAGTACGTGGACCTCACGGCCGCGCTGGGGGGCGAGTACCTGGTCGTCCACTGCGGGTTCCACTTCAGCGCCTACCTCGACCGTGTCCGGGCGGCGCTCTACGAGACGATGGCCCGCTGCGTCGAGTACGGCGAGCGCCGGCGGGTCCCGCTGGTCATCGAGAACATGAACCGGCTGCCCGGCGACTCCGAGTTCCAGTACCTCGGGGTGACGATCGACGAGTTCCACGACCTGTTCCGCCGGATCCGCTCGCCCTACCTCGGCCTCGCGCTCGACGTCGCCCACTGCGAGCTCCTGCCCGGCGGGACCGTCCCGTTCGTCCGCGCGTTCGGGACGCGCATCCAATCGGTCCAGCTCTCCGACAACCGGGGGCGGGTCGACGAGCACCTGACGGTGGGGGAGGGGACGATCCGCTTCCCCCGGGTGCTGGCCGCCCTCGCCGGGATCGGCTTCGCGGGGCCGCTCATCATCGAGCTTGCCGACGTCCCGAAGAAGCTCCGGAGCCGGACCCGGTTGCTCCGGATGCTGGATCACCGGGCCGGGCGGCCGTCCCGGTCGGGGCGGCCTGGCGGGCGTCGCGGTCGTCGCGACTGAGGCGCGGCACGACCATGCTCGACGCCTTCGTCGACGGGCTCATCCTGGTCCTCCAGTGGAAGGCCCTGAGCCTCATGCTCGTCGGCATGAGCGCGGGCTTCGTGGTGGGGCTCCTGCCCGGGATCGGGGGCGCGGCCACGCTCGCCCTGATGATCCCGTTCGTCTTCAAGATGACGCCGGTCGAGGCCTTCGCCTTTCTCCTGGGCATGCACTCGGTGGCGGCGACGACGGGGGACATCACCTCGATCCTCTTCGGGGTGCCGGGCGAAGGGCTCTCCGCCGCGACGGTGGTGGACGGCCACCCCATGGCCAAGCGCGGCGAGGCCGGCCGGGCGCTCGGGGCGGCGCTCATGAGCTCGCTCCTCGGCGCGCTGATCGGCGCGGCGACGCTCGCCGTGTCCGTGCCGATCGTGCGCCCGCTCGTCCTCACCTTCGGCTCGCCGGAGCTCTTCATGGTCTCGCTGATGGGGCTCGCCTGCATCACCTCGCTCAGCGGCCTCGGCGTGCGCGGTCAGCTCCGCGGCTTCGCCATGGGGCTCCTGGGGCTGCTGCTCGCCACGATCGGGCAGGAGCGCCAGTCGGGGATGCTGCGGTTCGACATGGGGCTGACCTACCTCTGGGACGGGCTGGACCTGGTGCCGGTCCTGGTCGGGATCTTCGCCATCCCGGAGCTGGTGGACCTGGCGGTGCGGGGGACCGCGATCGCCGGTGACCGTCCCGCGGAAGAGCTGCGCGCCGGGGTGCTGGAGGGCATCAAGGACACCTTCCGTCACTTCTGGCTGGTCGCGCGGTGCTCGGCCATCGGCGTGTTCGTCGGCATCCTTCCCGGCGCCGGCGGCGGGGTCGCCCAGTGGATGGCCTACGCCCACGCCGTCCAGAGCGCCCGCGACGCCCGCGACCGGCAGCGCTTCGGCCAGGGCGACGTCCGGGGCGTCCTGGGGCCGGGGGCGGCGAACAACTCCAAGGAGGGCGGCGACCTCATCCCGACCATCGCCTTCGGCGTGCCGGGGAGCGGGGCGATGGCGATCCTCCTCGGCGCGTTCATGATCATGGGCCTCGTCCCGGGCCCCGACATGCTGACCAAGCACCTCGCCGTCACCTTCTCCATGGTGTGGACCCTGGCGATCGCCAACGTCATCACGGTGCTCCTCTGCCTGCTCGTCCTCAACCATCTGGCTCGCGTGACGCGCATCCGCGGCGGGCTCATCATCCCGTTCGTCCTGCTCCTGGTCTTCGTGGGGAGCTACGCGGCCAACGGCCAGCTCGCCGACCTCGTGGTGACCTTCGCCTTCGGCCTCTTCGGCTACTTCATGGTGCGCTTCGGCTGGCCGCGCCCCCCGCTCGTCCTGGGCTTCGTGCTCGGGCGGCTCGCCGAGACCTATTTCTTCATCTCCGTCGCACGCTACGGCGTGGCCTGGCTCGGCCATCCGATCGTCGTCCTGCTGATGGCGCTCACGCTCGTCGTCATCGTCTACCCGTTCATCCAGGAGCGGCGCCGGGGGTTCACGAGGGTCGCGGATGCGGCGTGACGGGCGCGCCCTCTTCAGCCTGGTCCTGCTGGCGGTGGCGGCCTTCGCCATCGGGTCGGCCCTGCGCTGGCCGTTCAAGGCCGCCCTCTTTCCCCTCGCCGTCGGCATCCCGCTGGGCGTCCTGGCGGCGGTGCAGCTCGCCCTGGACGTCCGCGGCCGGGGCGAGCCGGCGGCCGGACCGGCCGTGGATCTGGCCTTCGCCGACGAGGTGCCGGCGGCGGTCGCCCGCCGGCGCGCGGCCGCGCTCTTCGCCTGGATCGCCGGGTTCATCGTGGTCGTGTTCCTCATCGGCTTTCCCGCCGCCGTTCCGGTGTTCATGGTGTCGTACCTCGGGTTCCAGAGCGCGGCGGGCTGGCGGCTGTCCCTCGGGCTGACGGCGGCGGCCTGGGCGTTCTTCTACGGGGTGTTCCAGTGGTTGCTCCGGCTGCCCTTCGAGCCCGGGTGGCTCCAGACCCGGCTCGGCTGGTGAGGGTCGTGAGACTCGAAAGGAGGAGACGGATGAGAGGCGCGTGGATCGTCGCTCTGCTCGTGGGCGCCGCCGCGGTGCCCGGCCTGGTGTCGCCGGCGGGGGCGCAGGCCCAGTTTTACGAGGGGAAAACCATCACCGTGGTGATCGGCGCCACCGGCGGCAGCCTCAACATCTCCGCCCGGATCGTCGCCCGGCACCTCGGCAAGCACATTCCGGGCAACCCGACGGTCATCGTGCAGAACATGACCGGGGCGGCCCACCTGGTCGCGACCAATCACGTCTACAACGTCGCCCGGCCCGACGGGCTGACGCTCCTGGCCGCGAACCCCAACGTCGGCATCGCCCAGCTCTCCAGGGTGGACGCCGTCCGCTTCGACGTTCGGAGGTTCGAGTGGCTCGGCTCCTCGGGGGCCGACGGCGTGGCGCTGGCGATCCGCGCGGACCTGCCCTACAAGAGCTTCGAGGAGGTGCGGAAGGCCGACCGGGAGCTCGTGGTCGGCACCACGGGGCCGGGCTCGAACGCCCACGACTTCCCCCTGCTGCTGAAAGAGTTCGCCGGCGCCCGCTTCAAGCTCGTCTCCGGCTATCCCGCCAACGCAGACATCCTGCTGGCGCTCGAGCGCAAGGAGGTGGACGTCTGGGCCGCCTTCGCCTCGACCGTCCGGCCGGCGGTCGAGCGGGGCGCGGTGCGGGCGATCGTGCGCGGCCGGGTGCCGTCGCCGGGGTTCGAGCAGCTGCCCGTGGACGAGGAGCTCGCCACCGATCCCGTCGGGAAGGCCATCATGGGGATCCGGGCGCTCCCTCAGGCCATCGGTCGCGCCCTCGCCGCGCCGCCGGGCACGCCGCCCGACCGCCTCGCGCTCCTGCGCGAGGCCTTCGCCAAGGCGCTGCGCGATCCCGAGCTCAAGGCCGAGGGGGACAAGGCGCAGATCGAGTTCCAGCACATCTCGCACGAGGACGTGCTCCGGAACTTCACCGCGCTCTTGCAGCAGCCCCCCGAGGTGCTCAAGGAGATGGTCAAGTACATCAAGTTCGGGGGTTGACGCCCATGGAGCTGAACGCCCAGTCCACCGCGCTGGTCGCCATCGACATGCACCGGGGCCAC
>JBIOTN010000219.1:0-10750 GCA_044866005.1 Candidatus Rokuibacteriota bacterium | reverse complement strand
CGAGGCCCCCTCCGAGGCCTAATGATGACAGACGACGCAGTCGAGCGGGCCCTGGCGCCGGGCGTGGCAGTCCACGCACCAGCCCATCGAGAGCGGGGCCACCTGCGCGACCCGCTGCATCCGCTCGACCGGCCCGTGACAGGTCTGGCAGGCCAGGCCGACCTGGATGTGGCGCTTGTGGGGGAAGTAGACGAAGCCCGGCACCTTGTGGATGCGGATCCACGGGATCGGCTGCTTCTGGTTCCAGTACTGGTGGACCTTCTGCACCTCGGGATTGCCCTGGGCCGCCACGATCTTGTGGCAGCCCATGCATCGCTCGACCGACGGCAGCCCCGCGAACGGGGACCGGCGGGCGTCCGCGTGGCAGTACTGGCAGTCGATGCGGTAGGACCCCGCGTGGACGACGTGACTGAACTCGATCGGCTGGGGCGGCGGGGGCGCCTGCGTCTCGACGGCCGCCACGGGCGCCGGCTGGTAGGGCGGGTCGGCGAACGTCCGGACGTACGCGATGACGTCCCGGATCTGGCGGTCGGTGAGCGGCGGGCGGAACCCCGGCATCTGGGGGGCCAGCCCCACGGCGCCGGCTCCCTGGCTGATCACCGTGAAGAGAAAGTCGTCCGGCAGCGGGTTCATCACGCCGCCATCGGTGAAGGGCGGCGGCTTGATCGGCAGGGCGGCCGCCGCCGGGCCGTCGGCCTTGCCGCCCGGGCCGTGGCAGCTCGCGCAGTAGAGGTCGTAGGTCGCCTTGCCGGGGTGCGCCGGCGCCGGGGGCTGGCCCACGGCCACCCACACCGTCGCGGCGACGAGGCCGGCGACGGCGCCGGCCACGGCGCGCGTGACCACCGTCCGGGTGCGGCTCACCCGGAACGCCCTTCCAGGTCGGACTCGAAGACGATCTCGTCGCGATCGTTGACCACGAACGCCTCGTAGAGCACGAACTCGACGTCGTGCTCGACGAGGAACCGGGTCAGCCGCGCGACCTCGACCGGATGCGCGTTGAGGTGGAAGGACAGGGCCAGCGCATCCTCCTCGTCGTACGCCAGGAGCGCCCAGTCGCCGACGATCAGGATGTCGGCCTCGTCCTGATAGGTGACGCCCCCTTCGAAGACCTCGGCCTCGCGGGCGAGGTCGTAGACGCGCCGGAGCTCGCGGTTCCGGTCTTCGGCCGGGATCATCGATGCGCTAGAGCGCGCCTTCCGCCTGCAGGTCCGCGACCGCGCGCCCGGCGGCGGCGACGGTCTCCTCGATCTCCCGCTCGCCGTGGACGACGGACAGCCAGCCGTGGTAGGCCGACATGTCCACCCCGTGGAGGATCAGGGCGCACCGCCACGAGTGGTAGAGCGCCGCGTTCCGCGGCGCGCTCGCGGCGCCCCCGGGCGGCCCCTCGAGCGAGACGTGGAAGGTCGAGACGTCCCCGTAGGCGACGCAGGCGACCCCCGCCTTGCGGAAGACCTCGTTCAGGCCGGCGCGCAGCTCGGTCCCCCGGGCGTTGGCGGTCTCGTGCAGCTTGCCGTCGGCGATCTGCGCCAGCATGGCGATGCCGGCCGCGGCCGAGAGCGGGTTGGCGTTGTACGTCCCGTTCTGTGCCACGCGCTCTCGCCGGTTCCACGTCGCGTCGTTGCCGAACGCCATGCGGCTGACGAGGTCGCGCCGGCCACAGACGGCGGCGCCGGGCAGCCCGCCCGCCACGATCTTGGCGACCGTGGTCAGGTCCGGGGTCACGCCGTAGTAGGCCTGGGCGCCGCCGGGCGCGTACCGGAACCCCGTGATGACCTCGTCGAAGATCAGCACGACGCCGTGGGCCGCCGTGAGCCGGCGGACGGCCGTCAGGAAGTCCGGGGCGATGGGGAAGGTGCCCGCCTGGCCGCCGGAGGGCTCGAGGATGACCGCGGCGATGTCCTGGCGGCTTCCCAGCAGCCGCTCGAGCGCCGGGGCGTCGTCCTGCGGCGCGAGGAGCACCTCGCCCAGGACCGCGCCGGGCACCCCCGCCGACATCGGGACCTCGTACGGCGGGTTCACGCCGGGCACGACGCCGTCGTGCCAGCCGTGGAAATGGCCCGTGAACTTCACGACCTTCGGCCGGCCGGTCGCCGCCCGGGCCAGACGGAGGGCGAGGTGGGTCGCCTCCGTGCCGGACATGGTGAAGCGCACCTGCTCCGCCGAGGGCACCAGCCGGCTGATCCACTCGGCCCACTCCACCTCGAGCTCGTGGCAGGCGCCGTAGTGCGTGCCACGCGCCACCTGCCGGGTCACCGCCTCGACCAGGGTCGGGTGCGCGTGCCCGAGGAAGAGCGCCCCGTGCCCCATCCAGTAGTCGATGTACTCGTGCCCGTCCACGTCCCACTTGCGCGGACCCTCGGCCCGGGTCACGTAGATGGGGAACGGCGTCAGGTAGCGGCTGTCGTGCGTGATGCCGCCCGGGATCACGCGGCAGGCGCGTTCCCACTGCCGCCACGACCCGGGGCGCGTCTTGCGATAGCGCTCCAGCACGGTCTCGGCCATCAGCCAGTCTCCCTCGAAGGTGGGCGGACGCCGCGTCCGCGCCGGGTCAAGAGGTGCGCGGTCAGCTCGCGCAGGGTCGCCAGCAGTGTCTGGTGGAGCGCGAGCGGCAGGCTGTCCACGGTCGGCACCCGCGCGCCGGTGAGCCCGTCCATCCCGCCCGCCGCCACCATCGCCTGGGTCAGACGCGCCTCGTCGTCATGGGTGTGGAGGAGGTCGCGGCCGGTCGCCAGGCCGAGGTGCGCCGTCAGCCCCCACGCCCCCCAGTTCGCGGTGCCCGCGACGACGAGGTGGTCCGTCCGGACGACGGAGGCGATCTTGGCGCCGTGGGCGATGTCCCGGACGACGCGGGCCCGGACCCGGCCCATGCCGACCTCGTTGCCGCCGTCCCCGATGCCCACGGTGACCACGCCGCGGGCCGGCGCGCGAAAGAGCGCGTCGAGCGGCGCGTTGAGCGAGCCCACCGCACGGCCCCGGGCGTTGTAGTAGCGGCCGTCCGCGGCACGCCCCGGGCGCTCCACGGCGACGAGATGGGTCGGCGCGAACGTCCGGAGCGCGCGGCGCGCCGCGGCCACCGCCGCTTCCGGGTCCGCCGGCACCGGGAGGAGCTCGAGCGGCTCGGCGAGCTCCTTCAGGCAGGCCTCGAGCAGCGGGATCACCGGCGGATCGGCCAGGTAGAGGACGCGCGCGCCGAGCTGGCGGAGGGCGCGCCCGAGGACGACCGTTCCGGACGGGCCGTCCGTCTCGGCGCTCCACGACGGGCGCGGGACGAAGCCGGTGACGAGGACGACGCCGGTGGCGCGCGCGAGGCTCCGCGCCGCCGCGGCCAGGGCGCCCGGCCGGACGAGACGGGCGATGCCGCGCCCGGCGGCGTCGACGGCGCAGAGGATCTCGATCGGGTCGGAAGGTGGGGTCATGAGAACCCCTTCAGCCTACCACTGCGGCCGGACTCGGACAACGGCCGGGGCCGGGGTCCGCGACAGCGCGCGCCGGCCCGGGCTATCGGCTGGCCGGCTTCTCCGGGCCGAACAGCAGCATCTCCGCCCACTGACCGGTGTGATCGAGGATGACGAAGAGTGCCCGGCCGTCGTAGCGGAACGAGGGCCGGCCCGTTTGCTCCTCGGTGCCGATGGCGTCGGGCTTCCCCCATCCGGCCACGAGGAACTCCACCGAGAAGATCCGCGCCCTGGGATACAGCGCGAGCGACCGGACGAGGTCGGGGACCAATCCCTGGGGCCCGAGGAGCCCGAAGCCGATGACCATGCGGTCGATGCCGCGCGGCGCCTGGTCCCCGGCGTAGGTCCACTCCGAGCCGGTCCGGCCCTCCTGCGTGACGACGCGCTCCCGGGTCGGCCGGCCGTAGCGCGCCTCGACCTCGCCCCGGGTGGTCTGGCCCGGCGTGATCCCGCCCCAGGTCGCCGCCGGGGCGAGGCTGGCCCAGGCGAACAGGGCGAGGCCCGTCAAAAGCCCGGCGAGCCCGCCGGGCCGCGCCGTCACCCGGTCACCCCGGCCAGGCGCGCCCGGGCCAGCGTCTCGCGGGCCATGGCGACGTGGACGGCATCGATGAACCGTCCGTCGAGGGCCAGCGCGCCCGTGCCTTCCGCCTGTGCCGCCTCGTAGGCGGCCAGCACGCGCTGGGCCTCGGCGACGGCGTCCGGTGAGGGGGTGAAGACCCGGTTGACGATCTCGATCTGCTTCGGGTGGATGAGGGCTTTCCCGTCGTAGCCGAGCTCGGCCGCGAAGCGGCTGTGGGCTTCGAGGCCGGCCTCGCTGTCCAGGTCGAAGTAGGGGCTGTCGAGGGCCTGGAGCGCCGAGGCGCGGGCGGCCAGGAGCACCTGGCTCAGGGCGTGGAGCTCCGAGGTCCGGCTCGGCACGAGCCGGCCGCGGGTCTCGCGCATGAGATCGCCCGCCCCGAAGAAGAGCGCGGCGCTGCGGGACGACGCCCGTCCCACGGCCGGGGCGTTCAGGACGCCGGCCACCGTCTCGACCAGGAGGTGGAAGCGGACCGCCCCGGGCCGGAGGCCCGCGAGCCGCTCGAGCCGCGTCACCTCGTGGTCGACCCGCTCGACGTCCTCGGGACCGCCGATCTTCGGGAGCAGCAGCGCGTCGGGCGCGGCCGGGACGATCGCGGCCAGGTCGTGCATGCCGTAGGGGCCATCGAGCGGGTTCACGCGCACGATGCGCTCCCGGCCCCGGAAGTCCACGCCCCGGAGCGCGGCCACGACCCAGTCCCGGGCCCGGCCCTTCTGCGCGGGCGCGACGGCGTCCTCGAGGTCGAGGATGAGGCCGTCCGCCGCGGACGCCGCGGCCTTGGCGATCCGCTCGGGGGTGCTGCCCGGGACGAAGAGGAGAGTGCGGCGAAGCCGAACGGGCTCGACGGCCGCGGGCGGGCGGTCGTCCATCACGCGCCTCCCGCCGGGGAGAGGACCTCGAAGCCGGCGCGGGCGAGGGCGTCGACGAGCGGCCGCGGGTCGCATGGCTCGAGCCGCACGCTGAAGACCGTCGTGCCCCCGGCGCCGGGCACGGCGCCGACACTCATGATCCGTCCCTGCTGCCGGCGGATGATCTCGACGACCTTCTCGTAGGCGTCGGGACCGCCCGGGACCGCGACGTCGAGCCGCGTGGACTGGCTGAGGAGCCCGAGGAGCTCGACGAGGACGGCGAGGAGGTCCGTTTCCGTGACGATGCCGACCAGCCGCTCGCCGTCGAGCACCGGGAGGCACCCGATCTTCTTCACCACGATCAGGCTCGCCGCGTCCTCGACCGGCGCCTCCGGGGCGATGGTGGTCGGCTCCTCGCTCATGATCTCGGCCACCGTCGCCCCGGCCAGGCCCGGCGACAGCAGCACCGGGCGGAGGTCCCGGTCGGAGACGATCCCCACGAGCCGGCCGTCGGCCACGACGGGGAGGTGCCGGAAGCGCCGGTCCCGCATCAGCTCGTAGGCTCGGCGCGCGCTCTCCTGCGGGCTCACGGTCACGAGGTCCGTGGACATGACGTCGCGGACGGCCAGCGCCATGATGGTCCTCAGTAGCCCAGGGCCGCGCCGTCCCCGCGCGGGTCGGCCCCGGCCGACAGGAGCCGCGCGCCAGGCTCCCGGCGCACCAGGAGGCCGTGGGCGTGGCCCATCGTGCTGGCCCAGTCGGCCACGCGCTCGACCGCGTGGCCCCGCTGCCGGAGACCCCCGAGCACGCGGGCGGGCACCCGGCCCTCGATCCGCAGCCGGTCGTCCGGATCGGTGGGGCGCATCCGGCCCTGGACGAAGCGCGGCCGCTCGATCGCCTCCTGCGGGTCCATGCCGAAGTCGAGCAGGTTCGTGAGCACCTGGAGATGCGTCTGCGGCTGGCCGTGGCCGCCCATCGTGGCGAACGCCACCGTCGGCGCCCCGTCCTGCACGACCAGGGCGGCGATCAGCGTGTGGAAGGGCTGCTTGCGTGGCGCCAGCACGCTCGGCGAGGCCGGGTCGAGCGAGAAGCCCGCGCCCCGGCAGTGGAGCGAGATCCCGGTGCCGGGCGGCACGACGCCGGACCCGAACGCGGAGTAGAGGCTCTGGATGACTGCCATCACCGAGCCGGCGGCGTCGGCGACGACGAACCCGGTCGTGTCCCCGGCGGGGTCGCCCCCGACCACGCGCGGGACCGCCCGCCGGGGGTCGATGAGCGCGCGCCGCCGGGCGGCGTAGTCCTTGTCGAGGAGGTCGGCGACCGGCACGGCGACGTGGTCCGGGTCCCCGATGTAGCGATCGCGGTCGGCGTAGACGAGCTTGACCGCCTCGACGAGGTGGTGCAGGTGCGCCACCGAGTGGAAGCCGAGTCCCGGCAGGTCGAACCCTTCCAGCAGGTTCAGGGCCTGGAGAAGCGTCAGCCCCTGCGTCGGCGGCGGTGTCTGGTAGACCGTCGCGCCCCGGTAGGTCGTCGAGACGGGTAGCCGCCAGCGCGAGGCGTGGGCCGCGAGATCCGCCTCGGTGAGGAAACCACCGCCGGCGCGGACGTGCCGGACGATGCGGGCGCCCAGCTCGCCGCGGTAGAGCACGTCGGGGCCGCTCTCGGCGATCAGCGCGAGGCTCCGCGCGAGGTCCGGCTGGACGAGCCGGCTTCCGATCCGGGGGAACCGTCCGTGCGGCGCGTAGACCCGGTGCCACTCGGGGTCTTCGATGACCGCGCTCCGTTCCCGGATCGTCTGGGCCAGGAGGTCGCTGCAGGGAAACCCCTCGGTAGCGACCGCGATCGCCGGCTTCAGGAGCTCGCCGAGCGGCCGGGTCCCGTAGCGCGCCGCCAGCGCTCCCCACGCGTCGATGGCGCCGGGCACCGAGACCGACAGCGGCCCGATCAGCGGGAGCGCCGTGAGGCCGCGACGCCGGACCGAGTCGAGCGTGGCGTCCGAGCCGGAGCGGCCGGCGCCGTCGAGACAGACGACCTCGCCCGAGGCGGCGTGGAAGAGGAGGCTGAAGAGGTCGCCCCCCACCCCGCACATGTGGGGCTGGACGACCGCCAGGACCGCGTTCACGGCGATCGCCGCGTCCACGACGTTGCCGCCGCCCTTCAGCATCTCGATGCCCGCGAGGACCGCCAGGGGATGGGCGGCGGCGATGACGCCGTGGTAGCTCTGGGCGACGGGACGGTGGGCGTACCCGATCTGGGGCATGGCGCGGCTCAGGCGAAGAGGCGCGTGATCTCGTCCTGGGGGAACCGGGGCAGCGGGGTGACGCGGCCGGCGTGCCGGAGGGTGACGCCGGCCTCTCGCGCCTCGACGCGCCCGATGAAGGCGCAATCGATCCCCTCCCGGGCGCAGCCGTGGAGCACCACGGCGGCGTCGGCCGGCGCCAGCGCGATCAGGAGCGCGCCGGAGGCGATCGTCCCGAGGGGATCGAGGCCGAACTCGGCGCACAGCACCCGGCCCTCGGGGAGCACGGGGATCCGCTCGACCTCCACCGCGAGCCCGACGTCGGCCGCGGCGGCAAGCTCCCAGAGGGCCGTGGCGAGGCCGCCCTCGGTCGGGTCGTGCATCGCGTGGATCGCCGCCAGCTCCGCGGCGAGCAACGCCTCGGGCACCACGCTCAGCCGATCGAGATACCCGCGCGCCCGCGCCAGCAGCGGCTCGGCGTATCCGCGGGCCCGCAGCTCGGCGTCGCGCGCGCGAGCGACGATCGACGTGCCCTCGACCGGGATGCCCTTGGTCAGGAGCAGCGCGTCCCCCGGCCGCGCGCCGCTCGTCGTGACCAGCCGGTCCTTCGCCACCTCGCCGAGCATCGTGCCGATCACGAGCGGCCGGTCGAGGCCGTGCGTGACCTCCGTGTGGCCGCCGACGAGCGAGACGCCGAGCTCCCGGCAGGCCCCGCCGAGCTGCGCGAACAGCGCCTCGACCGACGCCTCCGTCGTCCGCCGCTCGGGAAGGAGGCACGTCGCCAGGAACCAGCGCGGCGCCGCGCCGCGGACCGCGATGTCGTTCGCGTTCACGACGAGCGCGTACCAGCCGAGGTCCTCGGTCACGAACGTGATGGGATCGGTCGTGGCGACCAGGTAGCGGTCGCCCATGTCGATGACGGCGGCATCTTCCCCGACCCGCGGCCCGAGGACGACGCGGTCGTCGAGCGTGACGTGCTTGCTGAAGAGCTCCGCGAGGAAACGCCCCCCCAGCTTGCCGACGGGGAGCGCCATCAGCCTTCGACTCCCGCGCCGGGCCGAGATGCGACGGGGATCGTCACGGCGCCAGGAACGCCTCCGCGACGCGCACGAAAACCTGCACCCCGATGGGAAGCGCCGCCTCGTCGAAGTCGAAGTGCGGCGAGTGGTGCGGGTGGACGAGACCGCGCTCCTGATTGGCGGAGCCGATGAAGACGTAGCAGCCCGGCACGGCCTGGAGGAAGTACGCCATGTCCTCGCCGCCCATCAGCGGGTCCATCGTGACGACGCCGCCCTCGCCGACCACGGTGGCCGCGGCCTGGCGCGCCAGCTCGGTCATGTCCGGGTCGTTCACGGTGGCCGGGTAGCCGAACTCGTAGCTCGCCTCGGCGACCGCTCCGAAGGCGCTCGCCACCCCGCAGGCGATGCGCTCGATGCGGCCCGGGAGCTCCTGGCGGAGCGTGGCGTCGAAGCTCCGAACGGTGCCGGTCAGCTGCACCTCGGGCGCGATGACGTTGTAGCGGAAGCCGCCCTGGATCGTGCCGACGGTGACGACGACCGGCGTCACGGGGGAGACCTCGCGCGCCGCGATCGCCTGGAGCGCCGTGACCACGTGCGCGGCGGCCAGGACGGCGTCGACGGTCTGGTGCGGCGCGGCCCCGTGCCCGCCCCGGCCACGCACGGCGATCGAGATCCGATCGGTCGCCGCCATGATGGGCCCGGGCCGCAAGGGGACGGTGCCGACCGGGAAGTCGTTCAGGAGATGGAGGCCGAACGCCGCGTCCACCCGCGGGGCCTCGAGCACGCCCGCCGCGATCATCGGCTCCGCCCCGCCCGGTCCCTCCTCGGCCGGCTGGAAGACGAACTTCACCGCGCCTGCCAGCCGCTCGCGCCGCGCGGCGAGGAGCTCGGCCGCCCCGAGCAGCATCGCGACGTGCCCGTCGTGACCGCAGGCGTGCATCCGCCCGGGGTGACGCGAGGCGTACGGCGCACCGGTCGCCTCCTCGATGGGCAGGCAGTCCATGTCGGCTCGAAGCAGGAGCGTCCGGCCCGGGCGCGCGCCGCGGAGCAGGCCGACGACCCCGGTCTTCGCCACCTCGGTGCGGACCTCGAGGCCGAGCGCGCGGAGCCGCTCGGCCACGAGACCGGCCGTCCGCACCTCGAGGAAGCCGATCTCGGGGGACTCGTGAATCGACCGGCGGACGGCGGAGAGCGCCGGCGCCAGCCGCGCCACCTCGGGCTCGAGCGCCACGGTCGGAGCCGCCATGCAAGCCCTCGCTTGTCGTCTCGGCGGCGCCTCCGCCAGCGGTCGTCTCCGCGCAGGCGCCTTCATCCTGGGGATCGCGCGCGATCACGGGGCCAGCCCGCCTCGCCACGCGGACGGCGGCCCGGCGAGCGGTCTCAGTATAGCGCAGCCCGGGAAAGGCGGTCGCGCGCCCCCCGGGCGAGCCGTATCATCGGGACCGTGGAGCCGTGGCTCGAGTGCATCCCCAACGTCAGCGAGGGCCGAGACGCGCGGACCCTGGATGCCATTACGGCCGCCATCCGGGGCGTCCCCCACGTTCGCCTGCTCGACCGCCATGCCGATCCGGACCACAACCGGGCCGTTTTCACGCTGGTCGGCCCGTCCGAGGCGGTCGTGGAGGGGGCGCTGGCCGGCGCGCGGGAGGCCGTCCGGCGGATCGACATGCGCACGCAGCTCGGGGTGCACCCGCGGATCGGCGCCGTCGACGTCGTGCCATTCGTGCCGCTCGGCGAGCTCACGATCGAGGACGCCGTCGCCGCAGCGCACGCCTTCGGCGGCACGTTCGCCAGGGAGACCGGAATCCCCGTGTTCTTCTACGCCGCGGCGGCGCGCCGTCCCGACCGGCGCGAGCTCCCACAGGTCCGACTCGGGCAGTACGAAGGGCTTCCCGCCAGGCTCGCCGATCCCGCAGCGGCGCCCGACGCGGGGCCGCTCGCGTTCCTCCCCAAGAGCGGCGCGACGGCCGTCGGGGCCCGCCCGGCGCTGGTCGCCTTCAACGTGTGGCTCGATGCGGACGACGGGGAGGTCGCGCGCGGCATCGCGCGGGCCGTCCGCGCCTCGGCGGGCGGGCTCCCCGGGCTCCAGGCGATGGGCGTGCGGCTCGAGCGGCAGGGAGGCGTGCAGGTCTCGATGAATCTCACGGATCTCGCCCGGACCTCGCTCTGGATGGCGCTCGAAGCCGTCCGGCGCGAGAGCGAGCGCCGCGGCGCCCGCATCCGCCGCTACGAGCTGGTCGGGCTCTGCCCCGAAGCGGCGCTCGGCGAGTTCCGCGAGCGGGGGCTCCCGCTTCCCGGCTTCGGCGAGGACCATGTCCTCGAGCGCGCGCTCGCGCGCGGCTGAGCCCGGCCCGTGCCGGCCGCGCCCGGGGTCATTTGCCCGCCTCCCGGGCATTTCCCCACGCCCACCGCGCCTCGCGGCAGGCGCCGGCGGGCTAAGAGCGCGATCTGTCGAGGCTCGCGCCCGGGCGGGCGTCGGGCACCGGCCTTGCTGCGACAGCGGGGTGCCTGGTCAACCGCGCGCGCGTTCCCGACCACGCGCCACGGCCAGGCACACCGACGCCCCCAACCCTTCGGGGGCGTCGGCTTTTATCCCTTCGGAGGGGGGCTGC
>JBIOTN010000218.1:0-19283 GCA_044866005.1 Candidatus Rokuibacteriota bacterium | reverse complement strand
GCGGAAGCTCCGCCGGCCCTCCGGCGAAGGCATCGGGCCTGCCTCCCCCCAGGACGCGAATACACCTCGCTGCCGGATACCGGACGGGATTGTCGCTGCGGCGCGGTCGGCTTGCGCGGGTCGCGAGCGTTCTGTTACGCTCGGAGTCGCCATCCGTGCGACTCGTGGAGGCGTGTCGATCGGCTTCGCCATCCGGTTCCTGCTCGTTGCGCTCGCGGCGGTCACGCTGGCGATCGGCGGCTGCGCGATGATCGCCGCCACCCGTCCCGCCGCGACGCGCGACGCGCCCGCGCGGCACCGGCTCGACAACGGCGTCACCGTCATCCTCAAGGACCACCAGGCCGCGGACGTCGCCGCGGTGCAGCTCTGGATGCGGGTCGGCGCGCGAAACGAGACCGACGCGGAGTCGGGCTTCTCGCACTTCATCGAGCACCTGCTCTTCAAGGGGACCCCGACCCGGGGACCGGGCGTCATCGACCGCACGATCTCGGGGCTGGGCGGCGAGATCAACGCGGCCACATCGCACGACTTCACCTACTACCACATCGTCCTGCCCGCGCGGCACCTCGACACGGCGCTCGACGTGGCGGCGGACGCGGCCATGCACGCCTCGTTCGACCCGGGCGAGCTCGAGCGCGAGCGGCTGGTGGTCCTGGAGGAGATCCGGCGCTCCCAGGACAGCCCCGGCTCCTACCTCTTCCGGTTCCTCGCGCGCCACCACTTCGCGGGGCACCCGTACGGGCGGCCGGTGCTGGGGACGCCGGAGAGCATCCGCGCGGCCGACCGCCAGGCCATCGTCGCGTACTACCGGCGCCACTACGTGCCACGGAGCGCCGTGCTCGTGGTCGTCGGGAACGCGGATCGCACGCGCGCGCTGGCGCGGATCCGCGCGGCGTTCGGCGCGTGGGAGGCGGGGCCGGCGCCGGCCGCGGCGGGCCAGGCGCCTCCCGAGCTCGGCAGCGTGCGGCGCGTCGAGGAGCCGCGGCCGCTCCAGCAGGCCTACCTCGGCGTGTCGTGGCGCGGGCCCACGGTCCCCCAGGCCGACGTCTACGCGGTCGATCTCCTCACCTCCATCCTCGGGCGGGGCCGCGCCTCGCGGCTCAACCAGACACTCAAGGAGAGTCGGGGACTCGTCTCCAGCATCGGGGCCAGCTTCTACCCGCAGCGCGACGCCGGCACCATCACGGTGACGGCCCGGACGACCGCCGCGCAGAGACACGCGGTGGAGGCGGCGCTGCTCGAGGAGATCGAGCGGCTCCGCACGAGCCTCGTCAGCGAGGCCGAGCACGCCCGCGCCCTGACCGCGGTCGAGGCCGGCTACGCCTTCGGCCACGAGACGGCGGAGGGGCTCGCCTATGCCTACGGGCTCGCGGAGAGCGTGTGGACGCTCGACTTCGAGCTCACCTATCTCGAGGAGGTCCGAAAGGTGACGCGGGAGCAGATCCGCGAGGCGGCGCGCCGCTACCTGCCGCCGGATCGCTTCACGATGGCGGCGCTCGCCCCGAAGAACGGCGAGCCGTGACGGTTCGGCGAGCCGGTCTCGGCGCGATCGGTCTGGGGAGTCTCGGCGTGGCGATCGTCGGCGCGACCGGAGCGTGGGCGGCCGGTCCGGTGATCCAGGCCCGGCTTCCCAACGGCTTCACGGTCGTCGTCCAGGAGAACCCGGCGGCGCCGGTCGTCGCCATGACGCTCTTCGTGCGCGTGGGCTCGCGCCACGACACCGCCGAGACCAGCGGGCTCACCGCGCTCCTCGGGCGCACCCTCCTGAAGGGGACGCGGAGCCGGACCGCGCTCGAGCTGGCGCAGGCGGCCGAGGATGCGGGCGGCGCGCTCGAGAGCGCGACCGATCAGGAGTACTCGGAGCTGCGCGCGCGAGGGCTGGCCAGGGCCTGGCGGACGCTGCTCGCGCTGCTCCACGAGGTGGCCACCGCGCCCACGCTGGCCGTCGAGGAGGTCGAGCGCGAGCGGGCGACCCTGCTGGCGCAGATCCGCGGGCTGGAGGACCAGCCCTTCCAGGTCGCCAACCGCCTGCTCAACCGGGCGCTCTACGGCCTCCACCCCTTCGGGCTGCCCACGGCCGGCGAGCTCGCCACCGTACGCCGGCTCAGGCGCGAGGAGCTGTGGCGCCACTTCGAGACGTTCTACCGGCCCGAGCGCATGGTCCTCGCCGTCTCCGGCCAGCTCGCCGCCGCCGAGACGGTGGAGGCGGTCACGCGGGTGTTCGGCGGCCTCGAGCGTGGGCCCGGGGGCCCGTCCGTCGTCCCGCCGCCGACCGAGCGCGTGGCGCCGCGCGGCGGCGAGGCCCGGGCCACCCAGCAGGCCCAGCTCCTGGTCGGGTTCCTGGCGCCGCCCGCGGCCCAGGCGGACTACGCCCCCCTCAAGGTGCTGAACGCGGTCCTGGGCGGCGGCATGTCGAGCCGGTTGTTCCGAGCGCTGCGGGACGAGGCCGGCCTGGCCTACGCCGTGGGCTCCTTTTACCCGACGCGGGGCGAGACGAGCCGGCTGGTGGTCCACATCGGCACGGCGCCTGCGAACGTGGGGCGGGCGGAGGCCGACATCACGCGCCAGCTCGCGCGGCTGCGTGACGAGCCGGTGACGGAGGACGAGCTCGAGCGGGCGAAGGCCCTCGTCACGGGATCGTTCGCGCTCGACCTTCGCACCAACGCGCGCCAGAGCTTCTACCTCGGCTTCTTCGAGCTGATCGGCCTGGGCTACGGGTACGTCGGCCGCTACCCCGGGGCGATCGAGGCCGTGACGGCGGCCGACCTCCAGCGCGTCGCGCGACGGTACCTCGTCGAGCCGGCCGTCGTGACCGTCGGCCCGAGCTAGCAGGACGACCGACGAATAGTCCCACCCAAGCCCGACAAAAGCCCGAAGAGGCCGCTGACCGCCCTGTCGTGCCGACCGCCATGGGCGAAGCGCTCCGAGCGCCGGCTCTGCCGGCGATCGCACCCACCCACCCGATAGGGAGGGAGATATCGGAGGGGGCCGTCGAGGCCCCCTCCGAAATAGGACATCCGTGATTCCCATCAAGGACGATGTCCCGACCCGCTCGTTCCCGCTCATCACGGTCGCCATCATCGCGGTCAACGTGCTCGTCTACCTCTACGAGTTCTTCCTCGGCTTCCCGGCGCAGCCCTCGCGGCAGGCCGCCCTCGCCGCCGAGCGCGCCTACGAGGCCTTCGTCTACGAGTTCGGCCTGATCCCGTGCCGGCTGAGCGCGGCGTGCCCGACGCGGCTCGCCACGGCGCTGGCCGGCGCCCCGAGCCCGTGGCTCACCATCCTGAGCTCGATGTTCGTCCACGGCGGCCTCCTCCACGTCGGCGGCAACATGCTCTACCTGTGGATCTTCGGGAACAACGTCGAGGACGTCATGGGGAAGGGCCGCTTCCTCGCCTTCTACCTCCTGTGTGGCGTGGCGGCGGCCGGGGCCCAGTACCTGAGCGATCCCGCCTCCTCGGTCCCCATGATCGGCGCCAGCGGCGCGGTCTCGGGGACGCTGGGCGCCTACCTCCTCCTCTATCCGAGCGCGCGCGTCTGGACCCTGGTCATCTTCGGGTTCTTCTGGCGGCTCGTCCCGATCCCGGCGCTGGTCGTCCTGGGCTTCTGGATCGTCCTCCAGGTGCTGAACAGCATCCTCACGTTCGGCAGCGGCGAGCCGGGCGGGGTGGCGTTCCTGGCCCACATCGGCGGCTTCGTCGCCGGCATGGCCCTGGTCAACGTCTTTCGCCAGCGCCCGCGGATCGCGTACCGGCGTTACTGAGCTCGGAGGGGGCGTCACCCCCCTTCCAGCTCCCCGTCGCGTCTCTTCGCCCCTGCGGCGCTCGAGCCGCGACACCCCGCGGGGGGCCGACGGCCCTCCCGGGGAAGCCCGACCGGTCGCTGGGGCGCGACGGGCTCGGGCCTGCCTCCCGCCGGGGGCAGCATCCGGGGCAGGGTGGCGACCGCGGGCGCTATAATCTTCGAGGGGAACCCTGCGCGCGATGAAAGCCGTGCTCATGGCCGGCGGGTTCGGGACGCGGCTCCGGCCGCTCACGGCGAACGTCCCGAAACCGATGGTGCCGCTCGGCAACAAGCCCATCATGGAGCATGCGGTGGAGCTGCTCCGGGCGCACGGCTTCGACGACGTGCTCGTCCTCCTCTACTTCCTGCCGGAGGCGATCACCCAGTACTTCGGGGACGGAAGCCGCTGGGGTGTCCGCCTCCGCTACGTCACGCCCGCCGCCGACCTGGGCACTGCGGGCGCGGTGCGGTTCGCCGCCGAGGTGCTGGAGGAAGCCGTCCTCGTCGTCTCCGGCGACATCCTGACCGACTTCGACCTCGGCGCGGCCGTCCGGTTCCACGAGCGCGCCAAGGCCGAGGCGACCATGGTGCTGACGCGGGTGGAGAACCCTCTCTCGTACGGGATCGTCATCTCGGACGAGTCGGGACGGATCACCCGCTTCCTGGAGAAGCCGAGCTGGGGGGAGGTCTTCAGCGACACGATCAACACGGGGATCTACCTCCTCGAGCCGTCCGTGCTCGCGGCGATTCCCCCGGGGCGCGAGTACGACTTCGGCAAGGACCTCTTCCCGGCCCTGCTCCGCGAGGGGCGGGTCCTGGGCGGTCACGTCGCCGACGGCTACTGGCGCGACGTGGGGGATCTCCTGGAGTACCGGCTCGCCCACCTCGACCTGCTCCACGGGCGCGTCCGCGTGACGCCGCCGGGCCGGCGCCTCGCGGGAGTGGATCGCGACATCTGGCTGGACGAGGGGGCGCGTGTCGACTTCACGGCGCACCTCACGGGAGCGGTCATCATCGGCCGCGACGCGCGCGTCGAGCCCAACGCGCGGATCGCCCGGTCGGTCATCGGCCCGCGGGTGACGATCGGGGAAGGCGCGATCCTCGACGGCTGCGTGGTGTGGGAGGGGGCCGAGATCGGGCCGCGGGCCGTCCTGAAGGAGTGCATCATCGGCCGGCAGGCGATCGTCCGTGCCCACGCCACGGTGCAGGAGGGGGCGGTCATCAGCGACGGCTGCCGGGTCGGCGCCGAGGCGGTCATCCACGCCAACGTGAAGGTGTGGCCCTCCAAGGAGGTGGAGGACGGCGCCACGCTCGCCGTGAGCCTGGTCTGGGGCGAGCGGTGGACGCGCCACCTCTTCGGGCGCTACGGGATCACCGGGCTCGCCAACATCGAGATCTCGCCCGAGTTCGCCTCCAAGGTCGGCGCCGCGCTGGGGGCGGCCCTGGGGCGCCGGCGCACGGTGATCACGAGCCGCGACCACCACCGGGTGTCCCGGATGATCAACCGGGCGCTGATGGCCGGCCTGCTCTCGGTGGGCGTGGACGTGCAGGACCTCGGCATCGGGCCCATCCCCGTCGTGCGCTACCAGGTCCGGGCGCTCGGGCTCTCCGGCGGCGTGCACGTCCGCAAGTCCCCGTACGACCCCGAACTCCTGGACATCAAGGTCTTCGACCACCGGGGCATGGACCTGGCGCCGGATCGGGAGAAGTCCGTCGAGCGGCTGTTCTTCCGCGAGGACTTCCAGCGGGCGCCCATGGCGGAGATCGGCACGCTCTCCTTCCCGCACCAGGGGACGGACCGGTACCGCGACGGCCTGCTCCGCTTCGCGGACCGCGACGCGATCCGGGCCGGGCGCTTCCGCATGGTCCTCGATTACGCGTTCGGGTCCGCGTCGGCGATCTTCCCCTCGGTGCTCGGTGAGCTGGGCGTGGAGGTGATCTCGCTCAACGCCTATCTCGACGAGACCCGCATCGCCAAGACCGCCGAGGAGTTCCGCCGGTCGCTCGACCAGCTCTCCAACATCGTCCGGACGCTGGGGGCGGACCTCGGCGTCCTGCTCGACACCGGCGGCGAGAAGGTGTTCCTCGTCGACGAGAAGGGCGAGATCGTTCCCGGCGAGCTCGCGCTCGCCCTCGTCGCGCTGCTCGCGATGCAGACCCACGACCGCGGCACGATCGCCGTTCCCGTGACCGCGCCGCGTGTCCTGGAGCGGCTCACGGCCGAGCACGGCTTCAAGCTCCTCCACACGCGCGCCAGCCCCCGCGCGTTGACGGAGCAAGCCGCGCAGCCCGGCATCGTGTTCGTGGGCGAAGAGCAGGGCGGCTTCATCTTCCCCGGCTTCCAGCCGGCATTCGACGGGATGCTGGCGACCGTGAAGCTCCTGGAGATGATGGCGCGGCTCGACGTGCGTCTCCATGCCCTGGCCCGGACGGTGCCCGCCAGTCACATCGTCCGGGAGCACGTGCCCTGCCCGAACGAGCGCAAGGGCACGATCATGCGGCGGTTGCTCGAGCTCACGCGGGACGAGACCATCGAGCTCGTGGACGGCGTCCGGGTCCGGTTCGGGGAGGACTGGATCGCCGCGATCCCCGACCCCGACCGCGCGCTCTTCCACGTCATCGCCGAGGCCGGGACCCGCGCCCGCGCGCAGGAGCTGGCGAACCGGTACAAGGCGCTCATCGCCGGCTGGCGCAATGAGCGACGCTGAGGCGCGCGCCGGGGCCGGCCGCGCCGCCGGCCGCCGGGAACGGGCGCCGGCAGCCCCCTCGCCGCCGTCCCCCGACCCCATCCGGTTCGGCACGTCCGGGTGGCGCGCGCGCATCGGCGCCGAGTTCACGTTCGGCAACGTGCGCCGCCTCACCGCCGCGGTCGCCGAGCAGCTCGCGGAGTCGGGCAGCGGCGGCCGACCCGTGGTCGTGGGCTACGACACCCGGTTCCTCTCCGAGGAGTTCGCCGAGGCGGTGGCGGGGACGCTGGCGGCGTACGGCATCCCCAGCCTGCTCTCCGGTCACGCCGTCCCCACCCCGGTGGTGGCGCACGCCGTGGGGCGGCGGGGGGCCGCCGCGGGCCTCACGGTGACCGCGAGCCACAACCCGCCCGAGGACAACGGCCTGAAGCTCGCCGGGCCGACGGGGGCGCCGGCCCTCCCCGAGGTCACGCGCGCCATCGAGGCGCGCGTGGCCCGGATCACGGCTCCGAAGTGGCTCGCCCTCGGCGAGGCGCGGGAGCGGGGGCTCGTCGAGGATGCCGACTTCGCGCCGGACTACCTCGCGCACTGCCACGAGATGATCGACCTCCCGGCCATCGGCCGGGCCCGGCTCCGCGTCGTCGTGGACGTGATGCACGGGCCGGCCCGCGGCTACCTGGACCGCCTGCTGGCGGAGGCGGGAGCCGAGGTCACGCTGCTCCACGGGGAACGCGACGTGACGTTCGGCGGCCACCCCCCGGAGCCGGTCGAGGAATACCTCGGGCCGCTGATCGCCGCCGTGCGGGAGCGCGGCGCCCACCTCGGCCTCGCCACCGATGGCGACGGCGATCGCTTCGGCGTCGTGGATCGCGACGGGACGGTGGTCCCGCCGAACCCGATCCTCGCCCTCGTCCTGCGCCACCTCCTGCGCCACCGCGGCTGGCGCGGCGGCGTCTGCCGGAGCGTGGCCACGACCCACCTCCTGGACCGGCTGGCCGCGAGCTACGGCTGCCAGCTCCACGAGACCCCGGTCGGCTTCAAGTACGTCGGCGAGCTGATCACGCAGGGCGCCGCCTTCTTCGGCGGCGAAGAGTCCGGCGGCATGAGCCTGCGCGGTCACCCGCCGGAAAAGGACGGGATCCTCGCCGACCTGCTCGTCGCCGAGCTCACGGCGGTGGAGGGGGTCGGGCTCGGCCCGCTGCTCGAGCGGCTCTTCGAGGAAGTCGGTCGCCTCTCCTCCACCCGCGTGAACGTCCCGCTCTCGGAGTCGGTCCGGCGCGCGCTGCCGGAGCGGCTCGCGGCCCCGCCGCGCTCGCTGGGCGACGCGCCGGTCGTCCGGGTCCAGACGACCGACGGGGTGAAGCTCCACTTCGAGGACGCCTCCTGGGTGCTCGTCCGCGCGTCCGGCACGGAGCCGGTGGCCCGGCTCTACGTCGAGGCGCCGGACGAGGCGCGACTCGGACGGCTCCGCGATGCCGCTGGCGCGCACTTCTTCGCCTAGGCGCGACCCCCGGCCCGGGCGCGTGCGGCTCGACCGGCTGCTCGTCGAGCGCGGCCTGGCCGAGACGCGCGCCGAGGCGGTCCGGCTCGTCCTCGCGGGTCGGGTCCGGCTCGGGACGGAGCGGCTGGACAAGGCGGGACGCCTCGTCCGGGCGGATGCGGCCGTCCAGGTGGTCGCGGCGGCGCCGTACGTGGGCCGGGGCGGCGAGAAGCTGGCGGCGGCGCTCGCGGCCTTCGGCGTCGCCCCGCGCGAGCGCGTCTGCCTGGACGTGGGCGCGTCCACCGGCGGCTTCACGCATTGCCTGCTGGCGCGGGGCGCGCGGCACGTCTACGCGGTCGACGTCGGCCACGGGCAGCTCCACCCGCGCATCCGCTCGGACCCCCGGGTGACGGTGCTGGAGGGCGTGAACGCGCGCGACCTCGAGCCCTCGCGCTTCCCCGAGCTGCCGAGCCTCGCCACGGTGGACGTCTCCTTCATCTCGCTGGAGAAGGTGCTGACGGCCGTGGCCGCCTGCCTGGCGGGGGCGACGCGCGACGTCGTCGCCCTCGTGAAGCCGCAGTTCGAGGTCGGCCGGGGTCAGGCCGGGAAGGGCGGCATCGTGCGCGACCGCCGGCGGCACCGCGAGGTGCTCCTGCGGGTCGCCACCTGGGCCGCGGGCCAGGGCCTGGCCCCGCGCGGGGCGACGGCGTCGCCGCTGCGCGGGGCGAAGGGCAACCGCGAGTTCTTCCTCCACCTCGTGGGTGGCGGGGAGCCGCTCGCCGCCGCGGCGCTCGAGGCGCAGGTCACCGCGGCGGTCGCGGACGACGCAGGGGCGGGCCCGTGAACCGGATCGGCGTCATCGCCCGCGGCGACCGCCCGGATGCGGGCACCGTCGTGCGGGAGCTGGCCCGCTGGCTGGCCGCCCGCGGCTGCCACGTCCTCGTGGACCGGGACACGGCGGCGCTCCGGCCGGATCCCGCCGCCGTGGTCGAGCGCGCCACCCTGCCCGGGCAGGTCGACCTCATCGTCGTGGTGGGGGGCGACGGCACCCTGCTCTCGGTCGCGCGGCTCGTCGACGGCCTGGACGTCCCGATCCTCGGCGTCAACCTGGGAGGCCTGGGCTTCCTCACCGCGACCACCCTCGAGGCGCTCTACCCGACGCTCGAGGCCGTGCTCGCCGGCCAGTACACGGCGGAGGACCGCATGGTCCTCGCCGCGAGCCTCGGCCGGGCGGGGGAGACGCTCGCCGAATACCTCGCGCTGAACGACGTCGTGATCGCCAAGGGCGCGCTGGGGCGGCTGATCGACCTCGAGGTGTCGGTGGACGGCCAGATGGTCACCGCCTACCGAGCGGACGGCCTCATCATCGCGACGCCGACCGGCTCCACCGCGTACAACCTCTCCGCCGGCGGGCCGATCCTCTTCCCCACCATGGAGGCGGTGGTGCTGACCCCGATCTCCTCCCACGCGTTGACGAACCGGCCGATCGTCCTGCCGGGGACGGCCCTCCTCGAGGTGAGCCTGCTGAGCGACACGCCGGACGTCGCGCTCTCCGTGGACGGGCAGCCCGGGCGGGAAATGACGTCGAAGGACGTGGTCCGCGTCCGCCGCGCCGCCGCGCGGATCCGGCTCATCCGAGATCCGCAGAAAACATACTTTCAGGTGCTGAGGACCAAGCTAAAATGGGGCGAACGTTGAGGAAGTGACGGAGTGCTCAAAGAACTGCGCATCCGGAACCTCGCGGTCGTCGAGTCGGCGACGATCCCCTTTGGCCCCGGCCTCAACATCCTCACCGGCGAAACGGGCGCCGGCAAGTCCATCATGGTCGACGCCCTCACGCTGCTCCTCGGCGAGCGCGCCCAGCCTGCCGAAGCGATCCGCACCGGCGCCGACAGCGCCACGATCGAGGCGGTCTTCGCCATCCCCAAGAAGAGCCCGATCCCGGCGCTCCTGCAGGAACACGGGTTCGCGCTGGAGGACGGACGGCTCGTCGTCCGCCGCGAGCTCGTCCGAAGCGGTCGCGGCCGGGTCTTCCTCAACGACGCCAACGCTACGCTGGCCGTCCTGGAGAAGCTCGGCGAGGCGCTCGTCGAGGTGCACGGGCAGCACGAGGCGCAGGCCCTGCTCCGTCCGGGGCGGCATCTCGACCTCCTCGACGCCTTCGCCGGCCTGGGCATTCTCCGCGACAAGCTGCGCCAGCGGTACGAGGAGCGGCAAGCCCTCGCCGCGGAGCTTCAGGAGCTCGCCGCGGCGGCGCGAGACAAGGTGGCGCGGACCGAGCTCTGCCGCGCCCAGATCGCCGAGATCGACGGGGCACGTCTCCGTCCGGGCGAGGAGGAGGCCCTCCGCGAGGAGCGCAAGCGGCTGCAGAACGCCGAGCGGCTCGCGGAGGGGGCGGGGGCCGCCTACCAGCAGCTCTACGACGAGCCCACGGCGGCGGCCGCCCAGCTCGGCCGGGCGATCGCGACGCTGCGGGAGCTGGCCAAGGTCGACGCCGCGCTCGCGCCGACGGTCCAGGCGCTCGACGTCCTCGTGGCCGAGCTCGACGAGGCCGTTCGCGCGATCCGGAGCTATCGCGACGGGATCGTCTTCGACCCGCCGCGGCTGGAAGAGCTCGAGCGCCGGCTCGAGGAGATCGCCCGCCTCAAGCGGAAGTACGGCGACAGTATCGAGGGCGTCCTGGCGGCCCGCGAGCGGATGGTGGCGGACCTCGACAAGCTCGAGCACGGCGAGGAGCAGGGGCGGCAGCTCACCGAGCGGCTGGACAAGCTCGAGGCGGAGCTCGCCACGCGGGCCGCCGATCTCTCGGCGCGCCGGGAGCAAGCCGCGGCGCGCCTGGAGGGACTCGTGGTCGCGGAGCTCGGCGAGCTCGATCTGGACAAGCCGGTGTTCAAGGTCCGGTTGAGCCGCGAGCCGGCCGGCCACGGCGACGTGGCCGTCGGGCCCGAGCGGTGGCGGCTGGGCCCCCGCGGCGCGGATCAGGCCGAGTTCCTCTTCTCGCCGAATCCCGGCGAGGAGCCGAAGGCCCTGGCGCGGATCGCGTCGGGCGGCGAGCTCAGCCGCACGATGCTGGCCCTCAAGGTGATCCTGGCGGCCTCGGACGCGGTGCCGGTCCTGATCTTCGACGAGGTGGACGCCGGGATCGGCGGCAAGACCGCGGACACGATCGGCCGCAAGCTCCGGCAGGTGGGGCGGGCCCGCCAGGTGCTCTGCATCACCCATCTGCCCCAGATCGCCTGCTACGCCGATCATCACCTGCGGACGGAAAAGCGCGTGGAGGGCGAGCGCACGCTCACCGCCCTGGCCGTCCTCGACGGGGACGAGCGCGTGCGGGAGATCGCCCGGATGCTCGGCGGGGAGACGGTCACCGACACGAGTCTCCGGCACGCCACGGCGCTCCTGAGCCAGGCGCGGGGCCGCTGAGGGCGGGGCCGGGCGCGGCGCGAGCGGCGCCTGGGGCGCCCGGCGTCGCGCGCGATCGCGGGCAACTCTTCGATTCTTCTACCGTCTTGCCGCCTCGCGTGACGCGAATTTTCTTGACACTCGAAAAGTGCGGCTTCTATAATCGCGCCGATTTTTGGTCGGGGCATCCACCAGAGGCAGAGGGAGGGAAGGCAGACGATGGGCAAGACAGGCAGGGTGAAGTGGTTCAGTGACGCCAAGGGCTACGGGTTCATCGAACAGGAAGACGGGGAGGACGTCTTCGTCCATTACTCCGCCATCCAGGGGGAGGGCTTCAAGACCCTCTCCGAGGGCCAGAAGGTCGAGTTCGAGGTGACCCAGGGGCCGAAGGGCCTCCAGGCGACCCGGGTCGTCAAGCTGTAAACCTCTCCCTCCGCTCATTCGCCCCCGGCCGTGTCCCGACCGGGGGCTTTCTTTTGCCCGTTTCCGCCCGGCTGCGGCCTCCGCCGAAACGAGGATGGTAGAATGAAGCCGCGATGATCGAGTTCGTCCTGCGGCAGATCTTCGGGTCCAAGCACGACCGCGACATCAAGCGGCTCGGCCCGGCGGTCGCCGCCATCAACGCCCTCGAGCCCGGGCTGGCCGGCGCGTCCGACGCGGAACTGCGCCGGAAGGCCGACGAGTGGCGCCTGGCGACCCAGGACGGCCGCGACGTGGACGAGCTCCTGCCGGAGGTCTTCGCGCTGGTGCGCGAGACCGGCCGGCGGCGGCTGGGCATGCGGCACTTCGACGTCCAGCTGATGGGCGGCATGGTCCTCCACCAGGGCAAGATCGCCGAGATGGCGACCGGCGAGGGGAAGACCCTGGTGGCCACGCTGCCCGCGGTGCTGAACGCGCTGACCGGGCGCGGCGTCCACATCGTGACGGTGAACGACTATCTGGCGCGCCGCGACACCCAGTGGATGGGACCGCTCTACCACGCGCTCGGCCTGTCGGTCGGCGTGATCCAGCACGAGGCCTCGTTCCTCTACGACCCGGCCTTCCCGTCCTCCGACGCGCGCTTCGCCGGCCTCCGCCCCTGTTCCCGCCGCGAGGCGTACCTGGCCGACATCACGTACGGCACCAACAACGAGTTCGGCTTCGACTACCTGCGCGACAACATGCGCTTCTCGCTGGACGAGCTCGTCCAGCGGGAGCTCCACTACGCGATCGTGGACGAGGTGGACTCCATCCTGATCGACGAGGCGCGCACCCCGTTGATCATCTCCGGACCCGCGGAAGAGTCCACCGACCAGTACTACAAGATCGACCGGATGATCCCCCGGCTCACCCGCGCGGCGACGATCACCGAGGGCAAGCTCCACGAGATCGAGGAGGTGCGCGCGGGCGACTACATCGTGGACGAGAAGGCGAAGACCGTCACGCTGACCGAGAGCGGCGTCGCCAAGTGCGAGTCGCTGCTGGGGATCACGAACCTCTACGATCCCATCCACATCGACACGCTGCACCACATCCACCAGGCGCTCCGCGCTCACACGCTCTTCAAGCGCGACGTGGACTACATGGTCAAGGACGGGCAGGTGATCATCGTCGACGAGTTCACCGGCCGCCTCATGCCCGGTCGTCGCTGGTCGGACGGGCTCCACCAGGCCGTCGAGGCGAAGGAAGGCGTCCGCATCGAGCGCGAGAACCAGACCCTGGCCACGATCACCTTCCAGAACCTCTTCCGCATGTACGAGAAGCTGGCGGGGATGACCGGCACCGCCGACACCGAGGCGGCCGAGTTCGCGAAGATCTACAAGCTCGACGTCGTCGTCGCCCCCACGAACCGGACGCTCATCCGCACGAACTACCCGGACGTCGTGTACAAGACCGAGCGCGAGAAGTTCGACGCGGTCGTCGCGGAGATCAAGCAGCTCCACGAGCTGGGTCGTCCCGTCCTGATCGGCACGGTGTCCATCGAGAAGTCCGAGCGGCTCTCCAAGCTCTTGAAGCGGCACGGGATCCCACACCAGGTCCTGAACGCCAAGTACCACGAGAAGGAAGCCGAGATCGTCGCCCAGGCGGGCCGTGAGAGCGGCGTCACCATCGCGACGAACATGGCGGGCCGGGGGACGGACATCCTGCTCGGTGGCAACGCGGACTTCCTGGCGAAGGAGCTCCTGCGCAAGCGGGGGCGGGATCCCCTCACCGCGGCCGAGGCGGAGCGCCAGGCGGCGCTCGAGGAGGCCAAGCGCACCACCGAGGCGGAGCACCGCAAGGTGGTCGAGCTGGGCGGCCTCCACATCCTCGGCACCGAGCGGCACGAATCGCGGCGGATCGACAATCAGCTCCGCGGCCGATCCGGCCGGCAGGGCGACCCCGGCTCCTCGCGCTTCTACCTCTCGCTCGAGGACGACCTCCTGCGGATCTTCGGCTCCGAGCGCATCCAGAAGATCATGGACCGCCTCGGCATGGAGGAGGGCGAGCCGATCGAGCACCGCCTGGTGACGCGGGCCATCGCCACCGCGCAGAAGCGGGTCGAGAACCACCACTTCGAGATCCGCAAGCACCTGCTCGAGTACGACGACGTCATGAACAAGCAGCGCGAGGTGATCTACGGCATGCGCCGGGAGATCCTCGACGGGGAGAGCCAGGAGGAAACGGTCCGCGAGTGGCTCGAGGAGCTGCTCGACGGCATCGCCGACACCTACGCCAGCGCGGAGGCACACCCGGAAGACTGGGACCTCACCGGCCTGGCCGAGGCCCTGCACCGCCAGTTCGACGTCAAGCTCCCCGCGGCGGTGCAGACCCGGGAACTGTCGTCGCGGGACACCATCCGGGAGCGCCTCTGGGAGGCCGTCGAGGCGCGATACGGCGCGCGCGAGCGCGAGCTCGGGACCGACATCCTCCGCCACCTCGAGCGCTGGGTGATGCTCCAGGTCATCGACGCCCAGTGGAAGGACCACCTCCTCTCGATGGACCACCTCAAGGAAGGGATCGGCCTCCGCGGGTACGGCCAGCGCGACCCGCTGACCGAGTACAAGCGGGAGGCCTTCGATCTCTTCCAGGCGATGGTGGACCGCGTGAAGACCACGGTGGTGGAGTGGCTCTTCAAGATCCAGGTGGCCCGGGAAGCCCCCGCGGCGGCCGCGGAGCGTCCCGCCGTCTCCGCGACGCCGGCCCCGGCCGCGCGGGAGGTCCGGCTCTCCCACCCTGCGGCGGAGCGGCGCGTCGAGCCGACGCGTCCCGGACAAAAGGTCGGCCGGAACGAGCCCTGCCCGTGCGGGTCGGGCAAGAAGTACAAGAAGTGCTGTCTCGCCAAGAGCTCCTGAGCGGGTCCGGCCGGCTCGGGGAGCGACGCGCCCTCTTCGCGAGCGCCGGCGCGCGGTAGGGGCCGATGGCGCCACCGGGCGCCGCTCCCGAACCCGAGGAGCCCGCCGCGCCCGCGGTGCCCGACCGGCCCCACCCGGCCCGCCGCGCCGACGAGGCGCCGGGCCCGCGCCCGTCGGGGGCGCCCCCCGCGGGCCTGCAGATCGCCGGTCCCCCCGCGGTCGAGCGCGCCGGCGTGGCGGGCCCGGTCGTCGGGCCGCGACCGCGGCTCGGAGACCTCGTCGCGGCGGGGGCGCTCTACGCGGCGACTCTCTTCCTCGTCGTCTACCTCACCGAGGGCCGGCTCCTCGAGGGCGTGGCCGTGGACCCGCACGCGTTCCTGTGGCTCCAGGGGATCGACGACGGCATTCTCACGGCTGTCGCGCTCCTCTTCGGGCTCCTCCGGTTTCCCCGCTCCTGGCGGGCGCTCGGGTTTCGCCGGGTGTCGTGGCGGTGGTGGGGGATCGGCGCGGGGGCGGGTGTCGGTGCGGCCGCCGCCGCGTGGGCCGTGTCGACCGGGCTCGAGCGTCTCGGGTGGCCGGCGCCGGCGCACCCCGTCGAGGAAGTGCTCGCCGGCGTTACCAGCTCCACCGACCTCCTGTTCATCCTCCTGGCCGTCACCATCCCGGTCCCCATCGGCGAAGAGACGTTCTTTCGCGGCTTTGCCTACCGTGTTCTGAGAGCGCGCCTCGGCCTGGTCGCGGCGATCGGGCTCACCGCGCTCCTCTTCGCCCTCGTCCACGGGGTCGAGCTCGGCTCCTGGCTGCCCGTCTTCCCGGTCGGGCTCGTCTTCGCCGTCCTGGTCGAGCGCAGCGGGTCGCTGCTGCCCGCCATGGTGGGCCACGCGGTGGTCAACGCCCTGGCGGTGCTCGCGGCCTGACCCCGCCCGCTCTCCTACATCTAGGGCCCTGCGGTCTCTCACGGCGCCACCGCTTGTATTTTTTACTTGGCCGACTCCCGCTTCCGTGCTACTAAAGCGTGACGGGGATGCGCCTACAAGCAGTCACGCTCCACGGCTTCAAGTCCTTCGCTGACCGCACCGACGTGAAGATCCTGCCCGGCATCACCGCGATCGTGGGCCCGAACGGTTGCGGCAAGACCAACGTGGCCGACGCGCTCCGCTGGGCGCTCGGCGAGCAGAGCCCCAAGGCCCTCCGGGGCCACCGCATGGAAGACGTGATCTTCCACGGCTCGGTGTCCCGGCGCCCGCTCGGCTTCGCCGAGGCCCTGCTGACCTTCTCCAACGACGGCGACGTGCCGGTGCCGTGGAGCGAGATCTCGGTCGGCCGTCGCCTCTACCGGGACGGCGAGTCCGAGTACCTCCTCAACAAGGCGGTCTGCCGCCTCAAGGACATCCACGATCTCTTCCTGGGGACCGGCGTCAACCCGAAAGCGTACGCGCTGATGGAGCAGGAGCGGCTCGCTCACATCCTGACGGCCCGACCCCTCGACCGCCGGCTCTTCGTCGAGGAGGCGGCCGGCATCACGCGGTACAAGCAGCAGCGCGCCGAGACGCTGGGGAAGCTGGAGGCGACGCGCCAGAACCTCGTGCGCGTCCGGGACGTGATGGACGAGGTCAAGCGTCAGCTCGGCTCGCTCGAACGGCAGGCCCGGCGGGCGCAGCAGTACAAGAGTCTCCAGGCGGAGCGGCGGCGATGCGAGCTCGCGTTGCTCGCCGCCGAGTACGTCGCGCTTCTCGAGGAGGAAGCGCGCCTGGCGGCGGAGGAGCGGGAGACGAGCGACCGGGCGGAGCGGCTCCGCAGCCGCGTCGCGGCGCTCGGCGCCGAGCAGGAGCTCGTGCGGGCGGAGCTCATGACGGCCGACCATCGCGCCGCCGAGCTCCGGCACGCACGGGAGCGCGCCGAGCTGGAAGTGACCGCGTGCCTGACGCGGGCCGAGCAGCTCCGGCAGCTCGAGACGGTCGCCGCGGCGGAGAGCGCTCGCCTCGCGCAGGAAGCGGAAGCGCTGTCGAGCCGCCTCCGCGCCCTCGGCGAGGACCGTGCGGCCAAGGAGCGCCTGCTCGTGACGCTGCGGGAGGACTTCGCCGGCCTCCGCGCCCAGGCGGCTGCCGACGAGGCCGCGCTCGAGACGATCCGCGATCGGCTTCGCGAGGCGCGGGAGCAGGCGGAACGGCTCCGGGGCGAGCAGGTGGCCGTGGCCGGCCGCCGGATCGAGCTCGGTCAGGCGCTGGGCGCGCGCGAAGAGCGGCGAGAGCAACTCGCGCGGCGGCGCGAGCGGGTCTCGGCGGAGCACGCCCAGGCCGATACCGAGCAGGCGCGCGTCGCTCGGGCCCGCGCCGAGGCGGACGCCGCGCTCGCCTCGGCGGCGAGCCGCGCGGCACAGCTGCAGGCCCGCCTCACGAGCCTGGCGGCGCGCGCCGAGGGCCTCGGGCAGGTGCGGGCGGCCGCGGTCGCGGCGGCGGAGGAGTGCCACGTGGCGCTCGCGACGCACCGGTCGAGCCTCGCGGCGCTCGAAGAGCTGGAGGCGCAGCGCGCCGGGTACGGGCGCGGCGTCCAGGCGGTGTTCACCGCGGCGGGCGCGGCGCGCCTGGGCGGTATCGTCGGCACCGTGGCGGACCTGCTCGAGGTGCCGCGCGAGCTCGAGCGGGCCGTGGAGGTGGCGCTCGGCGAGCGGCTCCAGTGGGTCGTGGTCGAGACGTTCGCCGCCGCGAAGGCGGCGCTCGTCTACCTCGGCGAGCACGGCGGCGGCCAGGCGACCTTCCTCCCGCTCGACTGGCTGAATGGCGGGAGGGCGGTCCACGTGCCTGAGCGCGACGCCGGCGTGCTCGGCGCCGCGGGAACCCTCGTCCGCTCCGGGTACCCGGCGCTTCTCCATAACCTGCTCGGCTCGGTCGTCGTCGTCCGCGACCTCGGCGCCGCGGAGCGACTCTGGAGCCAGAACGGGAACGGGACGAGCTTCGTCACGGTCGCCGGAGAGCTCTTGACGCCGCCGGGCGCGGTGGGCGGCGGGCGGGCCACGGGTGGCGGGGACGCCTCGCTGCTGGCGCGCAAGCGCGCCATCCGCGACCTCGGGGCCAGCGCGGCCGACGCGGAGGCGGCGCTCGCGGCCGCGCTGGCGCGGGTCCGAGACGCGGAAACAGAGCTCGCTGCCGTCGCCGAGGAGCAGAAGGTCGTGGCGGAGCGTCGCGAGGCGGCCGACGCGGAGCGCCTGGGAGCGGTCAAGGACGTCGAGCGGCTCGACGACGACGCGGCGCGCGCCGCGCTCTTCGCCGAGACGCTCCGGGCCGAGGCCGCCGCGCTGGAGGCGGATGCGGCGAGCGTGGCGGCGGAGATCCTGGCGCAGCGCGAGGCGCTCGCGGCGGTCGAGGCCACGGCGGCGCGGGCGGAGGCCGAGGTGGCGCGCCTCCTTGCCGCCATCGAGGCGGATGCCGCCGCGGAGGCGGGGCGGGGTCAAGCCTTCCTCGAGGCGCAGGTGGACCTCGCCGCGCTCGCCGGCCGCATCGACGCGGTGGAGTCGGAGCTCGAACGGCTGGCGGCGGACGAGGCGGACGCGCGGGCCCGCCTGGACGCCGGCGAGGCGCGCGGGCGGGACCTCGCGGCGCGCGCCGCCGAGAGCGCCGCGGAGCGGGGCGCGGCCGAGGCGCGCGCCGCCGCGGTCCGCCGGGAGCGCGACGAGGCGCAGCAGGCGGCGCAGGAGGCGGCGGACGCGCTCCAGGTGTTGACCGAGCGGCTGCGCGCGGTATCGGAGGCGGCGCGGGCGGCGGAGGTCGAGCTGGGGCGCGCGACCCAGGCGCTCGGGGAGCTGACCGTGCGGGCCGCCGAGGCCCGCGTGCGCCGCGAGGACGTGGAGGCGACGGCCCGTCGTCAGTTCGAGGCCACGCCCGAGACGCTCCAGGCGACGCACGAGCCGGGGCGCGATCTGCCCGCGGTGCGGGCGCGGATCGAGGAGGTGGGGGCGAAGATCACCGCTCTCGAGCCGGTGAACCTCATCGCGGACGAGGAGTACCGCGAGCTCGACGAGCGCCTCGGCTTCCTCCGCGCCCAGCACGACGACCTCACGGGCTCCGTCAAGGATCTCGAGCGCGCCCTGCGCGGGATGACGCGGACGGCGCAGGCGCGCTTCCAGGAGGCGTTCGAGGCGATCAACCGGAACTTCCAGGAGCTGTTCACGCGGCTGTTCGAGGGAGGACGGGCCGAGCTTCGCCTCGTCGAGGCCCCGGAAGGCGGCGACCCGCTCGAGTCGGGGATCGAGATGGTGGCCCAGCCCCGCGGGAAGCGCCTCCAGGCGATCTCTCTCCTGTCGGGCGGGGAGAAGGCGCTCACGGGGCTCGCGCTCCTCTTTGCCATCTTCTACTACCGGCCCAGCCCCTTCTGCCTGCTGGACGAGGTGGACGCGCCGCTCGACGACGCGAACATCCACCGCTTCACGCGGGTCCTCCGCGAGCTCGCCGGTCAGACCCAGTTCATCGTCATCACGCACAACCGCAAGACGATGGAGGCGGCCGACGTGCTCTACGGCATCACGATGGAGGAGCCGGGGCTCTCCCGCGTCGTCTCCGTCACGCTCGCCTAGCCGGGCCGATACCCGTCGCGCCGGGTCGTCCTGCATCACGGCCGGGA
>JBIOTN010000217.1:0-5949 GCA_044866005.1 Candidatus Rokuibacteriota bacterium | reverse complement strand
CGAGCTCCTCCGCGAGCGCGAGCGCCTCCTGGAAGCGCGCTTCGGCCTCCCCCAGATCGGCATCCGGCTGGCGCGCCGCGATCTCCCCGAGGAGTCGCTGGGCGTCGGCGGCGTGCCCGCGCGCCCTCTGCTCGCGGGCCAGGTCGAGGGCCTGCCGGGCCAGCGGGCGTGCCGCCTCCGGTCTGCCGGCCCACAGGTGCGCCTCGGCCAGGCCGGCGAGCCGCGCCGGCTGGTGGGCCCGCACGTCCGCGGCGGTCGCTTCCTCGACGGCACGGGTGAGGAGCGGCACGGCGTCGGCCGGACGGCCGCACTGCGTGTACGCGGCGCCCAGGGGCAACGCCACGAACGGGAACAAGGTCCGGAGGCTCGCGACCTCCGACAGCTTGAGGGCGCGCTCCAGGACGGGCATGGCGCTGACGGGGTTCCCCCAGATCACGTGCAGGCTCCCCACGCCCCAGCACGCGACCGCGATGCTGTAGCCGTCGTCGGCGGCCTCGGCGATCTCCGCGGCGACCTGCCCGTGCGCGAGGCCCTCGGCGAAGTCGCCGCGCTCCGCGAGGCACCGGGCCAGCCACGCTCGGGACAGGACCGAGACCATGCCAGGCATCCCGAAGCGCTCGCGGGCCAGATCGCCGTCGAGCAGCGCCACGTTCTCCTCCAGGAAGCGGATGGCCCGTGGGTGATCGGCCAGGGCATGGTGGATCTGGGCCAGGCGGAGGCGGCCGATCACCGCCATGCCGAAATTCCCGAACTCGGCGGCGGCGGCCAGGTCGCGCTGGCCACGCCTGAGCGCGGCGTCGTAGTCGCCCTTCAGCCAGAGCGAGAAGGCGGCCATGGTGGTCGGCGGCTCGGTGTCCCCCGCGGCCCGGAAATACCTCCGCGCCTTGGCCCATAGCTCGCCTCGGGCGACGTGCTGGGCCAGCCAGTCGCCCTGCTCGGCGAGCCGGTCGGGGTAGAGCCTCTCGAAGGCCTCGACCACGCGGGCGTGCAGCGCGCGCCGCTGCTCCTGGAGGAGACTGCCGTACGCGACCTCGTGGGTCAGGGCATGCTTGAAGGCGTACCCGGGCTCGGGGAAGACGGCCTTCTCATACAGGAACTCGGAGGCCTGGAGCTGCCCGAGGCCCCGGTGGAGGACGGCCTCGGGCAGCTCGGCGATCGCCTCGAGGAGGGGCAGCGGGACGTCGGTGCCGATGACGGAGGCGGCCTGCAGGAGCTGCTTCTCCGCGGCCTGCAGCCGGTCGATGCGGGCGGCGAGGACCGCGTGGACCGTCGCCGGCACCTGGACCGCGTGGAGCGCCTTGGCGAGCCGATACGCGCCGCGCTCGCCTACCAGTGCCCCGGTCTCGACCAACGTGCGAACGCTCTCCTCGAGGAAGAAGGGATTGCCCTGGGTCCGCGTGATCAGGAGCTGCTCGAGGGGCTGGAGGCCGGCCTCGTTTCCCAGCAGCGCGTCGAGGAGCACCGCCGCGCTGTCGCGGGGCAACGGATCGAGCCAGACGCGCGTGTAGTGGCTCTTGTTGGCCCAGCCGTGCTGGAACTCGGGACGGTAGCTGACCAGGAGGAGGAGCCGCACCGTGGGCAGGCTCTCGATCAGGCTGTCGAGCAGGGCCTGACTGTCCCGGTCGAGCCAGTGAAGGCTTTCGACGATGACGAGCACCGGCTGGCGCTGCGTCTCCCGGAGGAGAAGCCGCCTGACCGCGTCCTGAACGCGGCCTCGTCGCTGCGCCTCATCGAGAGACCGGAACGGGTGGTCCTCCGGCAAGGCCTCCAGCAGGAAGAGGATCGCGGGCATCGCGTCCTTCAGCCGATCGTCGAGGCTCAGAGCCTTCGCCGCGACCTTTTCGGCCATCCGATCGGGAGCCTCGCCGTCTTCGATGTGACAGTAGCGCCGCACGAGCTGAATGATCGGCAGGTAGGCGGTGGCCTTGCCATGCGAGGCGGTCTGGGTCTCCAGCAGCAACCACCCCTCGGTTCCGGCGGAGCGGACGAATTCGAAGAAGAGACGGGTCTTGCCGACGCCGGGCTCGCCGACCACGGCGACGACCTGGCCATGGCCCTCGCGCGCCCGCTCCCGCGCCCTGGTGAGCTGTTGTAATTCGGCGTCCCGGCCGACGAACGGACTCAGGCCGCGGGCGGCGGCGGCGTGCAGCCGCGAGCGCGCGCGCCCCGTCCCGATCAGCTCGAACACGTCGACCGGCGCCGTGAGCCCTTTGACCGGAATCGGCCCCAGCCGTCGCGCGTCGACGTAGCCCTCCGCCAGCTTCAGCGTCTCGCCGGTCATCAGCGCGGATCCCGGCTTCGCCATCTGCTCCATCCGGGCCGCCAGATGGGTGGTCTGCCCGACCGCCGTGTAGTCCATGTGGAGGTCGTTGCCGATGGATCGGACGACCACCTCTCCCGAGTTGAGCCCAACCCGCATCTGGATCGGCACCCCGTGCGTCCGCTGGACCTCGTCGGCGTATCGGCTCACGCTCTCTTGCATCCGGAGCACCGCGTAGCAGGCCCGGACGGCATGGTCCTCGTGCGCCAGCGGCGCGCCGAAGAGGGCCATGATCCCGTCGCCCATCACCTGATTGACCGTGCCCTCGTAGCGATGGACGGCCTCCATCATCCGCGTCAGGACGGGGTCCAGGAGTGCGCGCGCATCTTCCGGGTCGCGGTCGGCGAGCAGCTCCATCGACCCTTTCAGGTCGGCGAAGAGGACGGTCACCTGCTTGCGCTCCCCTTCCAGGGCAGGACGCGTGGTGAGGATCCGCTCGGCGAGGTGTGGGGGCGTGTAGGCGTCGGGGGTCGCGAAGCGCCGGGTCTGGGCGCCGGCGGGAGCGGGCGAGAGCGCCTGCCCGCAGTCGCTACAGTACCGGCTCCCGGGCGCGTTCGCGTGGCCGCACGCGGGGCAGCCCGCCGGGAGGCGTGCCCCGCACGCGCTACAGAACCGGACGCCCGGCGGGGTCTCCTGGCCGCACTGCGGGCAGCCCATGGGCTGCCCGGTCGTCCCGCTCACGCGCCTTCCTTGACCTCGATGATCTCGTCGGCGAGGAGACCGTGCGCCTCGCGGTGCACCGCGGCCGCCGCGTCCTTGCTGGGCGCTTCCACGAGGCAGAAGACCTTGCCGGTGCCCTCGTCGTACCAGTAGCGAAGGTACTGGACGCCGTGCTTGTGCTGGACCTGCAGGTCCTTCTGGTGGGCGACCTTCACCGCGTCACCGGTCAACCCCTCGATCTTGTGGTGGACGTCGAGATAGAGCGGCATCGACTCCTCCTTGCGCCTCTTCTCCCAGCCGCACGGTGATGGAACGTTGCGGGCTTGCCGAGTCTAGGCATTGTCGCGCGCAGCGGTCAAGGGGATCGGGGCTCGAGGATCCCGAAGAACTCGGCGGACATGGCCCAGATCGCCTCGAGCTGGTCGGTCAGCTCGTGGCCCGAGTCCAGCCAGACCAGGCGCGCCGTGGGGTTCGCGCGCGCCCACGCCTCGACGCTCGCCGGCTCGACCACGTCGTCGCGCCGCCCCACGAAGACGAGCGCCGGCACCGAGACGCGCGGGCGCGGGTCGTGGCGTCCCATGTCCTCGTAGAGCCCGTAGCCGATCCTCCGCTCCTCGCCGTGGGCATAGTGGAAGGTCGGCAGGGCGCCGAGCCGCCGCCACTCGGCCAGCTTGGCGTCGCCGTAGCGCGCCCGCCACCGCGCCTGCAAGTCGAAGGCGGGCGCCATCAGCACGAGCGCCTCGACTCGCGCATCGCTCGCCGCGAACAGCGCCGCGAGATAGCCGCCCATGGACGAGCCGATGAGCCGGACGGGCCCGGCGCCCCGCTCGACCTCACGGCGGACCACCGCGAGCTGACCGGTGATGGTGAGGCCGGTGAAGTCGCCCTCCTCGAGCGCGGGGATGCTGATCTCGAAGCCGGCCGCCGCGATTCGCTCGCGAAACGCGCGCGCCTTGATCGAGCCCGGGCCCGAGGCGAACCCGTGGAGGTAAACGTACCGCGGCATCCTGGCAGGGGCGAGCGCCACCGGGGCCCGGCGGGCGGCCGTCCCGGTGGCGCGATCGATCGGAGGATCAGGTGGGGGCGGGCGCGGTCGGCGTCGGGGCCGCGTCCGCCGTGGGGCGAGCCGCGATGGCGGCCGCGCCGTATCGCTGCTGGACCGCCGCGATCGCCCGCTCGACGAGGCCCGGGTCGCCCAGGATCCGATCGGCCTCCCGGCGCAGCTCGGCGGCGAGGCTCGCGTGCGAGCCGGTCGGGGCGAGGCGCCGGCGCCAGGCGGGCGACTCGGCGAAGCGCGTGCGGAGCTCGTCGAAGAGATCCATCGCCGTCGGCGGCAGGACCCCGATCGAGATGGAGAGGGACTCCTCCACCGCCCGGGCCACGTGCCAGAAGCCGCACGGCACGTAGAGCCAGTCGCCCGGCACGAGGGTGCACTGGAAGAGGGGCGCGCCCTCCTTCTCGTACTCCATGTCCTTCGGCATCGCGTCCACCAGCGGCCGGGGCCGCACCGTATTCTCCCGCAGGAAGTACCGCTTCGTCCCCGCGGTCTGGAGGATGAACACCTCCTCGGCGTCGTAGTGCCAGCCGAAGCTGTGGCGGCCCCGGGGCGTCGCGTAGAGCTGGATCGCCACCCGGCCACCGAGGTCGCGGGCGAAGCCCTCGGCGAGCTCGGCCAGGCCCGCGTCGTGCCGCTCTGCATGCCGCACGACCAGGCTGTAGCCGGCCTCGAACAACCCTTCGGCCTCGCCGCGGGACGCGGGATCGGGCCCGGCCCAGAGCCGCCCGTCCCGCACGACGAGGAGGTCGCGCGCGTCGCACTGCGGGAGGACGCGGTGGAGGGTCTCCCAGGTCAGGCGCGACACGAACGGCGCCCCGGCGCCTGCGAGGGAGTAGGGGCGGGTGAGGTAGCACTCGCGCATGAACTCCGCGGGGGTCAGGGTGCCGAACCAGCGCTCGAGCACGACGCGGCTCCTCCGGTGCGTGGGGGACGGTCGGACGGCGGCCGCCGGCCGCCCCGGTTGACAGCGGCCCCGAGACGGCCGCCATGGCCATCGCGCGGCTTGTCGTTCGCGGCCGGTGCAACGCGGATGCCGGGGCCGGCCGCGTGTCCTCTCGGGCGTCGCTCTGAGCTAGGTCGTCCCTCGACCACGCTCCTGGAAGAGGGCGACCAGGCGCGCCACCAGCGCGGGCTTGCCGAAGACCGCGCTGAGGAAGCGCTCGCCGCCGGGCCCCGCGAAGTCGCGCACGACCGCGTAGCGGCCGCCCGCCTCTTCCACCAGGACCCGGCTCGGGGCCAGGTCCCAGACCCGGTTGTGCATGTCCACCATGGCGTCGGCCGCGCCGGTCACGACGGCGGTGTGGGCGTAGGCCGCCCGGTAGATCCGGTGGTTCGGGTAGGCGCGCGTCATGGCCTCGAAGAGGTACCCCTCGTCCACGTGGCGCGTGAAGTTGAGCCGGGCGCTCAGGACGAGCCGCGTGGCCTCGGGCGGCGCGCCCGGCGGCGCGTCGGTCAGGTGGACCCGACGGCCGTTCCGGTACGTGCCGAGCCCCACTCCCGCGTGCACCCGGACGTCGAGCGCCGGGTGGTCGATGACCCCGACCAGCGGCACGCCGCGGTGGTGGAGGGCGAGCATCAGCCCGAAGGTCGGGATCCCATGGACGAACTCCTCGGTCCCGTCGATCGGGTCCATGATCCACTGGAACGGGCTCTCCGGCCGGGTCGCTGCCTCCTCCTCGCCGATCACCCCGTGGTCGGGGAACCAGCGGCCGAGGTCCTCGCGGAGCCGCCGCTCGACGGCGTGGTCCACGTCCGTGACGAGCGAGGCGTCGGGCTTGGTCTCCACCGTGAAGCCGCGCTCCACGGCCGGCGCCACGATGCGGCGCGCGGCTTCCGCCAGCTCGACGGCGGCGGCGTGGTAGCGCTCCACGTCGCTCCGCGCGATCCCCGCCGCCGGCTCCCCGCCCACGCC
>JBIOTN010000216.1:0-6306 GCA_044866005.1 Candidatus Rokuibacteriota bacterium | reverse complement strand
CCGGGGGGAGGCAGGCCCGGTGCGTTCGCCGCCACGGCCAGGACGCAGTCCTGGCCGCCGATCAATGAGAACGCCGCGGGCGGACGCCGCGAGGGCCGTCGGAAGGCGGGCGAAGCCCCCCTCCGGGCAAGGTCACCAGCCGGGGAGGTGGGAGCTGAGAAACGCCTCCCACGCCTGCCAGTACGCGTCGCCCCCGACCAGATAGGTGTCGTTGTGGCGCGCTCGGGGGATCCTCACGAAGCGTTTCGGCTCGCCGGCTGCCCCGAACACCGCCAGCCCGTGGTGGAGCGGCACGACCTCGTCGTCCTCGCCGTGGAGCACGAGGAGCGGCACGCGGATCCGGGGCACGAGCGCGAGCGTGTCGTAGCGGGTCCGGAAGAGCAACCCGGCGCCAGGCAGGGTGGCGTTCGCCATGGCGCGGACCGAGGTGAACGGGGTCTCCAGGACGAGCGCCGCCGGCGGGTCTTCCAGCGCCAGGGCCGCGGCCACGGCGGCACCGAGCGAGCGGCCGAAGTAGACGACGGGCGAGAGGGGTGTGGGCTGGCGCCGGCGCAGCCAGGCGCGGAACGCGCGGGCGTCGCGATAGGTCCCCGTCTCCGACGGGGTCCCCTCGCTCTGGCCGTAGCCGCGGTAGTCGAAGATCAGCACCCCCAGCCCGAGCCGGTCGTGGACGAGCCGCAGGTTCTCCACCCGGTGGGAGATGTTCCCCGCGTTGCCGTGGCACCACAAGAGCGTCGCGGGCCGCCGGCCCGGCACGTACCAGCCGTGGAGCGCCACCCCGTCCTCGGCCGTGACCCGCACGTCCTCGAAGCCGAGGCCCGCGTCCACAGGAGTTGCCTCGATCCGGCGCGTGGGGTAGTAAATTAGGGACCGCTCCACGGCGTCGCCGCATCCGGCGAGCAGCGCCAGCGTCGTCGCGATCATGGCCGGTCGCACGGGGCCATTCTAGCGTCTGGCGGGGCCGGGCGGCGCCGTCTCCGATCGAAAGGCGGTGTCCGAGGCAGGGCGCACCGGGCGGGAGGTGGCGCCGAAGAGGAGGGGACGTGAAGCAGAGAGGACCGCTGCTGTTGCTCCTCGCCACGGCGATCGCGCTGGCGCCGGGCCCCGCCTCGGCCCTCTGCGCCGTCGAAGGGAAGCTCGAGGCGGTGCGCTTCAACCTGGACGAGGCCCTCGCCCTCGTCGTCCATGTCCGGCACCCGCGGGGCGTCGTCCCGAACGCCTTCCACGTCGAGCGCGCGTCCAACGGCGGACTCGGCGACATCCCGAGCCTGATCCAGGTCCTGAACCTGGCCAACGCCCCGAACGCCACGATCCTCGCCGTGGGCGACCTGGGCTCGTGTCCGGACGCGGCGGAGTTCGAGCGGGCGCGCGCCGAGAACCGTGCCGTCCCCTCGGGCCGCCTGCTCCGGGTATTCGTCAAGTACAAGTAGCCCGGCGACCCACGTTTCTTGACAGGTCTCCGGCCTTCCACGTAAACTGGCGGGCCCGAAGCGCAAACACAGGGGAGGGCTCGTTGGCGGCTCCTTCGGGATGCTGGAAGGTCAGGCTCCGGCGGGCCCGGCCGGTCGTGGGCGAGCCCGTGGGTCTCGCCGGCTTCCGACGGCGCACCCGGCCCTTCGCGTGTCGGGTCGTCCTCGCCGGCTCGCTCCTCCTCGCCCCGCATCTCGCGGCGGCCACCCCCCTCACGAAGCCCGAGGTCATCAAGCTCGTCCGCAAGAACGTTCAGGAGCGTCGGCTCCTCGCCGTCGTGCGCGAGCTCGGCATCGACTTCAAGCTGACGGCCGAGGTGGTCGACGAGCTTCGCGCGGCCGGGGCGACCCTCGAGCTGGTCGCGGCGCTCCAGGCCGTGGCCGCGGGGGAGCTGCCGGCGGCGAGCCCGCCCGCGCCTCCCGCGGCCCTCCCGTCCGCCGCTGTCCCCCCGCCCGCCGCCGCCCCGCCGCCGCCCCCGACAGCCCCCGCGGCCGCGACCCCGGCGCCGGACGTCGATCGGCCCGAGCCGGCGGAGGCGGACCGTCCGCCGGCACCGCTTCCGCCCTCGCCCGGCGGGGCTCCGGCGTCCCGCGTGAACCCCGAGGCCGTCGCCGCCCTGATCCCGGCGCCGCCGCCGCTCCCGCCGCCCCCCGCCCTGCGCGGGCCCGTCGTGACTTTCGCCGAGCCCGAGACGCGACCGGTCGCCGCGGCCCCCCCTCCGGCGCGTCCGGCGCCCGCCCCCGAGCCGGCGGCGGAGCCGCCGGGGAAATGGGAGCTCGTGCGCCCCCTCCTCGAAAAGGCGCAAGCGCTCTCCCAGGAGGGGGACGTCCGCGGCGCGCAGACGCTCCTCGCGCGCGCCCTCGAGATCGACCCCGGCGAGCCGAAGGTCTGGAAAGCCTTCAAGTTCATCGAGCAGGACCTGCTGGTGCGCGCCGAGACGTTTCTCGCCGACGGTCAGCTCCCTCGCGCCCTCCGCGAGTTCCAGTTCGTCATCACGACGAATCCCGAATCGGCCCTCGGCCACAACGGCGTCGGCCTCGTTCTCCTGCAGCTCAAGAATTACGACGAAGCCGTGAGCGCCTTCGAGCGGGCGCTCGCCCTCGAGCCGGCCAACACCCGATATCGCCAGGCCCTGAACCGGGCGCGCAGCCTGCAGAAGGCCTCCCGGGCGCTCGAGCGGACGGGCCAGGAGAACCTCAAGGAGATGATCGGCGACCAACCCGGGAAGAAGAAAGGACCCTGAGCATGCCCACAGCGTGTCGACGAAGCCGGCTGGGCTTGATCGCGGCGGCCCTGGTGCTGGCCGGGTGTGCCGCCGGTGGCGCGGACTTCGAGCTCGGCAAGGGTCTCGCCGGCCAGCAGAAGTGGGACGAGGCCATCCGGGCCTACGAGCAGGCGCTCCAGAAGGAGCCGCAGAACGTCCAGTATCGGGTCGCCCTGGCCGAGGCGCGGGCCGGAGCGGCGCAGGCCGAGCTCCGGAGCGCGATGGCGGCGGCGGGCGCCATGAGCCAGCTTCCCGACGTCGACCGCGGCCTCGCCGCGGTGGAGCGCGCCCTCCGCTACGACCCCCAGCACGCGCCGTCGCGGCAGTTCCAGGCCACGCTGCGGCAGCGCCGCCAGACGCTCGGGCAGGAGCTCGAGCGGCTCCTGTCGGAGGGTCGGACCCTCGCGCAGCGGGGTGAGTGGGCGCAGGCCGAAGAGGCCGCGACGCGCGTCCTGGCCATCGACCCGGGAAACGCGACGGCCACGCGGCAGCGGCAGGAGGCGATCCGCGGCGCCATCGAGCGAAGCCTGCGGCTCGCCGCCGCCGCGGAGGCGGCCGAGGACTGGCGCGCCGCCGCGCGGCAGTTGGAGGAGGCCCTGGCCCGGGATCCCTCGAACGAGACGGTTCAGGCGCGCCTCCGGGCGGCGCAGCAGCGCGACAGCCTCGCCTACTACCTGGGCCGGGCCGGCCAGGCCGAGAGCGAGGGGCAGCTCGAGAAGGCCTACGGCTTCCTGCGGATCGCCGTGAAGTACTGGCCGGCCGACGGGCGGCTCCGTGACGCGGTGGACCGCATCGCGCGCGAGGGGCGCCGGCGGGCCTATACGGAGGCCTTGCGGCGCGCGGAGAACGACGACTGGGGCCGGGTGTACGCCGCTCTCGGCCACGCGGTCGAGGCGTTCGGGCCGGCCGCCAGCGTGGACGGCCAGCTCCGTGCCCTGGTCCGGGAGCTGGCGGCGAAGCTCTACGAGCGCGCGCAGGAGTTCGAGAACCAGAAGCTGTGGGGGAACACGTACCTCTGGTTCCGGGCGCTCCAGCAGGTCGATCCCATCTACCGCGACACCGCGAACAAGGTGGAGCAGACCCACGAGAAGCTCTTGGACCGCGCCTCCCTGAAGATCGCCGTGCTGGAGCTCGAGCCGCCGAAGACCGCGCCCGATGCCGGCTCCATCCTCTCCGGCAGCATCGTGACGAACCTCTTCAAGCTCGGGCGGAAGGACTTCAGGGTCATCGAGCGGGAAGCCCTCCAGTCGATCATCAAGGAGATCTCGATCGGGCAGGCCGGTGTGCTCGACGTCGAGACCGCGAAGGAGATCGGCAAGATCGCGGGGATCGACGTGATCCTGGTCGGGCGCGTCCTCCAGTACAAGGTGGACCAGAACGAGGCGGAGGGCCGGAAGACCGTGACGGTGCAGGTCGGGTCGCGGACGGTGACGAACCCGGCCTACGACCTCCACCTCGCCGACCTTCGGGAGGGACGGAAGAAGGCCTCGGACCCGGCGCCCGCGCAGACCATCCAGGAGCCGGTCCACCAGCTCTTCACCTACCGCGTCGGGACGGTCCTGGCGATGGGGTACGTGAGCGTCTCCTTCCGGCTGGTCGGCGTCGAGCGGGGCGAGATCCTGCTGGCCGAGAAGATCGACGAGCAGGAGACGTTCAAGCAGGATTACTCCGAAGGCGTCGAGTCGGCCGGGATCCAGGCCGTGGCGAAGAACGCGCCGATCCCCACGGAGGTCCTGAACCGGGTCACGGAGAAGGTGGTGGCCAAGATCGTCACCCTCATCGCCCGGCACTACGGGAACCGGCAGCAGTACTTTCTCGAGGCGGGCCGGGAGCTCTCGCGCCGCCGGCAGTTCACCCGGGCGGTCGAGGAGTACATGAACTGCGTCGCGAGCGCCGAGCTGGAAGGGACCGGCGAGCAGTTCGCCACCCTGGCGCGAAGCCACGTCGAGGAGCTGCTGCGGCAGTGAGGCCCGGAGGGCGAACCCCTCCGGCGACGCGGTGGATGGTGGTCGGGTCGCGGCCTCGGGTCCTGGGATGAGCGCGGTTCCCGAGCGCATCGGCAAGTACCGCGTCCTCGAGCCCATCGGCCGCGGCGGGATGGGCAGCGTCTACAAAGCCCACGACCCCGCGCTCGACCGGATGGTCGCCATCAAGGTGATGACCGAAGGCGCCGAGCCCGGGACCGAGGCCCGCGAGCGCTTCCTCCGGGAGGCCCAGTCGGCTGCCCGCCTGAACCATCCCAACATCGTCACCGTCTACGAGCTCGGCGAGGACCAGGGCGAGGTCTTCATCGTCATGGAGTTGCTGGAGGGACAGCCCCTCACGCGCATCATCACGGCCGAGCCGCCCTGGACGCTCGGCCAGAAGCTCGGGCTCATGACCCAGATCTGCGAGGGGCTGGCCTTCGCGCACCAGCGGGGCGTGATCCACCGGGACATCAAGCCCGGGAACATCTTCGTCCTGCAGAACGGGCAGGTGAAGATCCTCGACTTCGGCATCGCCCGCGTGGCGGCGTCCGAGCTCACCCGGACCGGCCTCCTGATGGGGACGCCCAACTACATGTCGCCCGAGCAGGCGCGGGGCCGGCGGACGGACGCCCGGTCGGACATCTTCTCGGTCGGCGTCGTCTTCTACGAGCTGCTCTGCGGCCATCGGCCCTTCGTCGGCGAGGACTACTTCGAGACGATGGAGAAGGTGCGCTCCGAGGAGCCGCCGCCGCTCGCCGCGCAGAACCCGGCTTTGCCGCCGGCGCTGGTGCAGGTGGTGCACCGGACGCTGGCGAAGGAGCCGTCCGGGCGGTATCAGACGCTCGACGACGTCCGCCAGGACCTTCTGCCGGTCCGCGACGGGGTCGAGGGTGAGGGCGGCGGTGACATCCGGGAGGCGGTGGAGCGGAAGTTCGCCGAGGTCGGGCGCCTCCACCGGCTGGTCGTCGCGGCTGTCGGCGCCGCCGTGCTCGACGACGCGCTGCCCTCGGCCGAGCCCGAGGCCTCGGACGTGGGGCTCCCGACGCTCCTCCGCCGGCTCGACGAGCAGACCGACCGGCTCAAGGCGCTCTGGCGAACGGTGGAGCGCCTCGAGCCCGCCGTGGAGCGCGGCATCGGCGCCTTCGAGCGCCACGCCTACGCCGAGGCGGTCGCCGAGCTCGACGCCGTGCTCAAGGAGATCCCGCAGCACCAGCGGGCGCGGGAGTACCGCGATCGCGCGCGGCTCGAGCAGGTTCGGGAGCGGACCGTCCGCTCGATCGGGCCGGGACGGCTACGCGGCGACGCGCCGACGGCGGTCGTCACGCCGCCGCGCGAGCGTCCGGCGAGCCCGGCCCGCGCCGGCGAGCCGGTCGCCCCCGCCGGCACGGCGGGCGCGCCCGCGACCTCCTCGCTCGCAGCGGGGCGGACCGTGGCCGACGCGACGCGCTGGGTCTCCGGGCGGCACAGCCGGCTCGTCCTCGGCGTCGTCGGCCTCGCCGCCGTGGTCGGCGGCGGGACGCTCCTCTTCCGCGCGCCACCTGATCCCGACGGCGTCGTCGGCCTCGCCGCCGTGGTCGGCGGCGGGACGCTCCTCTTCCGCGCGCC
>JBIOTN010000215.1:0-20917 GCA_044866005.1 Candidatus Rokuibacteriota bacterium | reverse complement strand
CCGGCAAGGCCTCGGCGGCGAAGCGCTCGATCTCGGCGAGGCGGTCGGGCCAGCGCGGGACCATGAACTGGAGCGCCACGTGGGCCACGCCGACCCGCTGGAACGCGCGGAGCGCCTCTCCGACCTGCGCCGCCGTCCCCCACAGCCGATCGGGCTCCTGCGGCACGGGCTCGGGCGTGAGCTCGACGGGGAGGCAGCAGGCCAGCTGGACCGTGTCGGGGTCCCGATCGGCCTCGGCGGCGGCGCGGCGGACGGTCTCGAACCGCGCGGCCAGCTCGCCGGGCGTGATGCGGACGAAGTAGGGGAACCAGGCGTCGCCGTAGCGGCCGGCGCGCCGCTGGGCCCGCGTCCCTTCGCCGCCGACCCAGATCGGCACGCGCGGCGCCTGGAGCGGCTTGGGGGCGAACCCGACCGGCCCGAACCGGTAGTAGCGGCCGTCGAAGGCGGGCCTCTCCTCGCGCCAGAGCCGCTCGACCACCTCGAGCGCCTCGTCCGCCATCGCCCCGCGCTCCTTGAACGGGACGCCGAGCGCGTCGAACTCCTCGCCCATCCAGCCGACCCCCACCCCCAGGATGAGGCGACCCTTCGAGAGGTGGTCGATGGTCGCCACGACCTTGGCCCAGTGGAGCGGGTGGCGGTAGGGCATGACCAGCACGCTCATCCCGAGCGTGATCCGGTCGGTGCGGCCGGCGAGGTAGGCGAGGCAGGTGAGCGGCTCGAGGAACGGGACGTCGGGCGGCACGATGAAGCGCCGGTCGGCGCTGTAGGGATAGGGGGTGGCGATCTCCCACGGGGTGACGATGCGGTCGGCCGTCCAGACGGAGTCGTAGCCGAGGGCCTCGGCCCGGCGGGCCGCGTCCGCCAGAACGCTGCTGGCGGCGCGCCCCGACACGGGGAGAAAGACGCCGAGCTTCACGGCGGCGCCGGCGAGGCGGCGGCCGGCCGGCGCCGCGACCGGTCCGCGGGCCGCGGGCGACCTTCCGACGTCTCGGCTCCGAGCAGCGCGGCCAGCTCGTCCGGGAGCGACGCGCGGTTGGCCAGCGTCACCTCGAAGAGCCGGACGGTCGGCTCGCGCTTGATCCGGTCCGCCCACGGATGCGGCGCGGCGAGGATCGTCCCGAGGACCGGCGCCGGGCCCTGGAGCGCCTCCTCCACCGCCTCGCGGAAGGCGGGCGAGGCCATCTCCATCTTCCCGATCTCGTCCACGACGACGAGCCGCCCGGCCCGGATGGCGGCGCGGATGGCGGCCACGCCGAGCCGCTCGAGCGCCCCGAGGTTCACCCCGTACTTCCCGACGCGCGGGGGCCCCGTCCGCGCGACGTGGGCCAGCGTGGCGCGCCGGCCGTCGAGCGTGACGAGCCGGAAGCCGACGCGGGTTCCCCCCTCGCGAATCTCCTCGGTCAGGAAGCCGCCCGCCGGCGCCGCCAGCGCGGCGAGCGCCGTCCGGAGGCAGGTGGTCTTGCCCACGCCGGGCCGCCCGGTGAGAAGGTAGGTCTGCCCCATGGGACCGCGCCTCCCATCATGGCCTATCCTGGAGGCGGAGGGATAGCGGGGTGCCGCAGAGCCCATCCGTCGCCGCCGTCCGCCCGGCGCGTCCGGAGGACGTGCCGCCGTGCGCCGACCTCGCCGAGGAGGTGTTCGGCGGCGGCCGGGGCGGCGCCTTCGTCCAGGCGGCGTTCGACCGCGCCCAGCTCCTCGTGGCCCGGGCCGAGGGCGGGCCCGTCGGCGTCCTCGCCTACCGCACGGACTGGTTCGGCTGCACGCTCGTCACGCTCGTGAGCGTGCGCCCGGACTGGCGCCGGCGGGGGGTCGCGCGCGCCCTCTTCCAGGCCGTCGAGGAGCAGAGTCCCGGACCTCGCCTCTTCTCCTCCACGCCGGAGACCCACGCGGTGGCGATCCAGCTGCACCGGGCGCTCGGGTTCGTCAGCACGGGCTACGTGGACAACCTGCCCCAGGGCTATCGTGAGCTCTTCTTCTACAAGCGCGTGGCCCCGCGCCTGTGAGGAGGAGGCGGCGATGCGCGACCGCCGGGTGTATCCTGCTCGCGTGCCGACCATCCTGACGGCGGCGCCACGGGGCCGCACCGCATCTGCCCATGCGGCTTGACAATCGCGTCGCGCTGGTGACCGGCGGGGGCCGCGGCATCGGCCGGGCCATCGCGCTCGCCTTCGCCCGGGAGGGTGCCCACGTGGGGGTGACGGCGCGGACGGCCGCCGAGATCGATGCGGTCGCGACGGAGATCCGCGGTCTCGGCCGGAAGGCTCTGGCCGTGGCGTGCGACGTCGGGGAGCGCGCGCAGGTGGAGGCTGCGGTCGGAGCCACGAGCGAGGCGCTCGGCCCGATCCAGATCCTCGTCAACAATGCCGGCCTCGCGGTCTCCGCGAAGCTCGCCGACACGGACGACGCGCTCTGGGAGCGTCACCTCCGGGTCAACCTGACGGGGGCGTTCTACATGAGCCGCGCCGTGCTTCCCGCCATGCTGGCGGCCCGCTGGGGCCGGATCATCAACATCGCCTCCACCGCGGCGCGCCGGGGGGCCCCCTACATCGCCGCCTACGTCGCCTCGAAGCACGGGCTCCTCGGCCTCACCCGGGCCCTGGCGATGGAGGTCGCGACGGCGGGGATCACCGTCAACGCGATCTGCCCCGGCTACGTCGCGACCGAGCTGACCTGGGACGGCGTACGACGGATCCAGCAGAAGACCGGCCGCACGTACGAGGAGGCGGTGCGAGCGCTCGAGGGCTTCTCCCCGCAGCAGCGGCTGGTCGAGCCGGAGGAGGTGGCGGCCCTCGCCGTGCTGCTGGCCTCCGACGAGACGCGCGGCGTCACGGCGCAGGCGTGGCAGGTCGACGGGGGCGCGGTCCAGGCCTGATTTTCTCGGAGGGGGGCTTCGCCCCCCTTCCGACGGCCCTCGCGGCGAAGCCGCGGCCGTCGCTGTTCAGCGACGGCATCGGGCCTGCCTCCCCCCGTAGAGAAGAGGACAGACCGGGCGGCTTTTAGCATGAACCCGGGGAGCGGGCGACGGGGGATGCGGTGAGGATCACCATCGTGGGCGGGGGCCCGGCCGGGCTCTACTTCGCCATCCTCATGAAGAAGCAGGACCCCGGCCACGCCATCACGATCCTCGAGCGCGACGGACCGGACGACACGTTCGGCTGGGGCATCGTCTTCTCGGGCCGGACCTACGCGTTCCTCCAGAACCACGACGCGGAGACGGCCCGCCAGATCACCGAGGCGTCCGAGGTCTGGGAGAGCGTGGACGTGGTCCACCGCGGCGAGACGGTGTCCATCCGGGGAAACCGCTTCTGGGGCGTCGCCCGCCTCGCGTTTCTCCAGATCCTCCACCGGCGCTGTCGCGGCCTCGGGATCGACCTCCGCTTCAACCAGAACGTCGGGGACGTGGCCGAGGTCGCCGACTGCGACCTCCTGGTGGGCGCCGACGGCGCGAACAGCCTGGTCCGGCGGAGCTACACCGATTTCTTCCAGCCCTCGGTGGACGTCCGCCAGAACCGGTATCTGTGGCTCGGCACGCACCAGCTCTTCCACGGCCTCACCATGGGCTTTCGCCAGACCGAGGCCGGACTCTTCATCTACCACGCCTACCGGTTCAACAAGACGACGAGCACCTTCATCGTGGAGTGCCCGCCCGAGACCTGGGCGCGGGCCGGGTTCGCGGGCATGTCGGCCGCCGAGACCGCCGCGGGCCTGGCCCAGGTGTTCAAGGCCGACCTGGGCGGCCACGCCCTGCTCTCGAACAACTTCGTCAAGTGGCTCAACTTCCCCCTCGTGAGGAACCGGCACTGGAGCCACGAGCACGTCGTGCTGCTCGGCGACGCGCTCCACACGGCCCACTTCTCGATCGGCTCCGGCACCAAGCTCGCGCTCGAGGACGCGATCGCGCTCGCCGGCTGCTTCGCCGGGACCCGGGACGTCCGCGCCGCCCTGGCCGCCTTCCAGCAGGCGCGCAAGCCGGTCGTGGACGAGTTCCAGGACGCCGCATACGCGAGCCTCGTCTGGCTCGAGCAGGTGCACGAGCACCTGGACCTTCCGCCCGTCCCCTTCGCCTACCGGCTCATGACGCGGAGCCGCCGCGTGGGGTACAACCGCCTCCAGCGCCGTGACCCCGACTTCGTCGCGCGCTACGACGCGTGGCGGCGCGCCGAGCCGTCCGCCGGGCCGATCCCCGCCGAGTTCCTCGACCTGTTCCGCAAGCGGACCTTCGCCCACCTGGCGACGCTGATGCCCGACGGCACGCCCCACGTCACGCCCGTCTGGGTGGACTACGACGGCCGGTTCATCCTGGTCAACTCGGCCGCGGGTCGCCAGAAGGACCTCAACATGGCGAAGCGGCGGCAGGTCGCGATCGAGATCCCGGACCCCGACAACCCGAACCGCTACCTGGCCGTGCGCGGGCCCGTGGTCGAGATCACGGAGGCGGGCGCGGACGAGCACCTGGACCACCTCGCGCAGCGGTACCTGGGCCGGGACCGCTACCCGCCGGCCATGCGCTTCCCGGGCGAGGTCCGCCGCATCTACAAGATCGCGCCCCAGCGCGTCACGACGTGGGATCCGTTCGGATGAGCCCGGGCGGGTGAGGCGGTGTCCGCCTACAGCGCGTTCGACTACCAGGTCCGGGACGGCGTGGGCACGGTCACCTTCACGCGCCCACGGACGCTCAACTCCCTCACCTTCGAGGTCTACGCCGAGCTCGAGCGCCTGGCCTGGGCCTGCCAGACGGACGAGGCCGTGCGCGTGCTGGTCCTCACCGGGACGGGCACGGCGTTCTGCTCGGGCGGCGACGTCCACGAGATCATCGGCGAGCTTCAGCAGCGCGACGTGAAGGGCATGCTCGAGTTCACGCGCATGACCGGCGCGGTGGTGCGGAACCTCCGGCTCCTCGAGAAGCCGGTGATCGCGGCCGTCAACGGGATCGCGGCGGGGGCGGGAGCGGTGCTGGCGCTCGCGGCCGACTTCCGGCTCCTGGCCGACACCGCGCGCTTCGCGTTCCTCTTCACCAAGGTCGGGCTGGCCGGCGCCGACATGGGGGCCGCGCTCCTGCTCCCCCGGGTGGTGGGATTCGGCCGGGCCACGGAGCTCCTCATGCTCGGCGACACGATCGACGCCGTGACGGCCGAGCGCTACGGCCTCGCCTGCCGTGTCGTCCCGGCCGACCGGCTGGCCGAGGAGGCGGAGGCGCTGGCGCGACGCCTCGGCGAGGGAGCCGGCCAGGCGCTCGGCCTGACGAAGCGGATGCTGAACAACGAGTGGGGCATGGACCTGCTCGCCGGGATCGAGGCCGAGGCGCAGGCCCAGGCGCTCATGCTCATGGCGGGGGATCACCGGGAGTTCTATCGCGCGTTCACCGAGAAGCGCCCGCCCCGGTTCACCGGCCACTGACGCGGCAGGAGCCTCCATGGGAAAGACGATCGTGAACCCGCCCGGCCTGGCCAAGCCGTCCGGCTTCTCTCACGGCATCGAGGCCCGGGGCCGGCTGCTCTTCCTCGCGGGGCAGACCGCCCTGGACCGGGAGGGGCGCATCGTCGGCACGGGCGACCTCGTCGCGCAGTTCCGTCAGGCGCTGGCGAACCTCGGCGCGGTCATCGAGGCCCGGGGGGGAACGCTCCGGGATCTGGTCAAGGTGACCTTCTACGTGTTGCACAAGGACGACTACCGCGCGAAGCTCGCGCCCATCGGCGCGGTCTATCGCGAGCTGCTCGGCGGACACTATCCCGCGGCGACGCTGGTCGAGGTGAAGGCCCTCTGGGATGCGGACGCGCTGATCGAGATCGACGGGATCGCGGTGGTGGAGTAGGAGGTAGGGGAGGGCGCCGACCCCGCCCCTCCCCCACCCGCATGCCCGCTCCCGCTCCCGATGGGAGCCGGAGCGGGACGGCGTCTCAGCGGCCGCGCATGACCAGCAGGATCACCACGAGGACCGGCACGTAGATGGCGAGCACGCCTTCGGGCGTGAGCGTGTACGCGCCCTGCGCCATCGTCACGAGCGAGCCCTTCCCGACCTTCAGCGTGTGGCCGAGCAACTCGCCCAGCAGAACGTTCAGCGGGGTGCCGAGCATGCTGACGATCGTCCCGGGGTAGAGGATGGGAAGCAGCGAGGCGACGAAGGCGATCAGCACCACGATCAAGAGGAGTACCAGCACCCACTCCTCCTTCCGCGCATCCAGCCGGCTGACCCATCCCATCGGCCGACCCGAGGCCGCCCGCGCTGCGCCGCCCCGGTCCACGCCCCGGCGCCGACCCGACCTCCGAGGCGGCCCTATCCTTACCCCTCCGGGACCGCACTTGTCAACAAATGCGGGAGCAACGGAACTGGACGGAAAGACGGGGAAAAGCGGCCGCCACGTCGGAGTCCCCCGCCCCCCGGCGCGGGCGGCGGCGCGATGACCGTGCGGGATGCCCCGCCGGCGGTCCGGGCCCTCGAGCACCCCGCGCCCTACCCGCACCGGCCCCGGACGGTCAGGGTCATCGAAACCCACATCTCCTGGGTCTTCCTGGCGGGCGCGTACGTCTACAAGGTGAAGAAGCCGGTCGACCTCGGCTTCCTCGATTTCCGCACGCTGCGTCGGCGCCGACACTTCTGCGAAGAGGAAGTCCGCCTGAACCGGCGCCTGGCGCCGGACACGTACCTCGGGGTCGTCGAGATCAAGCGGGACGGCGGCCGGTACCGGATCGGGGGTGCGGGGCGGACCGCCGAGGTCGCGGTCGCGATGCGACGGCTGCCGGCGTCGCGCATGCTCGACCGGCTCGTCGCCCGAGGCGCGGCCGACCCGGCGCTCCTCGAGGCCATCGGGCACGTCGTGGCCGACTTCCATGCCCGCGCCGCCCGCCGGCCGGCCATCGACCGCTACGGGCGGCCCGCGGTGATCCGCCGGAACTGGGACGAGAACTTCGCCCAGACGCGGCGGTTTCCCGCGGGGACGCTCCCTCGCCGGCTCCGGCGGACCATCCGGGACTATGTCCGCCGGTTCCTCCGGCAGGAGGCCGCGCCGCTCGTCGCGCGCGTCCGCCAGGGCCGCGTCCGCGACTGCCACGGCGACCTCCAGGCGCAACACGTCTGCTGCACCGATCCCATCCGCATCTTCGACTGCATCGAGTTCAACCGGCGCTTCCGGTACGGCGACACCGCGTCCGAGATCGCGTTCCTCGCGATGGACCTCGAAGAGAGCGGCCGCCGCGACCTGGCCATCGACTTCCTCAACGCCTACCTCGACGCCAGCGGCGACTACGCCGCGGTCCCGCTCCTGGACTTCTACCGCGCGTACCGCGCCTACGTCCGGGGCAAGGTCTACGGGATGCAGGCCGGGGATCCCCGGCGGCCCGACGCCGCGGCGGCGGCCGCGCGCGCGCGCCGCTACTTCGAGCTCGCCGGCCGCTACGCGCGGCCGCGCGGCCGGGGCCGGCTGACCGTCATGACGGGGCTCATGGGGAGCGGCAAGACGACGGTGGCGCGCCGTCTCGCCCGCGCGACGGGCGCGATCGTCGTGCGGACGGACGCGGTCCGGAAGCAGCTCGCCGGCATCCCGCGCCATCGCCGCGTCCGCGCGGCGTTCGGCCGGGGACTCTACGGGCCCGAGCTGACCGCGCGCACCTACGCGGCGTGCCGACGGATCGGCGAGCGACTGCTCGCGGCGGGGTGGCCGGTGGTCCTGGACGGCGTCTTCGGCCGCCGCGCCGAGCGCGCCGCGGCCCGCGCCCTCGCCCGGCGCCGCGGCGTGCCCTTCCGGATCGTCTGGTGCGACGCGCCCGTGAGCGAGCTGAGGCGCCGCCTCCGGGCCCGGGCACGCGGGGGGCGCGACCTCTCGGATGCGCGCGTGGAGCTGCTCGACGCGCAGCGGCGGGTCTACGAGCCGCCCGCAGGGGAGCCCGACGTCGAGCGCCGGGCGCTCCAGGCCATCAGCCCGCGGGGCCGCCGCCGTTCACGTAGATCACCTGGCCCGTGAGGTAGCTGGCCTCGTCCGAGGTCAGGAAGCGGACGACCGCGGCGATCTCCTCGGGCCGCCCCTTCCGCCGCAGCGGCACCGACTCGATGAACGCCGCGGCCCGCTCCGGTCCCTTGGCGGCGAGCGAGGCCTCGAGCATGTCCGTCGCGATCGGGCCGGGCGCCACGGCGTTCACGCGGATCCCGTGCGGGCCTTCCTCCTTCGCGAGGATGCGGGTCAGGGCCTCCAGGCCGCACTTCGAGACGGTGTAGGCGCCGGAGCCCGCCGGGAAGCGCTGCGTGACGTTGGAGGAGAGGTTGATGATGTGCCCGGTCCCACGGCGCCGCATGTGGGGGAGGAGAGTCTGGATCAGGTAGAACGGCGCGCTCAGGTTCACCTGGAGCATCCGCTCCCACTCGGCGGCCGGCACGTCGGCGAGCGGCACGCCCGGGAGGCTGATCCCGGCGTTGTTGACGAGGACGTCCACCTGCCCGAACGCGTCGAGCGCCGCGCGCGCCAGGGCGGCGGCATCGGCGGGGACGCCGACGTCCGCCCGCACGGCCCGGGCCTGGCCCCCGCCCCCGGCGATCTTCTCGACGAGCGCCCGCGCGTCCCGCTCGCGCTCGCGGTAGTTCACGACGACGCGGAAGCCCGCCTCCGCGAGGGTCGCCGCGATCGCGCGGCCGATCCCGCGCGAGGCGCCGGTCACGATGGCCACGCCGCTCGGCATCGCCAGCTCCTTCCCCGCGGTTCATCCTTGGGCAGGCCCCGGCGATTGTCAACTGCCGGGCCGTCGGCGGCCGGACGTCCGCGGCAAGGCCGGCCGTTGGATTGCAAGACGTGAGCCCCGATCGTGAGAGTCGCGACGGAATGGAGGCGAGCATGCTGAAGGATGCGACGTACAACCTCATGGAGACCGCGTCGGTCATCTCGAAGGGCCTGCACCGCTACGACACCTTCCAGAAGGACGGGAAGGACTGCGCGCAGTGCCAGCAGATCTGGAGCCACATGAAGCAGGCCGACGAAGAGCAGCTCCAGCGGATCCTCGGTCACATGAAGGACCATCTGGAGCGGGAGCCGGGACTCAAGAAAGCCGCCGCCTAGCCCGGATCTTCGGGGGGGTCTCGGAAGACCCCCCCGGCTTCCCCCCACCGTTGCGGCGGCGAAGCCGCCTCGCGCGGGAGGGCGCGGGTGTCCGCCGCTCTCGCGTCGGGCGAGCTGCAGGGAGACGGGGAAGATCCGGCGTGTCGAACTGCGCTCTCGGCCCCGCGCCGACGCGCCGCGCCGACGCGACGTTGACGGCTCCGCTGGGGCGGGCTAAGCTCGCCGCACCCTCGGGCCACCGCACGTCAGCGACCCGAGCCATCGACCGGAGGACACACGACCACGCGGCTCGTCCGGCTGGTCGGCCCCGCGCGGGCGAAGGAGATCATCCTGGAAGGCCGGCGATACTCGGCGGCCGAGGCCCAGGCCCTGGGGCTCGTGCACCGCGTCGTCCCGGGCGCGGTCAAGGCGCGCATCGACGCGATCGCGCGGGCCGGGATCCCCGAAGTGGGCGCCCCGACGGACGGCTTCCTCGAGCGCGACTGACCGTGTTCGACGGCATCCGCGTTCTCGATCTCTCCCGCGTCATCGCCGGCCCCTACTGCGCGACGCTCCTCGGGGACCTCGGCGCGGACGTGGTCAAGCTGGAGCGGCCGGGCCGGGGCGACGATCTCCGGCACGTCGGCGGCCGGGACGGGATGAGCGCCGTCTTCGCCGCGGTGAACCGGAACAAGCGCGGCATCGCCGTGGATCTCCGGCAGCCCGACGGGGCCCGGCTCGCCTTCGAGCTGGCCCGCCGCGCCGACGTGGTCGTGGAGAACTTCCTGCCGGGCGCGGCGGACCGGCTCGGGCTGGGCTACGCCGCCGTGCGCGCCGTCAACCCCGGCGTCGTCTACGCCTCGGTGACCGGCTTCGGACAGACCGGCCCCTACGCGCAGCGCCCGGGCTACAACCTGATCGCTCAGGGCATGAGCGGCCTCATGGCCCTCACCGGCATGCCCGGCCACCCGCCGACGCGGGCCGGTGGCTCCGTGGCGGACCTCGCCGCGGCGTTCCTCGCCTTCGGCGCGGTGAGCGCCGCCCTCGTCCACCGGTTCCGGACCGGCGTGGGCCAGCACCTCGACGTGAGCCTTCTCGCCTCGACGCTCGCGCTCCTCCCCGACCCGGTGGCGCACTACTTCGACTCCGGGGTGCGTCCGGGCCGGGAGGGGAACCGCAACCCCCACCTCACCCCGGCCGAGGCGTATCGAACACGCGACGGCTACGTCGCGGTCGTCCTCATGAATCCCGACCAGTGGGGCCGCTTCTGCCGACTCCTCGGCGACGACGCGCTCGGCGCCGACCCGCGCTTCGCGACGAACGCGGACCGGCTGGCGCACCACGGGGAGCTCAAGGCGCGCGTGGAGGGCGTGCTGGCGACCGGCTCGACGGCCGAGTGGGTCGCGCGCTTCGAAGCCGCCGCGATCGCCGCCGGGCCGATCCTCGAGTTCGACGAGGTCTTCGCGGACCCGCAGGTCCGCCACCTCGGGCTGGTCACGGAGGTCAAGCAGCCGGGCTACGGCCGGGTCCGGATGCTCGACGTTCCCTTCAGGGCGTCGGCCACGCCGGCCGCGATCCGCCGCCCGGCGCCCCGGCTCGGCGAGCACACGGCCGAGGTCCTCGAGGAGCTCGGTCTCGGCCGCGGGGAGATCGCGCGGCTCGCCACGGCCGGCGTCGTCGCCCTCGGCCCGCGCCCGGACTGATGGCCGGCGCGCGGGCCGCCGGCCGCGCGCTTGACCGCCGCCCGCCCGGTCCCGTAGAGTGAGGGCACCGTTTCGGCTGTTCCGGCCACCACTTCCCGACCACGGGAGGCTTCGATGACCTACGGTCGCGTCCTCACGTCCCTCACCGTCCTCCTCCTCGTCGGGTGGCTCGGCCTCGCGCCGCAGGCCGCCGCGCAGGCGCCGACCGAGATCCGCGTCGGCGCCACGGTCGCCGTCACGGGGCCGGCGTCCGCGGAGGTCGGCCACTTCAAGCGGATGATGGAGCTGTGGGCCGAGACGATCAACGCGAAGGGCGGCGTCATGCTCCGCGAGTACGGCCGGCGCCTGCCGATCAAGATGGTCGTCTACGACGACACCTCGAAGCCCCCCGATTCCGTGCGTCTCTACGAGAAGCTCGTGACGGAGGACAAGGTCCACGTCCTGCTGGGCCCCTATTCCTCCCCCATCACGGTCGCCGCCTCCACCGTCGCCGAGAAGCACCAGATCCCGATGCTGGCCCTCGAGGCGAACTCGACCGGGATCTTCAAGCGCGGCTTCAAGTGGCTCGTCGGGGTGATCGACGACGGCACCAAGTGGTCGCACCACTACTTCGACATGCTGAAGGCCGAGGGGAAGGCGAAATCGATCGGGTTCGTCATCGAGGACACGCCGCACCCCAAGGAGGTCGGCTCGGGGTCCATCCCGAAGGCGAAGGAGATCGGCCTGGAGGTGAAGGTGGAGGAGTCCTTCCCCGTCGCGACCCAGGACTTCACGCCGATCATCACGAAGCTCAAGGCCGCCAATCCCGACATCGTGTACATGGCGGCCTTCCCCGCGCGCGAGGTGACCTTCTTCAAGCAGGCGCTGGAACAGGGCTTGAGCCCGCGCGAGTACCACATGATCCACCACGGCGTCGCCTTCTACGGGGCGGTCGGGATCCGGAACGCCAACCTCGTCACCGGGGAGGCGTACTGGATGCCGGGCGTCAAGGCGGGCAACTCCAAGCCCTTCGAGGAGCTGATCCAGAAGCTCAACGTGAAGGCCGAGGACTACCCCTGGTCGTCCATCCACTACTTCGGCTTCGAGGCGCTCGTGGCGGGGCTGGAGAAGGCCGGGACGCTCGACCGCGAGAAGCTCCTCGCCGCGATCAGGAGCCTCGACATCGAGACGATCAGCGGCCGGCTCCGCTTCGATCCCCAGACGGGCCAGGGCACGCTCAACCCGTTCCCGACGCAAATCCAGGAAGGCAAGTACGTGACGCTCTGGCCAGCCGAGATCGCGTCGGGCAAGCACGCCTACCCCCGCCCCGGCTCCCGGTAGGGTTGAGGCCACTCGCCCCTCCCCCTCTCCCTCCCGTGCGGGGCGGGAGAGGGCCGGGGTGTCTCCTGCCCCCCGGCGGCCAGCTCCCGTGAGCGTTCGCATCGGGTTCGACGTCGGCGGCACCTTCACCGACTTCGCGCTCCAGACCGCAGACGGCCGCCTCCTGACCGGCAAGCGCCTCACCACGCCCGAGGACCCCGCTCGCGCCTGCATCGAGGGACTCCGCGAGCTCTTGGCGCAGGCCGGCCTGCACGCCGGCGACCTCGCCCAGGCGATCCATGGCACCACGCTCGGCTCGAACGTCGTCATCGAGCGCAAGGGGCGGAACGTCGCGCTCCTGACGACGCGGGGGTTCCGCGACGTCCTCGTCATCGGCCGCCAGAAGCGCTACCAGCTCTACGACCTCTTCATCGAGAAGCCCGCGCCGCTCGTCCCGCGCTCGCGGATCCACGAGGTGACCGAGCGCGTCGCCTTCGACGGCGAGGTCCTGACGCCGCTCGACGAGGCCGAGGTCCGTGCCACGGCGCGCGCGGTCGCCAAGGCGGGGATCACCTCGCTCGCCGTCTGCTTCCTCCACGCCTACGTCAACCCGGCCCACGAGCGGCGGGCGGCGGAGATCGTCCGGGCGGAGGCACCCCACATCGCGGTCAGCCTCTCCTCCGACGTCTCGCCGGTGATCCGCGAGTACGAGCGGACGTCCACGACGGTCGTCAACGCCTACGTGCTGACGGCGGTGCGCGACTACCTCGAGCGGCTCGAGCGGGCGCTCGCCGACCTCCCGGGCGGAGGCTACCGCGGGCGGCTCTACGTCATGCAGTCGGCCGGCGGCATCGCGACCGCGGAGACGATGGCGCGCTTCCCGGTCCGCATGATCGAGTCGGGTCCGGCGGCGGGCGCGCTGATGGCGGCGGCATACGGAAGGCTCGCCGGCCACGCGGACCTCGTCGCCTTCGACATGGGCGGAACGACGGCCAAGCTCTCGCTCGTCCTGGGCGGGCGACCGCGGACCGTGCGCGAGTTCGAGCTGCACCGGGTCCGCCTCCAGCCCGGGAGCGGCATCCCGATGACCATCCAGGCCACCGACCTCGTCGAGATCGGCGCGGGCGGAGGCTCGATCGCCCGTGTCGCGATGGGCACGATCGCCGTCGGGCCGGACTCGGCCGGGGCGGACCCGGGGCCGATCTGCTATGGCCGGGGGGGAACCGAGCCCACCGTGACCGACGCCAACCTCGTCCTCGGCTACCTGAACCCGGACTATTTCCTGGGCGGCCGCATGCCGCTCGACGTGGAGGGCGCGCGGCGCGCCATCGAGGAGTCCATCGCCGGCCCGCTCGGGCTCTCCCTCGCCGAGGCCGCCTGGGGCATCCACCAGATCGTCAACACCAACATGGAGCTGGCGACCCGCGTGGTCTCGATCGAGCGCGGCTATGACCCGCGGCGGCTCGCCTTCGCCGCCTTCGGCGGCTCGGGGCCGGTCCACGGCTGCCGGCTGGCGCGGGCGCTCGGCATCCCGCGCGTGATCCTCCCGGCCGCGGCCGGCGTGACCTCGGCGCTGGGGCTCCTCGCCGCCGAGGTGAAGTTCGACGTCTCGCGCTCGTACGTGAGCCGGCTCGGCGCGCTCGACGCGGCTCGTCTCCGGCAGATGCTCGACGAGATGACCGCGGCGGGCCGCGCCGTGGTCCGCGAGGCGGGCGTGGGCGGCCCGCTGACGGTCGTGCCGAGCGCGGACCTTCGCTACGTCGGGCAAGGCTACGAGCTGACGGTCACGCTCCCCGACCGCGCCGCCGAGGACGAGCTGACGGCTGCGCTGCGCGAGGGGTTCCACGCCGTCTACGCGCAGCGCTACGGGTACGCGGACCCGGCGGCGGAGGTCGAGCTGGTCACGGTGGCGGTGAGCGTCATCGGCATGGGGCCGGAGGTCCGGCTGCCGGAGCCTCGGCCCGCCACGCGGGAGGCCGCCGACGCCCGGAAGCCGGATCGGCCCGCATACTTCCCGGAGCTGGGCCGCTACGTCCCCTGTCCGATCTACGACCGGGTCCGGCTTCCCGCCGGGGCGCGCCTGGCCGGCCCGGCCGTCGTCGAGGAGGCCGAGTCCACCACGGTGCTGCCGCCCGGGGCGGTGGCTGCCGTCGACCGCTGGGCCAACCTGATCGTGAGCTTCGCCGATGGCGCCGCCGGCGCCCCCGGCGGCGCGGCCAGCGGCCTTGGCCCGGGGCCATGAGCCCGGTGGATCCCGTCACGCTCGGCGTGATCTGGGGCGGGCTCCAGTCCATCACGGTCGAGGTCGGCACGACCGTCCACCGGACCGCGCATTCCCAGCAGGCGCGCGAGGGCCAGGATTTCTCGGTCTGCCTCTTCGACCCCCACGGCCGCATGGTCGCCCAGGGGCCGTACAGCCCCGGCCACATGGGGGCGATGTCCTTCGCCGCGAAGAACGCCCTCGCCGCCGTCCCCGGCGAGCCGCTCCGGCCGGGTGACGTCGTCCTCTTCAACAGCCCCGACCTCGGCTCCGGCCACTTCCCCGACTTCTTCATGATCCAGCCCGCCTTCCACGCGGACGGACGACCGATCGGCTTCGTCGCCAACATCCTCCACCACACCGACGTCGGCGGCATGCGCCCCGGCAGCCAGGCGGTCGAGGGGGTGGCGGACTACTTCCAGGAGGGCCTCCACGTCCCGCCCGTCAAGCCGTGGAAGGCGGGCCTGGAGCAGGAGGGCGTCCTGGCGATCATCCTCGCCAACACGCGGACGCCGGAGTCGATGCTCGGCGACCTGCGCGCCCAGCGGAACTCCCTCCGGGTCGGCGAGCTGCGACTGATGGAGCTGGTCGAGCGCCACGGCTTCGACACGGTCCAGGCCGCCCTGACCGAGGTCATGGCGCGCACCGAGGCGACGGCCCGCGCGGCGATCGGCGCCATGCCCGACGGCGTCTACCCCTTCGAGGACTTCATGGACGACTGGGGCCCGGGCACGCCGCCGATGCGGCTCTTCGTCACCGTGACGGTCCGCGGCGACGAGCTGCTGATCGACTTCGCGGGGACCGGGCCGCAGACCGAGTCCGGGATGAACTCCTACCTGAACTACACGCGCTCCTACTGCTACGCCGCCGTCAAGTGCCTCACCGATCCCTACGGGCCGCAGAACGACGGCGCCTTCCGCCCGGTGCGGATCGAGGCGCCGCTCGGCTCGTTCCTCCATCCCCGGCGGCCGGCCGGCGGCGGCCCCCGCGCCGTCTTCTGCTACCGGATCTTCGACGCCGTGATCGGGGCGCTCGCCCCCGCGCTGCCGGAGCGTGTCACCGCCGCGGGCTCCCACTTCGCCAACCCCACCTTCGGCGGCGTCGACCCGCGCCGGAGCCGGCGCGCCGTCGTCTACGAGCTCGTCCTCTCGGGGACCGCCGCGCGTCCGGACCGCGACGGCGTCGAGGCCATGGCCATGGCCTTCAACGCCTCGAACATCCCGGTCGAGTCGCAGGAGGCGAACCAGCCGGTCCGGGTCGAGCGCTTCGAGCTGATCCCCGACTCGGCCGGTCCCGGCCGCTTTCGCGGCGGCACCGGCATCCGCCGGGACCTCCGGCTGCTCCTCGAGGCGGGGAAGCTCACGAACAACACCGAGCGCCAGCGCTTCGCGCCCTGGGGGCTCTTCGGCGGCCAGCCCGGCCAGCCCGGGGTGACCCTCCTCAACCCGGGCACGCCGCGCGAGCGTCGGGTCCACTCGAAGGCGTCCGACACCTTCGAGTACGGCGACGTCGTCTCGTTCCAGCAGCCGGGGGCCGGCGGCTATGGTCCGCCGTGGGCGCGCGACGCCCGGGCGGTCCTCCGGGACGTCGTCGAGGGCTACGTCTCGATGGAGGGCGCCCGCCGCGACTACGGCGTCGTGATCGACCCGGCGACGGTCACGGTGGACGAGGAGGCGACCGCAGCGACCCGGGCCGCCATGCGGTCGCCCGCCCCGCCCCCCGTCGTCGCTCGCCGCGGCCCGCTGTGGTAGCGTGAGGCGCGACCGAGAGGAGTAGTCCGATGGCGCGGTGGATCTTCAACGAAGCCCACACGGCGGCGGAGTTCTGCGTCCGGCACATGATGATCACGTTCGTCCGGGGGCACTTCAAGAACCTCAAGGGCACGCTCGAGTTCGACGCCGGCCGGCCGGAAGGGGCCCGCACGGAGGTCACGATCGACGCGGCGACGCTCTGGTCGGGCGAGCCCGAGCGCGACGACCACCTGCGGAGCGAGGACTTCCTGGACGTGGCGAAGCACCCGACGATCCGGTTCCGCAGCACCAGGGTGGAGCCGGTCGCCCGGAACGAGTACACGGTTACGGGCGACCTCACCATCCGCGGCGTGACGCGACCGGTGACCCTCGACGTCCGGTTCCTCGGGCAGGGCCGCTCGCCGTTCGACGATACTCGGATCGGCTTCACGGCCACGACGCGGATCAACCGGCACGACTTCGGGGTGAGCTGGAATGCGGCGATGAAGGACAGCGGCGTCGTCGTCGGCGACGACGTCCTGATCACGCTCGACGTCGAAGCGGAAGCGGCCGACGGCGCGGCCGAGGGCTAGTGCAGACGTTCGTCCAGCTCCTGATCGGCGGCGTCCTCCAGGGCGGGATCTACGCCCTCGGAGCGTTCGGGCTGTCCATCATCTTCGGCGTCCTCCGCGTCCTCAACGTGGCCCACGGCGACTACCTGATGCTGGGCGGCATGCTCACCTACTGGCTCTACACCGCCTGGGCGCTGCCGCCCTTCGCCGCGGTCCTGGTGGTCTTCCCCGTGTTCTTCCTGGGCGGCCTCGTGGTCGAGCGCGCGCTGATCCGGCCGATCACGGGGATGCCGCACCAGGAGTTCCTCGTCGCGTCGATCCTCGTCACCCTCGGGATCTCGCTCGCCATCGAGGACGTGACCGCGTTCGGCTTGACCCAGCCGGTCAAGGGCATCGACTACTTCCTCCCGCCCCTCCGGTTCGGCACGGTCGTCGTCTCCTCTCTGCGCCTGATCCTGCTCGCCATCATCGTCCTGCTGACCGCGGGGATCCACCTCTTCCTCCAGCGGAGCTTCCACGGGAAAGCCCTGCGGGCGGTGATCGAGGACCGCGAGGGCGCCATGCTCGCCGGCATCGACATCGCCGCCGCCTCGGCCGTGGCCTTCGCCCTCGGCACCGCGCTGACCGCGACGGCGGGCGTCTTCTTCGTCACGCTGATCCCGGTGGACCCGCACATCGGCATCCCGCTCACCCTCAAGTATTTGGCCATCATCGTGCTCGGCGGGGTCGGCAACCTGCCGGGCGCCCTCGCCGGCAGCCTCGTCCTCGGCCTCTCCGAATCGCTGGTCTCCTACTTCGCCGGCGCCGAGTGGTCGCTGACGGTCGCCTTCGTGATCCTGATCGGGATCCTGCTGGCGCGCCCGCGGGGCCTCCTGGGGTAGGTCGTGGCGGCCGCGGCCGCGCTCGTCGGGCTGGCGGCGCTGGGGGCCTTCGCCGCCCTGCCCTACCTCACCGACTCCACCTACCTGGTCGCGTTCTTCCTCTCCGTCTTCATCGCGGCGATCCTCGCCCAGAGCTACGACTGGGTGGGCGGACGCATGGGCTACCTCAACCTCGGCCACGCCTCGTTCTTCGGGATCGGCGCGTACACCTTCGGCATCCTGCTGAAGGCCGGCCACCCGCTCCTCCTCGCCTTCCCGGCCGGAATGGCGCTGGCGGCGCTGTTCGCCGTCGCCATCAGCTACCCGTTCTTCCGGCTGCGGGGCGCCTACTTCGCGCTGGCCACGTTCGGCCTCGTCACCCTCCTCGAGCTGCTCGCCTCGAACCTCTCCGGCCTGACCGGCGGCTCGGAAGGGCTCACCATCCCGACCGGCTACCGGCTCTACCACGCCTACTACGCGGCGCTCGCGGTCCTGGCCGTCCTGATCGCGGCGACCGCCTGGCTGGCCCGCTCGCGGCTCGGGCTCGCCTTCGTCTCGATCCGGGAGGACGAGGAGGTGGCTTCCGCCTTCGGCGTCAACACGTACGGGGTGAAATGCCTGGGCCTGACGGCGAGCGCGGCGGTGGCGGGGCTGGCCGGCGGGCTCTACTGCTGGTATCTCACCTACATCATCCCGGCCACCGTCTTCGGCCTGGACGTCGCGATCGGGCCCATCGTGATGGCGATGCTCGGCGGCTCCGGCACCGTCGCCGGGCCGCTGGTCGGGGCGCTCGTCGTGGACGTGATCCGCGAGGTCCTGCGCCTGAAGACGCAGTACCTGGCCCTCACGATCTACGGGCTGATGCTGGTCCTGGTGGGACTCTTCCTGCCGGGCGGACTCGCGGAGCCGCGGCGCTGGCGGCGGCTCGGCGGCGCTCTCCGCCGGCGCCTGGCCTGACTTTCCCCAGAGGGGGGCGCGCCGCCTCAGGGCCTGGGGGCCGCGATCGTCTGCCGGACGCCGACGAGCTCGGCGTACCCCGACTCGGTCAGGAACCGCTGAATGTCCGCGAGCGGGGTCACGTACGTCTCGCCGGGCACGGGCACGTCGATGTAGCGCTGCGTGGGATCGCCCTTGAAGGAGACGCGCGCGGTGCGATAGCCCTCCACGAGCCCGATGAGCCGCCCGGTCGCCGCCTCGTAAACGCCCCCGCCGCTCGCCCCGTAGCTGACCGAGGCGTCCACCATCAGGCGTGAGGCCATGTCGCGCTCGGCGGACGAGAAGCTGTTGAGCTGGCTCACGACGCCGCCCACGAGCGTCATGTTGCGGCCCCACGGAAACGCGACGACCCAGATCTCGTCCCCCAGGGCCGGCTCGCTGCCGAGCCGCGCGGCCACGCACTGCTTGTGCGCGATGCGGAGGAGCGCGAGGTCCAGATCCTCGTTCTCGCGCCGGGCCAGGACCGTCGCCCGGGCCCGGCTGCCCGGACCCTGGTGCCGGCCGAGCAGGACGTAGACGGTCTCCTGGCCGGAGAGTCGGGCGAGCATGTGACCGCTCGTGAGAACGTAGCAGTCCGCGCCGTCCGAGACGGGCCGCGCCGCGATGACCACACCCGAGCCGCTGCGGACGCGGCGGCCGTCTTCTTCGAGGGCGATCTGGACGGTGGTCGGCAGGATCTGCTGGACGATCTGTCCGCGCGTGGGCGCCACCGGCCGCGCGATGGGATCGGTCGCGCACCCCGAGCCGAGCACGAGGAGCACCGCACACACGCCGAGGCCGTACCGCAGGCGCCCTCCCCTGGGCCCCATACGGCGCGATGGTACCTCAGAGTCGGCCGGAAGGGGAGAAGTTTGCGCGCCCGGCAAGACCCCTAGGCTCCTTTGCCCACCCCGACTCCCGCCGCCCGCGGCAGGCGCCGACGCGCCTCGGCGAAGACCGCCTCGAGCATCGCCCGGGTGAGCTTCCCCGTCTGCGTGTTCTGCCGGCTCGGATGGTAGGAGGCCAGGAGCGTGACCCCCCAGGGCAGCTCGGCCACCGCGCCGTGGCCGAACCGCGGGCGCGGGCGCGGCCAGGCGTGGCCGAGCGCGACGGCCGCGCGCAGGTAGGCGTCGAAGCCGATGCGGCCGAGCGCGATCACGACCCGCACCCGCCGGAGCAGCCGCAGCTCCTCGTGGAGGTAGGGCGCGCAGTTGGCGAGCTCGCTCGGCAGCGGCCGGTTCCCGGGGGGCGCGCAGTGGATCGCCGCCGTGATGTAGGCGTCGAGCAGGCGGAAGCCGTCCCCCCGGCGCCGGGACGTCGGCTGCGTGGCGAAGCCCTGGGCGTGGAGCGCGCGGGCCAGCCACTCGCCGCTCCCGCCGGGGGCGTCACCTGTGAACATCCGGCCCGTGCGGTTGCCGCCGTGCGCCGCCGGCGCGAGGCCCACCACGAGCAGCCGGGCGCCGACTCCTCCGAGGCTCGGCACGGGTCGCGCCCAGTAGCGCTCCCCGCGAAACCGGCGCGGCGGGTCGGCCGCGACGGCCCGGCGATGCGCGACCAGGCGCGGGCAGCGCCGGCACCGGACGAGCCGGGCCTGGAGGGCAGCGAGGCGCGCGGCCGCCGGCGGCGGGCGCTCAGCCGCGCCCATGGGCGGCCGGGGGGGCCCCACCTGTCTCGGTCCCGCGGCCCAGGTAGGCCTCCACGACCGCCGGGGCGGTGGCGACCACCGCCGGGGCGCCCTCCGCGATCTTCTCGCCGTGATGGAGGACGACGACGCGGTCGGAGAGCGCCATGATCGCCTTCATGATGTGCTCGATCAGCACGACGGTCGTGCCGGCGCGGCGGATCTCGCGGATGAGGTCCATGAGGGAGCGGGCCTCCGCGGCGCGGATCCCCGAGAGGAGCTCGTCGAGCAGGAGCAGCTCGGGGCGCGTGGCGAGCGCGCGGGCGATCTCGAGCCGCTTGCGATCGCCGAGCGGCAGCGCCTGCGCCAGCTCGTCCGCCCGCGACTCGAGGCCGACCGCGGCGAGCAGCCGGCGCGCTTCGTCCGCCGGCCGCCCGGCGCCGGGAGCGGCGCGGCGCTCGCCCCCGAAGTAGAGCCCGACGAGGACGTTCTCCGCGACGCTGAGCGCGGGGAGGATCCGCACGAGCTGGAAGGTCCGGGCCACGCCCAGCCGCGAGATGCGAAAGGGCGCGAGCCCCGTGATGGGCCGCCCCCGGAGCCGGACCACGCCGCGGGTGGGACGGATCAGCCCCGTGACGACGTTGAAGAGCGTGGTCTTCCCGGCGCCGTTCGGGCCGATGAGCCCGACGATCTCGCCGCGGGCCACGCTCAGGCTCACCCCGCTGAGCGCGGCGAGGCCGCCGAAACGGACGGTCAGGTCTTCGATCCCGAGCAGCGGCTGGTGCAGGCGGTCCCGTCCTCCGGGCAAGCGGCAGCGAGTATAGCACGCCCGCGCGACCGGCCCCCCGGCCAAACACGGTGGCAGAGCCGGGCCGAG
>JBIOTN010000214.1:0-9644 GCA_044866005.1 Candidatus Rokuibacteriota bacterium | reverse complement strand
CGGTCCCCACCCGTGGGTTCGACGCCGAGACCATGCAGTACGTGGACATGCTGCAGGCCGGCGTGATCGATCCGGCCAAGGTGGAGCGCGTGGCGCTGGAGAACGCGGCGTCGATCGCCTCGCTGCTCCTGACCACCGAGGCGCTCATCACCGACATTCCCGAGGAGGAGAAGAAGGGCGCGCCGCCCATGCCGCACGGCGGTGACTTTTAACAACTTCGGAGGAGGCCACGACGGCCCCCTCCGATACCCGGTTGCGCCGGCCAAGCCGGCGCGCGGAGGGCGAGGCGGATTCGGCGCGACATCATGACGTAACCGCCACGCGCCCGGCGACGGCGTCGGGCCTGCCTCCCCCCAGGAGGCAGCGGGCTGGACGGCCTCCGCGGTGAAGAGCCGCGGGGGCCGTTCGGCGTTTGAGGGGATTCTCGGCTTGCGCGCACTCCGATGCGGCTGCTATGCTTAGGCGCTTTCGTGCCAGGGTGAGAGGAGGTGAGTCGTCTGCGCCTGTACGACTTGATGGTGATCGTCGATCCGCGTCTGACGGAAGAGGAGGTCGCCCAGTTGCTGGGTCGCCTTCAGGAGTCGTTCGTCGCGCTGGGAGGCGAAGTGGTCTCGACCGAGAACTGGAGCAAGCGCCGTTTGACGTTCGAGATCAAGAAGCAGCGCGAGGGGAGCTACCTCCTCCTGCAGGTCAAGGCCGAGCCTTCGGTCGTGCGTGAGTACGAGCGACAGCTCAGGCTCAACGAGCCGGTCCTCCGCTTCATGACCATCCGCGTGGTGGAGCGGCGACGCAGGAAGGGGGCGCCGGAGCCGGCACCGAGCCCCGAGCCGACGGCAGTCCAGGAGGTCGGCTGATGGCGAGCCTCAACAAGGTCTTTCTCATCGGAAACCTGGTTCGCCCCCCGGAGCTCCGCTACACGCCGAGTGGCACCGCCGTGTCGGACCTCCGTGTGGCGGTCAACCGGTCCTACACGACGCAAGGGGGCGAGCGCCGGGAAGAGACCTGCTTCCTGACCGTCGTGGTCTGGGGCAAGCAGGCCGAAACATCGGCGCAGTATCTCGACAAGGGCCGTCCCGTCCTCGTGGAGGGGCGCCTCCAGACTCGAGAGTGGGAGGCCAAGGACGGCCAGCGGCGCAACGTCGTCGAGGTCGTCGCGGAGCGGATCCAGTTCCTCGGGCGACCGAAGACCGACGGGGCAGGACCGGCCGGGGGTGAGGCGGAGACGCTCGAAGAGCCGGCCGGCCAGGCCGACGACGTGCCGTTCTAAGGAGGCCAGGTAGTGGTCAAGCCCGTGAAGCGGCGCCGGTTCGGACGGCGGAAGGTCTGCAAGTTCTGCGCCGACAAGATCGTCGCCGTCGACTACAAGGACGTGAAGCGGCTCCGCACCTTCGTCACCGAGCGGGGCAAGATCATCCCGCGGCGGATCTCGGGGAGCTGCGCGCGACACCAGCGGCAGCTCACCCTGGCGCTCAAGCGGGTACGGACGGTCGCTCTCGTTCCGTTCGCCGCGGAGTAACCACGCGTGACCGCTCGCCAGGGGACGAGGCGAGTCGTCCTTCTGGGGGCGGCGATGGGCCTCCTCCTCCTCGCCCTCGCGCTCGGCGAGGCGCGGCTCGGGTTCCGCGGGATCACGAGCCTGGGTGCCCTCATCCCGGTGGCCTTGGCCGTCGTCCGCGGGGGTCCCGCGGCCGGCGGACTGGCCGCGGCGGTCGCGGTGGCCGGCGCGTCCTTCCTGATCCACGGCGTCGCCGGCACGGTGGTCGCCTTGCGGCACGCCGCCCCCGGTCTGATCCTCGGCGTCGTCCTCGCCCGGCGCTGGCCCTTGCCGCTGGCGCTCGTCGCCGTCAGCGCCGCGAGCCTCCTCGGGCTGGTCATCCTCCTCGGCGCCTACCTGCCCGCCGGCACGCCGCTCCTCGCGCTGCTCGACCGTCAGGTCGAGGCGCAGGTCGCTCGCTTCGAGCGGCTGCCCGGTCAGCTCGGGATGGTGAGCGATCCGGCATGGGCGGCCGACTCGGCGCGCCTCGTGGCGAGCACGATGCGCGTCGCCGGGCCCGCCATCGTCCTGGTGGGCGTCTTCCTGGTCGCGCTCGCCAACTACGTCGGCGCGCGCTTCTGCGTGCGCGGTGACGGCTACCGTCCCTTCGCGGCCGAGGCGGTACCGGATCATCTGGTCTGGGGCGTCGTCGCGGGGGGTCTCATGCTCGCCTCGCGCCACGACACGATCGGGCTGGTCGGCCTGAACCTGCTCATCGTCCTGGTGCCGCTCTACGCCCTGCAGGGGCTGGCCGTGGTGCGGCACTTCCTGCAGAAGGCGCGCGTCCCTCGGCCCCTTCAGGCCGTCAGCTTCGGACTCTTCGCCATCCAGCCGCTGCTGCTGCTCGCGGTGGCGTGCTTCGGCCTCTCCGACCTCTGGCTCGATTTCCGGAAGATCCGCCGGGCGCCCACCCCGGCGTAGCACGCGACGCTACCGGGCGTTCGCAGGAGACCGTCATGAAGATCATCCTGATGGAGGATGTCCCCGCCCTGGGGCGGCGCGGCGAGGTCCGCGAGGTGGCCACCGGCTACGCCCGCAACTTCCTCTTGCCGAAGAAGCTCGCGCTGCCCGCCACGCCCACCAACCTCCAGAACCTCGAGTACCTCAAGCGCCAGCGCGAGCGGGCGGAGAGCCAGACGCGCGCCCAGGCGCAAGCCGCGGCCGACCGGATCGTCGGGCTGACGCTCGCCGTCACGATGCGGGCGTCGGAAGACGGCCGGCTCTACGGCTCGGTCTCGGCCCAGGACGTCGTCGAGTTCCTGGAGCGGAACCAGATCCCGGTGGAGAAGCGCCGGGTGCTCCTCGAGGAGCCGATCAAGACGCTGGGCGAATACCGGGTCCCCATCCGCGTGCACCACGAGGTGACCGCCACGCTGACGGTCAACGTCGCCCGGGGTTAGAATCCAGCTTCGAGTGCTTGGCTGGCCCGACCCCGGCGGGCGGGTCCAGGGGGGGAGTGCGGACTATGGCGACGCTGGTCGAGCTGCCGGGCAAGATCCCGCCACACAACCTCGAGGCCGAGCGCGCCGTGCTCGGCGCGATCCTCCTCGAGCCCCAGACGATTCCGCGCGCGATCGAGCTCTTGACGCCCGAGGAGTTCTACAAGGAGAGTCACCGCAAGATCTTCGCGGCGATCACCCGCCTGTTCGAGCGGAGTGAACCGGCCGACCTGCTGACGGTTTCCGAGGAGCTCAAACGGGCGGGGGAGCTGGACGAGGTCGGCGGGCAGGCCGCGCTCGCGACGCTCGTCGAGGAGGCGACCGTCGCGACCCAGTTCTCGTCGTACGCGGTGATCGTGCGCGAGAAAGCCCTCCTCCGCGAGCTCATTCGGGTGTCGCGCGCCATCACGGAGGAAGGCTTCGACGAGGCAGAGGACGTTCAAACGCTGCTCGACCGGGCCGAGCAGATGCTGTTCCGGCTGTCGGAGCGACGGCTCCAGAAGGCCGCGACGCCGATCCGGGAGATCGTGACGCCGGCCATCCGACACATCGAGACGCTGTACCACCGAAAGACGGACATCACGGGCATCGCCACGGGCTTCACCGAGCTCGACAAGAAGACGGCCGGGCTTCAGCCGGCCGACTTCATCATCTTGGCCGGCCGGCCGTCCATGGGGAAGACGGCCTTCGCCCTGAACATCGCTCAGCACGTCGCCGTCAAGGAGCGCCGCCCGGCGCTGATCTTCAGTCTCGAGATGTCGAACCAGCAGCTCGTGCAGCGCCTTCTGTGCGCGGAGGCGCGCGTCGACTCGCATCTCGTTCGGACCGGATTCCTCCGGGACCCGGACTGGAGGCGGCTGGTCGAGGCGGCCGGTCGGCTCTCGGAGGCCCCGTTGTTCGTCGACGACACGGCCAACCTGTCGGTGCTTGAGGCGCGGGCCAAGGCGCGCCGGGTGAAGGCCGAACACGGCCTCGAGCTCGTGGTGATCGACTATCTGCAGCTCATGCAGGGGCGGTGGCGGGCCGAGAATCGCCAGCAGGAGATCTCCGAGATCTCGCGCTCGCTGAAAGCGCTGGCCAAGGAGCTCAACGTCCCGGTGGTGGCGCTCTCCCAGCTCTCGCGGGCCGTGGAAGCCCGGGAATCGCCAAAGCTCAGCGACCTCCGCGAATCCGGCGCGCTGGAGCAGGACGCGGACCTCATCATGTTCCTGTACCGGAAGGAGAACCTGCCGGAATCGGAGCAGAACCTGACGGAGCTGTGGATCGGTAAGCATCGCAACGGTCCCACGGGCAACCTGCAGCTCGTCTTCAAGGCCGAATACACACGGTTCGAGAGCCTGGCCCGCACGGGCCAGTTCTAGGGGCGGCGGAGGGGTGGCCCTCCCCGTCCGACCGCCCGCGCCGGGGAGCGTCGCGCGGCGTCGCGGCCCTCGGCCGCGCCCGTCCGGCTGTCGGTCGTCTCGGCTTCGCGGGAGCGACGGCTAGGGAAGGCGCCATGTGGATGCAGGCCCTCAAGCGGGTGCTCGTGGGCACGCCGATTCCCACCACGCTGGCGAAGCACGAGCGCCTCGGCCGCCTCACCGGACTCGCCGTCTTCGCCTCGGACGCGCTCTCCTCGGTGGCGTACGCGACCGAGGCGATCCTCCTCATCCTGATTCTGGCCGGCACGGCCGCGCTCCAGCAATCGACGTCCATCGCGGTGGGGATCGCGGCGCTGATCGCGATCGTCGTGACGTCGTACCGCCAGGCGATTCTCGCCTATCCGCAGGGCGGGGGCGCGTACGTCGTCACGCGAGAGAACCTGGGCCGCTACCCGAGCCTGGTCGCCGGGGCGGCGCTCCTGATCGATTACGTCCTGACCGTCGCGGTGAGCGTGGCGGCGGGCATCGCGGCGATCACCTCCGCCGTGCCCCAGCTCTTCCCCTACCGCGTGCTCCTCTGCGCGTCGGGGGTCGTGCTGATCGCGGTGGGGAACCTGCGGGGGATCCGTGAATCCGGGCGGTTGTTCGCCGCGCCCACCTATCTCTTCATCGCCGCCTACGGCGTCATGATCGGCTGGGGCACCGTGCGATGGCTGTGGGGCCCCCTCCCCCCGGGGGCGCCCGGCGCCCGCCCCTTCCCCGGCGTGCCGGGGGGCGAGGAGCTGACGCTGTTCCTGGCGCTGCGCGCCTTCGCGTCCGGCTGCGCGGCCCTGACGGGCATCGAGGCGGTCTCGGACGGCGTGCCCGCGTTCCGCTCGCCGGAGGCGCACAATGCGCGCGCGGTGCTCGCGGTGCTGGGGATCATCCTCATCGTCCTGTTCATGGGGATCACCTTCCTGGCCACGGCGTACGGCTTGGTCCCGGTCGAGGACGAGACCCTCAACTCGCAGCTGGCGCGCCGCGTGTTCGGCGAGAACGTCCTGTACTACTTCGTTCAGGCCACGACGACCCTGATCCTCGTGCTCGCGGCGAACACGAGCTTCGCCGATTTTCCGCGCCTGGCGTCCTTCCTGGCCCGCGATCGATTCCTGCCGCGGCAGCTCGCCAATCGCGGCGACCGGCTGGCGTACTCGAACGGGATCATCATCCTGACCTTGTTGAGCGTCCTCCTCCTCGTCGTCTTCGGCGGCGACACCCACGCGCTCATCCCGCTCTACGCGGTCGGGGTCTTCCTGTCCTTCACCCTCAAGCAGGCCAGCATGGTCCGCTACTGGGTGCGGAGGCGCGGCCCCGGCTGGCTCCTCGGGGCGGTCGTCCAGGGGATCGGGGCCACGGCGACCGGGCTGGTCATGGTCATCATCGCCACGACGAAGTTCACCCACGGGGCCTGGATCGTCATCGCGCTGATCCCGTGCCTCGTCGCGATCTTCCTGGCGATCCACCAGCACTACGCGGACGTGGCCCGGCAACTGTCCATCGAGGGCGCCGACCCGGAGCCCCGGCCGGAACCGCCCATCGTCCTCGTCCTGATCGGCGACGTCCACCGGGGGGTCCTGCCCGCGCTCCGCTACGCGCAGGCGCTCTCGGCGCATGCCCGGGCGATCTATGTCGAGACGGAAAGCGACCTCACGCGGCGGCTCGAGGAGCGCTGGAGCAAGTGGGGCAGCGGGGTCCCGCTGGTCGTGCTGCGGTCGCCCTACCGATCGGTCGTCGGCCCGTTCCTGGACTACCTCGATCACCTGCAGCGACAGGCGCCCGACCGGCTCGTCACGATCATCCTGCCCGAATTCGTCCCCGCCCGGTGGTGGCAGCATCTCCTGCACAACCAGACGGCCCTGCTCATCAAGGGCGCGCTCCTCTTCCGCAAGGGCGTGATCGTGACGAACGTGCCCTACCACCTGCGAGGCTAGCTGCGGCGCGGAGGGACGCGGCGCGGGCGACGTCGGCGCCTTGACTTCGGGAGGGCGGGCGGTAGTGTAAGAGCGGCATGTGGGTCCAGGCCCTCAAGCGGGTCCTGCTCGGCAGCCCGATCCCCACGACCCTCGCCAAGCACGAACGGCTCAGTCGCGTAACGGGCCTGGCCGTCTTCGCCTCCGACGCGCTGTCCTCCGTCGCCTACGCGACCGAGGAGATCCTGCTCATCCTCGTGCTCGCGGGGACCGGCGCCCTCCACACGTCGGTTCCCATCGGGCTGGGGATCGCGGCCCTGATCGCGATCGTCGTCAGCTCGTACCGCCAGACGATCCTGGCGTACCCGCAGGGCGGCGGCGCGTACATCGTGACGCGCGAGAACCTGGGGCGTCTGCCCAGCCTCGTCGCCGGGGCGGCGCTCCTGATCGATTACGTCCTGACGGTGGCGGTCAGCATCGCGGCCGGGATCGCCGCGATCACCTCGGCGGTCCCCGTCCTCTATCCCTACCGCGTGGTCCTGTGCGTGGCGGGCGTCGTGCTGATCGCGGTGGGGAACCTGCGCGGCGTACGCGAGTCGGGGCGCCTGTTCGCGACGCCGACCTACCTCTTCATCAGCGGCTACGCGCTGATGATCGCCTGGGGGGTCCTGCAGTGGCTCCGCAGCGGCGGCGGCGTCGCGGTGCCCGCGGCCCCGCTCTGGACGGAGGCCGGCGTTCCCGGCAGCCAGGAGCTGACCCTGTTCCTGGCGCTGCGGGCCTTCGCGTCCGGCTGCGCCGCGCTCACCGGCATCGAAGCGGTGTCCGATGGCGTGCCCGCCTTCCGCCCGCCGGAGGCCCGCAACGCCCGGGCCGTCCTCGCCTGGCTGGGGGTCATCCTGATCAGCCTGTTCCTCGGCATCACGTTTCTCGCCAACGTGTTCGGCGTCGTCCCCGTGGAAGGGGAAACCGTGAACTCGCAGCTGGCGCGGCGGGTCTTCGGGGAAAGCGTCCCCTACTTCTACATCCAGGCCGTGACGATGCTCATCCTCGTCCTGGCGGCGAATACGAGCTTCGCCGACTTCCCCCGCCTCGCGTTCTTTCTGGCGCGTGATCGCTTCATCCCGCGCCAGTTCGCCAACCGGGGGGATCGGCTGGCCTACTCCAACGGCATCATCATCCTGGCGTTCCTGAGCGCCATCCTGCTCGTCGTGTTCCGCGGCGACACCCACGCGCTGATCCCGCTCTACGCGGTGGGGGTCTTCGTGTCGTTCACCTTCTCGCAGTCCAGCATGGTGCGCTACTGGTGGCGACACCCCGTGCGCGGGCGAGCCCTGCGGGCGCTGCTCAACGGGGCGGGCGCGCTCGCCACCGGGACGGTCATGCTGATCATCGCGACGACCAAGTTCACCCACGGCGCGTGGATCGTGACCGTCCTGATCCCGTGCCTGGTCCTGCTCTTCCTCGCCATCCACCGCCACTACCAGAGCGTGGCGCGACAACTGTCGGTCGACGACGCCGCGCCGCGACGCCCGGCGACCGGCCACACGGTGCTCGTGCTGGTCGGCGACGTCCACCGCGGGATGCTGCCGGCCCTGGAGTACGCGCAGGCGCTCTCGCCGGCCGCCCGCGCGGTGTACGTCGAGATCGATTCCGACGCCACGCGGCGCCTCGAGGATCGGTGGGGAAAGTACGGGAGTGGGATCCCGCTCGTCGTGCTCCGTTCGCCCTACCGCTCGGTGGTGGGCACGTTCCTGGAGTACCTCGACCACCTGCAGCAGCAGGCGCCGGGTCAGCTCATCACGATCATCCTGCCCGAGTTCGTCCCCGCGCGGTGGTGGCAGCACCTCCTGCACAACCAGACGGCGCTGCTCATCAAGGGAGCGCTCCTGTTCCGGAAGGGCGTCATCGTGACGAGTGTTCCCTACCACCTCGAACGTTAGCCTCGGAGGGGGCCTCGACGGCCCCCTCCAAAACCTCCCCCCCCGGTTGCGGCGGCAAAAGCCGCCGCTCGGACGGCTACCTTCAGACCGGCGGAGGCTCAGCAGTTTTGGCGCGGGTGCGCCCGAGCCCGGATGTCGAGGGTCAGTCGGCGGCGGGGAAGAACACGGCGTCCCGGAGCGTGACCCCGACACTCTCGCCCTCGCCGACCGCGCGTGCCGTCGTGGCGGCGAACTCGTGCGGCCCGAGCCGGACGCGGTATTCGAAGAACTCCCCGCGGTAGGCCCGCGCGACCACCCGGCCCGCCAGCTCGCCGCCGGGCGCCCCGAGCTCCACGCGCGCGGGGCGGAAGACGACGACGCCCCGCCCGTCCATGCCCGCCGGCGTCCGACAGGCGACCACCGGGCTCCCGGGGACCTCCGTGAGCCGGACGAGGGTGGGGCCGATCGCCTCGGCCGGGAGAAAGCCGACGTAGCCGAGGAACTCGGCCACGAACCGGTCGACCGGCGCCCCGTAGACGGCCTCCGGCGCGCCGACCTGGTGGAGCCGGCCGCCGCCCATCACCGCGACGCGGTCGGCCAGGGCCAGCGCCTCGTCCTGGTCATGGGTCACATAGAGAACGGCCGCTCCCACGCGGCGCTGGATCGCCTTGAGCTCGATCCGCATCTCCTGGCGGAGCCGGGCGTCCAGGTTGGAGAGCGGCTCGTCGAGGAGCAGCACGGCTGGCTCGGCGGCCAGCGCGCGTGCCAGCGCGACCCGCTGCAGCTGGCCGCCCGAGAGCTGATGGGGATAGCGCTGTCCGAGCCCCTCGAGCCGCGTCAGCTCGAGGAGCGCGGCCACGCGCGCCTGGCGCGTGTCGGGCGGGAGGCGCCGCACGCGCAACGGGTAGCCGACGTTCTCGGCGACCGTCATGTGGGGCCAGACGGCGTACGACTGGAAGACCATGCCGATCCGGCGCTCCTCGGGCGGCACGAAGACGCCGCGGGCGGGCGCCGACACGGTGGTTCCGCCGATCCGCACCTCGCCCGCGGAGGGCGTTTCGAAGCCGGCCACCATGCGGAGCGTCGTCGTCTTGCCGCACCCCGACGGCCCCAGGACGGCGACGAAGGCGCCCGACGGCACGTCGAGCGTGACGCCGTGGACCGCGACGGTCGGGCCCCCCCGGCCCTCGAACCGCTTCGCGACCGCGAGCAGCTCGACCGCGTGCGGCGCGTTGCTCACCGGCCTGGACCAGTCACCGGCGCATGCATGTGCCGGGGACGTCCCGGGATGCGCGGCATGGGACCGGGCCGAGACCCGAGCAGCGGAAGGCCGCAGGGCCGAGGACGGCCGAGGCGTATGCCGGCCCGCCCACCCAGGCCCGCCCACCCAGCCCTATAACGGAGGCCGGCCGAGGCCCCCAGAGGCCGGGACGGCCGCGAGG
>JBIOTN010000213.1:0-16123 GCA_044866005.1 Candidatus Rokuibacteriota bacterium | reverse complement strand
AGCGCCTGCATGACGAAGCAGCCGCGCTCGGCGTTCCGGACGAGGCGGGCGACCTTCGCGGGCGGCTCCGGGGAGTCGAGCTCGAGCCGCGTCTCGACGCCGACCATCTGGGCCTGGACCGTGTCGTTCAGCACCGAGCCGTCGACCCGGTAGCGCGCCGTGACGTGCATGCGCGCCCTGTCCACCCGCATCTTCAGCATGTGCCCGTACCGGGACACCTGGGTCATCAGTCAGAACGCGATCGCGGCGCTGAAGTAGGCGAGCGGCGGGGGCGCCGACCCGAGACCGCCCAGGTGGCGGCCCTCGTCCGAGGCGAAGGTGTGCCAGTCCTCGCCGTTCCGGCAGGCCGTGGCGACCTTCAAGAAGGGCGTGATCCCTTCGACGTCGACCGTGAACACGACCTCGCGCGTGGTGACCGTGGGGTCCAGGCCGGACGGCGTCGGGTCGGCGGTCATGACGGGCGAGAGAACTATGAAGCGCCGGCGCCGGGGCTGTCAAGCCACAGCTCGTCCGAAAGATCCTCTGGCAGTTCCGGCGACGGGGCGTGCCCGTCCCGACGGTAGCCCGACCGCGGCCGAGCAAGCGACGGCGCGTGGACGACGACGAGTTCCTTGCCGCCTTCCGGCGAGGCGGCACACCGGCCCGGATTGCCGCCCGCCTGGGCATATCGCGAGCCTACGTCATCCACAAGACCTCGGATCTGCGCCGGCGCGGCCTCATCGCGCCGTACGACCCCCGCGGACAGCGAGCTCGGGAGCGCCCAGCACATCAGGCGCGGCGCCGCTCGAACTGACCTCGGCGCGCGCCGACCGGGCGACTGCATCCTCGTGCGGCGCCGTCCCCGTGCGCGCGGACCGCGTGATCCAGTGGGTCGTCCGGAGAGAGCCGCCCCAGCGGGCCCGTTGAGTTTTCCGAGCGCCACGTAGTACGTTAGCCGCACCGGCAGAGTGAGCGAACGACATGCGCCTCAGGACTGCGGGCGGGATGCTGGTTGCCCTCGGCCTTGGCGCGCTGATCGCGGGTCCGGGGCTCGTGCGCGGCGAGGCCCAGCCCTCCCGTATCGGCGTGCTCGGCCCCGCCGAGCCGCGGTTCGATGAGCTCACGAATGGTTTGAAGCAAGGGCTTCGCGACCAGGGGTACGCCGAAGGGTCCGTCGACATTCTCGAGGGACGCGTCGCGCGAGGGGATCGGACCGGCGCCCGGACGACGGTGGAGGGGTTTCTCCGTCGGGGCGCCCGGGTGCTCTTCGTGATCGGCTCGGAGCTCGCCCGGGTGGCGCGGGAGGTCTCGTCGGACGTCCCGATCGTGTTTCTCACGCCCGGCGATCCGGTCGCGGCTCGCCTGGTCTCCAGCCTGGCGCGTCCCGGCAAGAATCTCACCGGGATGACGTTCGAGTACCCGGAGCTGTCCGGCAAGCGGCTCGAGCTCTTGACGGACATGCTACCCCGCGTCCGGCGCGTGCTCGTCCTCTACGATCCCAAGGACGCGTCGCCCCGGCAAGGCGTCGCCTCGGCGCGGGCCGCCGCCGCGAAGCTCGGCCTGACCCTGGTGGAGCGGGAAACCCGCAGCCCCGAAGACGTCACGCGCGGACTGGAGGCCTTGCGAGCGGCCGACGCCTTTCTGGCGATTCCCGGAGGGCTGACATCCGGCCACTACGAGGAGATCATCCGGGCGGCAAACGCGGCCGGGCGGCCCACGATGTTCCACGCCCGATCGTCCACGACCACGGACGCCCTCGCCAGCTACGGGGCGAGGGATGCGGACATCGCCCGGCAAGCGGCCCGGCTCGTGGACAAGATTCTCAAGGGGGCGAACGCTGGGGACCTCCCGGTGGAGCGGCCGACGAAGCTCGAATTCGTGATCAACCTCAGGACGGCCAGGCTCCTGGGTCTCACGATCCCCCAGTCGGTCCTGTTCCGAGCCGACAGCGTGATCGAGTGAGTCTCTGGGCAGCCGGCCGTCGCCGCGATCCCGTCCCGGGAAGAGGCCGGGCAAGGCCGCCGTTGAGTTTCCCGCGTGCCGCATAGTACGTTACCTGCGCCGGGTCGGCCGGCCGGCCAGGCGCGATCGGCCCGCGACCCGGGGGGCGCGCCGGCGTCCCGAGGAGGTAGGTGATGCGGAGCTTCGTGCGATCGGCGCTGGTCCTGGTCACGCTCGCCGGCCTCCTCGGCCCCGGGGTCGCCGTGCGCGCCCAGGAGTTCCCGACCAAGCCCATCGAGCTGGTGCTGCCGTACGGCCCGGGAGGCTCCCACGACCTGACGGCCCGCGCGCTGGTCGGCGTGGCACAGCCCTACCTCGGCCAGCCGCTCGTGGTCGTGCTCAAGCCGGGGGGCGGCGGCGCCGTCGGCTCGCAGCACGTCCTCCGGGCCAAGCCCGACGGCTACACGCTGCTGTTCGGCGGTTCGGGGCCGAACACGATCTTCGCCCTCGTCCAGAAGGCGCCGATCGGCCCGGACCAGTTCGTCCCGGTGGCGCGCATCAACTACAGTCCCGCCGTGTTCGCCGTCAAGGGGGACGCGCCCTGGAAGACGTTCCGCGAGGTCATCCAGTGGGCTCGGCAGAACCCGGGGAAGCTCAACTTCGCGAACACCGGGCCGTGGGGCGCCGCGGACTTTCCCATGCGCATGGTGGCGCGGGCGACCGGGATCGAGTACAACAACATCCCCCATGACGGGGGCGGCCCCGCGCTCCTCGCCGTCCTCGGCGGCCACGCCGACGCGAGCTTCCAGTTCTCGGCGCAGCTCCTGCCGCACATCGGCGCGGGCAAGATTCGGGCGCTCGCGGTGAGCGACACGAAGCGGATCCCGCAGCTCCCGAACGTCCCGACGCTCCAGGAAGAGGGCGTGGACGTGCTCTTCACGCAGTGGCGCGGGGTGGCGGCGCCCAGGGGCACGCCCCCGGCGGTCGTGGAGAAGCTCGAGGCGGCCTTCCGGCAGATGTCGCAGGACAAGTCCTTTCAGGCGCTCATCCAGCAGCTCGGGGACGAGGTCCACTTCCTGGGGGCCAGGGAGTTCGAGGCCGCCTGGCGCCAGGAGTACGACGCGTTCGCCAAGGTCGTCGCCGGCGCGAAGTAAGGCCGGCCCGATGCCCGTCGCCTCGCTGCTCGGGCCTGGGCCCGGCCAATTCACGTAGGCGATGCACCGGAGCGACGCGGTCGCGGCGGGCACCCTGCTCGTGTTCGCCGCGATCGTGGTCCACGAGGCGAGCGAGCTTCCGTTCGGCACGGTCCACAACCCCGGCCCCGGCTTCCTCCCGTGGTGGGCCGGCGTGTGGCTCGGCCTGCTGGCGGTCGTCCTGCTCGGGCAAGCGCTCGCGGCGCGGCTGGCGGCGGGCGGCGGCGAGGCCGGGGGGCGGGCGCGGAAGGCCCTGGGCCTCCTCGTCGCCCTGGCGGCCTACGTGCTCGCGGTCGAGCCCCTGGGCTACCCCGCCTCCACGTTCCTCCTCGCGCTCTTCATGCTGCGGGTCGTGGACCCGCAGCGGTGGGCGCTGGCGCTCGGCGTGGCGGCGGTCGCTGCGATCGGCTCCTATGCCCTCTTTGCCGTGTGGCTCCAGGTCCCGCTGCCGGCGGGGCCGCTCCTCGCCCGGTGACGGCCGACCGGGCCTCGCCGGCCGGGTTTCCCTGAGGCCGGCGCCGTGCCGACGGTGACCGACCTGGCGACGGGCTTCGCCGTCGCGCTGACGCCGAGCAACGTCCTCTACTGCCTGCTCGGCTCCCTCATCGGCACCGCCATCGGTGTCCTGCCCGGCCTGGGGCCGCCGGCCACGATCGCGCTCCTCCTGCCGGTCACCTACGGCATCCCCGCCACCTCCGCGGTCATCATGCTCGCCGGGATCTTCTACGGGGCGATGTACGGCGGCTCCACCACCTCGATCCTGCTCAACATCCCCGGCGAGGCCGCCTCCGTCGTCACGTGTCTCGACGGCTATCAGATGGCGCGGCGGGGACGGGCGGGCGCCGCGCTCGCCGTCGCCGCCATCGGCTCCTTCGTCGCGGGGACCATCGGGCTCGTGGGGCTCGTCTTCCTCGCGCCGCCGCTCGCGGCGTTCGCGCTCCGGTTCGGCCCGCCCGAGTACTTCGCGCTCCTGGTCCTCGGCCTGGTGATGGTGGGGTATCTGTCGGGGGCGTCGATGACCAAGGGGCTCACGATGGCCGTCCTCGGCCTCCTGCTCGGGACGGTAGGGCTCGACCCGATCATGGGCAGCCCGCGGTTCACCTACGGGGTCTACAAGCTCAGCGAGGGGTTCGAGTTCATCCTGGCCGCGATGGGCCTGTTCGGGATCGGGGAGGTGCTCGTCAACGCCGAGCGGACCGTCAAGGGGGACCTCCTCAGGACGCGGATCGGAAGCCTCCTGCCGAGCCGCGACGAGTGGCGGCGGGCCGGGCCGTCCGTCGTGCGGGGATCGCTCCTCGGCTTCCTGGTCGGCGTCCTGCCCGGCGGGGGGGCGATCATCTCGTCGTTTCTCTCCTACGCCGTGGAGAAGCGGTGGAGCCGCCACCCGGAGCGCTTCGGCCACGGGGCCATCGAGGGGGTGGCGGGACCCGAGTCGGCCAACAACAGCGCCGCCACGGGCTCGTTCATCCCGTTGCTGACGCTCGGGATCCCCGGCAACGCCTCGATCGCGATGATCTTCGCCGCGCTCCTGATCCACGGCGTGCGGCCGGGCCCCTTGCTCGTCAAGGAGCACCCGGACATCTTCTGGGGCCTCATCGCGTCCATGTACCTGGGGAACGTGGTGCTGCTCGCGCTCAATCTCCCGCTGGTCTGGATGTGGGTCCGGCTCCTCCGGGTGCCGTACGCGATCCTGGCGCCCTTCATCGTGGTGTTCGTGCTGGTCGGCGCCTACAGCGTGAACAACAGCGTGTTCGATCTCGGGGTCACGGTGGTCTTCGGCCTCCTCGGCTATCTCATGCGGCGGCTCGACTTCGAGCCGGCGCCGCTCGTGCTCGCGATGATCCTGGGGCGAGAGCTCGAGGCCTCGCTCCGTCGCTCGCTCATCTACTCGCACGGGGACCTGCTCGTCTTCTTCCAGCGCCCCATCTCGGCCACGCTGCTGTTGCTGGCGTTCGCGCTCCTCGCCTCCCCGCCGCTGCGCCGCGTCCTGAGCCGCAGGTTCTGGGAGATCGTGAGGCCGGCGCCGGGGTGAGCGTCGTGTGATAGAGTCCGCGACACCGGAGGCAAAGGAGTGACCATGAGACGGCTCGCGCTCGCGCTGGGGGTCGTGACGACGGTGGCCCTCACGTCCGCCCAGGCCCCAGGTCGCCGGGAAGTGGGTGAAGCTGGCCCCGTTCCCGGAGCCGGCGTCTTCGGGGGCCTCGCGCCCGGCTGGAGCCCCCGCGGACTCGTCTTCGAGTACGACCCCGGCGCGAACCGGTGGACGAAGAAGAAGCCGATGCCGGTCCCGCGCCACGGGCTCGCCGGCGGCGTCATCGGCAACCGCCTCCACCTCGTGAGTGGCGACGTCCAGTCGGCCGGGATCGCGGGCATGCACCTCCACGCCGATTCCCACGACGCCTTCGAGCTCGAGGGCCCGTGAGCCGGCTCGTCCTCGCCTCCACCCTCGCGCTGGCGCTCCTCGCCGCGCCGCTCGCCGCCGGGGCGCAGCCGGCCAGGAAGGTGGCGCGGGTGGGGTTTCTCACGAACATCGCCATACCCGTGGATCTCCTCGCCGCGTTCCGCGAGGGTCTGCGCGAGCTGGGCTACCGGGAGGGACAGAACCTCGTCGTCGAGTACCGCTCGGCGGAGGGCAGGTACGAGCGCCTTCTCGACCTCGCGGCCGAACTGGTTCGTCTCGACGTGGACGTCATCGTGGCGGGCGGCACGCCGGCGCCCATTGCGGCCAGGCGCGCCACGTCGACGATCCCCATCGTCATTACCAACCATGGCGATCCGGTAGGGAGTGGGCTCGTCGCGAGCCTCGCGAGGCCGGGTGGGAACGTCACGGGACTCTCCATCGTCACTCCAGAGCTGTTCGGCAAACACCTTCAGCTGCTCAAGGAGGCCGTTCCCAGAATCTCCCGCGTGGCCGTCCTCTCGAATCCGAGCAATCCAATCCATGGGCGCATGTCCAGAGAGGCTGAGGCCGCGGCGCGATCGGTGGACGTGCAGCTTCGAATCCTGGAAGCGCGGGCGCCAAGCGATCTCGCCCGTGCCTTCTCGGCGATGACGAGACAGAAGGCCGGCGCACTCATCATCCTCGGTGACGCGATGTTTTTCGAACAGCGAAGACGGATCGCGGAGAGTGCGCTGGGGAGCCGCCTGCCGGCGATGGCCGCGCAGAGGGAGTTCGCCGAGGCGGGGAGCCTCATGGCGTATGGGGCCAACCTTCGCGAGAACGTCCGGCGCGCCGCCACCTACGTGGACAAGATCCTCAAAGGTGCAAAGCCGGCCGACCTGCCCGTCGAGCAGCCCACGAAGTTCGAGCTGGTGGTGAACCTCAGGACGGCGAAGGCCCTCGGCCTGACGATCCCGCCGTCGGTGCTGCTACGGGCGGACGAGGTGATCAATCCCTGAGGACGGGCTCCGTCAGCCCGCGGCCCGCACCAGGTTGCCGTGCGCGTCGAGGGACAGACCGGTGTTCTTCGCCCGCTCGAGCACCTGCTGGGCCCAGGTAACCCGGCCCGCATCAGTACCGCCGAGGATCGCCAGCAGATAGCCGTCCTCGGTTCCGGCGTTGCGGAACCCCCGCATCACCCCGGGCGGTACCGAGATGACGTCCCAGCGGTCCAGCATGACCTCCTCGCTCCCGTCGTCGCCCCAGTAGACGGCCCAGCGGCCGGACAGCGGCATGAACACCTCGACGGTGGGATGGGAGTGCAGCGCCGCGCCTTTGCCCGGGGAGGCCTTGACCAGCGTCATGTTGAAGCTCTCGACGTCGGTGATGGCGGGCTTCAGCGTCGAGTCCTCGGTGACGCCGTGGCCGATGACGTTGTAGATCTCGCGCTCGTGCCCGGGGATCAGCGTGTCGACGAAGGCGCGCGCGCTCGAGCCGAGCGCCTCGAAGCGGGCCACGCGCGTCAGCATCTCGGCTCGGGACATCGACCGGCTCTTCATGGGTCCCTCCTGAGCGGCGGCCCCATCCGGCAGGCCGGCCGCGGTGATCTGACTCCGAAAGTGGCTTGACACGTACGGACGCTACCCTCAAGATGACTCGGCGTAAAGAAAAGCCCGTCGGCGCAGCCGGGGGAGCGGCCGCCGGACGCCACGGCGGCGCCTCACCGGTTCCCACCTCGGACGCCAGGGAGGTCGTTCGCATGCTCAAGCGAAAGGCCGGGAGCGGGAAGTATCAGCGCTACATCGTCCAGGACCCCAAGGTCCTCACCGGCGACTACAAGTATCACCCCTTCGAGCAGGAGCCGTTCCAGATCTACATGAGCGGGGACCAGGTCCCCGAAGCGACGGCGTTCGCCGACGTGTTCTGGCGGACCGCGCTCCCGAAGCCGAACCCGACCTGCGAGATCCACGCGCACCCCGCGCCGCAGCTCCTCATGTTCGTGGGTGGGGCGGGCACGTTCGAGGTCGAGGTCCCGCTCGACGACGACCTCTACGTCTTCGACCGGACGACCGTGATCTGGATTCCCGCGCACGTGCGGCACAACGTCCATTACCTCCGCATCGATGCGCCGATGATGGAGTCGGGGATCCTGCTCCAGCCGAAGTACGAATGAGCGGCGGGTGGAACGGCCCGACCGACGTGCACTCGCGGCGACCACCGCGCCGCGGACGAGGGAGGACGGTCATGCGCTCGAAGTGGCTCATCGGCATCCGGGTCATCGTGATCCTGGCCCTCGTCGGCAGCGCCGCGGTGGGCCGCGCCCAGGAGCCCGTGCGCGTCGGGTTGCCGGTGCCCTTGACGGGGTTCGTGGCGGAGAGCGCCCGCGAGATGGTCGAGGGGTTCCAGCTCTACCTCGAGCAGTCCGGGCAGAAGCTCGGCGGGTTCCCGGTGCAGGTCGTCATCGAGGACACCGAGGCGCAGCCGCAGAACGCGCTGACCAAGATGCGGAAGCTGGTCGAGCAGGACAAGGTCAATCTCGTCGTCGGCTACCTGCTGGCCTTCGAGGGCTACGCGGTGCGCGACTACGTCCACAAGAACAAGGTGCCGCTGTTCCTCCCCATCGTGGCCGCGGATGACCTGACCCAGCGGCAGCGGAGCCCCTACATCGTCCGCATGACGTGGACGAGCAGCCAGCCGAACCACCCGCTCGGGGAGTACGCGTTCAAGACGCTGAAGTACCAGCGGATGGCCACGGTCGGGCAGGACTACGCGTTCGGATGGGAGAACGTCGGCGGCTTTCACCGGACCTTCGAGCAGGCCGGCGGCAAGATCGTCCAGAAGATCTGGGCGCCGATCGGCACGACCGACTATGCCCCCTACATCGCCAAGATCCAGCGCGACGTGGACGCCGTGTATGCCCTCCTCGTGGGCTCGGACATCCCGCGCTTCGTCAAGCAGTACCAGGAGTTCGGCCTGAAGGCGAAGATTCCGCTCATCGGCGGCAACATCCTGACGGACGAGGACGTCCTGAGCCACATGGGGAGCGAGGCCGACGGCGTCGTCACCTCGCACACCTATGCCGCGACGCTCAAGCGCGAGGAGAACCAGAAGTTCGTCAGCGCCTTCCGGGCGCGCTACAAGAAGGAGCCGTCGTACTACGCCGAGGGGATGTACACCGCCGCGCTCTGGCTCGACCGCGGGCTCAAGGCGGCCGGCTCGGCCCGGGATCCCCTGAAGCTCATCGAGGCGGTCAAGAAGGCCGACCTCCGGGACGCCCCGCGCGGACCGCTCAAGCTCGACGAGTACAACAACCCCGTCGAGACCGTCTACATCCGCAAGGTGGTCAAGGGCGCCAAGGGGATGGAGAACCAGGTCACCGGCTCCATCCCGAACGTGAGCCAGTTCTGGCGGTTCAATCCGGCCGAGTACCTCAAGGGCCCGCCGTACAGCCGGGATTTCCCGCCCTGCACCAACTGCAAGTAGACCGCGCAGCGCGGGGGTCGGAGCGGGGGAGCCCCGTCCCGTGAGCGCGATGGCCATGAAGCGCGCCGTCCTGGCGCAAGGGGTCAGGTCGGCGGGTGGACGGCCGTACTCGCCCGCGCTCCGCTGCGGCGACTTCGTCTTCGTGTCGGGGCAGGTCCCGGTCGACGCGGAGGGGCGGACCGTCGGCCACGGCGACATCCTCGCCCAGGGGCGCCAGGCGCTGGAGAACGTGCGGGCGCTGGTCGAGGCCGCCGGCGGGACCATGGACGACGTCTGCTTTCTCAGCCTCTACGTGACGGACATCCGCCACTACCACCGCTTCGGGGAGCTCCGGCGGGAGTACTTCAGCGACCCCTTCCCCGCCAGCACGGTCATCGGCGTCACCGGGTTGGCGGAGCCGGACTGGCTCATCGAGATCGAAGCCATCGCCTACGTCCCGGAGGCGCGGCTTCGCAGGAGCACGTAGGGCCCAGTGCTGTCGTGGGCCACGCTGGTCCTCAACGGCGTCGCGTTCGGGTCGCTCCTCTTCCTGATGTCGAGCGGCTTCACCCTGGCCTTCGGCATCATGCGCATCATCAACGTGGCGCACGGCGCCCTCTACCTGCTCGGCGCCTACGTGGCGATCTCGGCCATGCACGCCACGGGGAGCTTTCTCCTGGCCCTGGTCGCCGGCGGGGCGTCTACCATGGCGCTCGGGGTGATCACGCAGCGGGCCGCCCTCCATCGGATCTACGACAATCAGCTCGCCCAGGTGCTGTTCACGATGGGGCTGGCTTTCGTCATCGGCGACGTCGCCCTCGTCCTGTGGGGCGGCAATCCCCAGGTGCTGCCGACGCCGGCCGCGCTGTCCGGCTCCGTGGAGCTCGGCCCGCTCGTGTACCCGGTGTACCGCCTGTTCCTCATCGGCGTGGGCGCGCTCGTGGCCCTCGTCCTGGGGCTGGTCATGGCGTGGACGCGCATCGGGGCGACCCTGCGCGCGTGCGTCGACGACGCGGAGATGGCGCGCGGCGTGGGCGTGAACACGAACGTCCTCTTCATGGGCATGTTCGGGCTCTCGGCGTTCCTGGCCGGCCTGAGCGGCGCGTTCGGGGCGCCCGTCATCGGGGCGGCGCGCGGCGTGGACTTCGAGGTGCTGCCGCTCACGCTCGTGGTCGTCATCCTGGGCGGGCTGGGAAGCCTGCAAGGAGCGCTGGTGGGGAGCCTCTTCGTCGGCATCGTGGATTCGCTGGGGAAGGCGCTCTTCCCCGAGCTCTCCTACTTCACCCTGTTCGCGCCGATGGCCATCGTGCTGGCGGTCAAGCCGACGGGGCTCCTGGGCAAGGCCTAGGCCCCCGCCGACGCCGCCGTCCCAGGACGACGCCCATGTCGGCCCGGCCGGAGCGGGGCAGGCGCGCCGGATCCCTCGGGGCCTTCCCCGAAGCCCGCCTGGCGCTGGCCATCGGGGCCATCGCGCTCGTCCTGGCCCATACCCTGCCGGAGTACTACCTCCACATCCTGCTCCTGGCGCAGATCTTCGCGATCTTCTCGCTGAGCCTCGACGTCCTCATGGGCTACGTCGGCCTGCCCTCGCTCGGGCACGCCGCCTTCTTCGGCGTCGCCGCCTACACGGTGGGCCTGCTCGTCGTCCGGCACGGGGTGGGGTGGGCGCCCGCGACGCTCGCCGCTCTCGCGGGGAGCGCTCTGGTCGCGGCGCTCTTCGGTCTGATCGCGATCCGCGCGGTGGACGTGTTCTTCATGATGATCACGCTGGCGCTCTGCCAGATTCTGTGGGGCATCGCCAACCGCTGGGGCTCCGTCACCGGCGGGTACAACGGGCTCCCGGGCATCGGTCGCCCGGTCGCCGCCCTCGACTCGACCCTCGCGTTCTCCTACGTCGCGACCACGGTCCTCGTCCTCGTCACCTTCGTCGTGCTCCGCTTCGTCCGGTCGCCCTTCGGGCTCACGCTCCAGGGCATCCGGGATCGCGAGACGCGCATGGCCGTGCTCGGCTACGACGTCTGGCTCCACAAGTACGCCGCGTTCGTCATCTGCGGGCTCCTGGCGGGGGTGGCCGGCGTCCTCAACGTCTTCTACAACGGCTTCGTGAGCCCGGCCGACCTGTCCATCCGGATGTCGGCCGAAGCCACCTTGATGGTCGTCCTGGGCGGGACGGGGACGCTGGTGGGCCCGATTCTGGGCGCGGCGCTCATCGTCGGCCTGCGCAACGTCTTGAGCGCCTACCTGGAGCGCTGGCCGCTCGTGCTCGGGTCGATCTTCATGCTGACCGTCATCCTGGCGCCGAACGGCATCGTCGGCTGGGTCCGGGCGAGGCGCGCGCGGGCGACGAGCGGGACGCGGGCGCGGCGGGACGCGGCGGCCCCCGCCCATGACGCGCCGCCGGCGGACGCGGAGCCGCTCGACGCCGCGCGCGTCCGGCTCGAGCCCCTCCCGCCACGCCGCCCGCCGGCGCCGGCGGGTCTGCCGGCGCTCGAGCTTCGCACGGTCTCCCGGGCGTTCGGCGGCCTCGTCGCCGTGGACGGCGTCTCGTTCGCGCTCATGCCCGGCGAGCGGGTCGCCGTCCTCGGGCCCAACGGCGCCGGCAAGACGACGCTGTTCAACCTGATCAGCGGCACCTTGCCCGTCTCCGGCGGGCGCATCCTGCTGTTCGGCGAGGACGTCACCCGGCTCGCCCCGCATCGGCGGACGTCGAAGGGCCTGGCGCGCACGTTTCAGATCACCACCCTCTTCCCCACGCTGTCGGTGATCGACAACGTGCGCCTGGCCCTGCTGGGGGTCGGCCGGCGGAAGTTCGTGATGCTCCGCCCGGTCGGCCGCTCCACGGACCTGACCGACCGCGCGCGCGGGCTCCTCGACAAATTCGACCTGTGGCGCCGCCACGCCCTGCCGGTCCGTGAGCTCTCGCACGGCGAGCAGCGCCTGCTGGAGCTGCTGCTCGCCGTGGCGAGCGCCCCGCGGGTCCTCCTGCTCGACGAGCCGACCTCGGGCGTGGCGGCCGGCGACGTGGAGGGCATCGTCCGGGTGGTGGGCGAGCTGGATCCCGGCATGACCGTCCTCATCATCGAGCACGACATGGACGTGGCCTTCAAGGTCGCGGAGCGCATCCTGGTGCTTCACTACGGCAAGCTCTTGAGGGCCGGGACGGCCGATCAGATCCGGCTCGACCCGGTCGTGGCGGAGATCTATCTGGGCACCCGGTGAGCGGGTCTCCCAGGCCAGGCGAGGAGGATCACCGTGGCCAACTTCGGAACGGTCGGCGTCGATTGGCAGCAGCGGGTCAACTGGGACCGCCTGCGGAAGTACCGCCTCGGCCGCGCCCGGGAGCGCATGAAGGCCCACGGCCTGGGGGCGCTCCTGCTCATGTACGACGAGAACGTCCGCTACGTCACGAGCACGCTGACGCCCGGCTGGAACCGCCTGAAGCCCGGCTTGCGCTACGCGCTCCTCTGCGGCGACGGCGAGCCCGTCCTCTTCGAGCAGGGCGACATCGGCTTCCAGATCCAGCGCCACGCCCCGTGGATCCCGGCCGAGAACGTCCGCTGGTCCTACGCCTGGATCAAGGGCGCGGCGGGCCCGGCCTCGCGCCAGCAGGTCAAGAAGTTCACCGACGCCATCGTGAAGGAGATGCGGCGCTTCGGGGTGCTGGACCAGACCCTCGGCGTGGACTTCATCGACATCAACATGCTCCAGGCGTTCCAGGAGGCGAAGCTCACGTGGGCCGACGGCATGACGCCCATGATGGAGGCGCGGGCGATCAAGAACGTGGACGAGCAGGAGTGCCTCCGGGTCGTGGGCGCCATCGGGGACGCCGCGCACTGGGAGACCATGCGCTACCTCAAGCCGGGGCTCACGGAGAACCAGGTCACCGCGCACATCATGGAGTACCTCTACGCGATCCCGGGCATGGAGGACGTGGAGGACGTCATCGTCTCCTCGGGCCCGAACACCTGGCCCAACTGGCGGAACTTCTCCGACCGGATCATCAAGCCCGGCGACATCGTCTTCATGGACCTCGCGGCGCTCACCTGGAACGGCTACAAGTCCTGCTACTACCGCACGTACTGCGTGGGGAAGCCTCCCACCCAGGAGATGAAGGACTACTACGCGGCCGCGCTCAAGTGGCTCTACGACTCCATCCGGGCGGTGACGCCGGGCGCGACGACGCGGGACATCGCGCTCAAGTGGCCGTCGGCGAAGGAGGCGTGGGGGTACGAGGAGGAGGACCAGGCGGCGGCGAACCTCTGGGGCCACGGCCTGGGGCTCGCGCAGTACGATCAGCCCGTCATCTCGCGCATCTGGTCGCTCGACCATCCGCTCCGGATCGAGCCCGGCATGGTCTTCGCGCTGGAGACCCAGCACGGGAAGAGGTACGAGTTCGGGGTGCGGATCGAGGAGATGCTGATCGTCAACGACACGGGCGTGGAGATCATCTCGAACTTCCCCGTCGAGCAGATCACGGCGGTCGATTAGGCCGATGCCGCCGAGCCTTCCCGCGCCCGACCGCGACGGCCTGGTCGTGCCCCTCGACGGCGGCGGCGTGACGCCCGCGCAGGCCGGCCCGAAGGCGGCGGCCCTGGCGCGGCTCTCGGGCGCCGGGCTGCCGGTTCCGGCCGGCCTGGTCCTCACCGCCGACGCCTACCGCGCCCAGCTCGCCGCAGCGGGGCTCGTGCCCGGCGCGGATCGCGGCGATGATCCCCGGTCGGCGCTGCGCGCGCGGCTGGCCTGCCTGCGCGAGATCGAGCCGGCGATCGCCGGCCCCCTCGTCGCCGCCTGGGCGCGGCTGGCGGGCCCCGCCCGCCACCCGGTCGCCGTGCGCTCCTCCGCGCTCCTCGAGGGCGGACCCCGCGTCGCCGCCGCCGGCCAGTTCGAGACCTTCCTCGGCATCGGCGACGCCGCGGACCTCCTCACCGCGGTCCGCGCCTGCTGGAGCGCTCTCTGGTCGGTCCGGGCGCGCCGCTATCTCCGCGACCGCGGCGTGGATCCGGCCGGGACGGCGATGGCCGTCCTGATCCAGCGTCTGGTGCCGGCGCGGGCGGCCGGGGGCGCGCTGAGCCGGACGGCGGACGGGACGCTGGTCCTCACGGCCGCGTGGGGCCTCGGGCCGGCCGTGGCGCAGGGGGAGGTGGTCCCCGACCGTTACGTCCTCGCGCGCGAGGGGCCTGCGCTCCGGTCCCTCGAGCCGGGGCGGAAGCCGCGGCGCCTGGTCCTCACGGCACGCGGCGCGGAGCCGCGCTGGGAGGCCGTGCCTCCCGAGCGCGTCGCGAGCCCCTGCCTCGACCCGGCCGAGGCGCTGTCGCTCGCGCACCTCGTGCTCGCGGCCGAGGCCGCGTTCGGGACGGCCGTCGAGCTGGAGTGGGCGCTCGACGACGCGGGCTTTCATCTCCTCCAGGCCCGGCCGCTCCCGCCCGCTTCGCGGGGCGCGTCGAGCCGCGCGTCCGCCCTCGAGCCCGGCGCGCGCGATCTGCGCGGGCAGCCGGCGGGCGCGGGGCGCGCCGTCGGTCCGGTGTCCATCGTACGACGTGAGGCGGACCTGGCCGCCGTCGGTGTCGGCGACGTGCTCGTCACCCGCGTCGCGGGGCCCGCGCTCGCGGGGGTGCTGCCGCGCGTGGCCGCGGTGGTGGCGGAGCTCGGCGGCAGCACCTCCCACCTCGCCGCGCTGGCCCGCGAGCGCGGGATCCCCGCGGTCCTCGGCGTGGCCGACGCGACCCGGCGCATCCCGGAGGGCGCCCGCGTGGTGGTCGACGGCGCCACGGGCGTCGTCCGCTGGTCCCGCTGAGCGGCCGCACCGGGGCGTGGCGATGACGGCGCGGCGGGGCGGTCGGCGCGCGATCGTGATCGGCGGCTCGATGTCGGGCCTGTTCGCGGCCGCCCTCCTCCGCCGCGTCGGCTGGGACGTCGACGTCTTCGAGCGCTCCACGGTGGAGCTGGTCGGCCGGGGGGCGGGCATCACCAGCCATCCGGAGCTGCTGGAGGTGCTCGAGCTCGCCGGCGCGGGCACGCGCGATCTCGGCGTGGAGGTGGCCAAGCGCATCCTGATCGACGCGACGGGCCGGATCATCGGGGAGCGGCCCCTGCGCCAGATCATGACCTCCTGGGACCGGCTCCAGCGCATGCTGCGCGCGCTCGTGCCCGACGCGCGCTACCACCTCGGACGCACCTTCGACCGCGTCGAGCCGGACGGGACCGCCGTCGCCGTGCGCTTCGTGGAGGGGCAGACCGAGCGCGCGGACCTCCTGGTGGGCGCCGACGGCTTCCGCTCCGGCGTCCGGGGACAGGTCGCCCCCCAGGTGCAGCCGATCTATGCCGGCTACCTCGTGTGGCGCGGCGCGCCGGCCGAGGCCTCGCTCGCCCCGGCGACGCGCCGGACGATCTTCCCCCACTTCACCTTCTACCTGCCGCCACGCCAGCAAGTCCTCGGCTATCCCATCGCCGGGCTCGACAACGAGATGCGGCCCGGCCTCAGGCGCTACAACTTCATCTGGTATCGCGTCGTCGATGCCGGAGAGCTCCGGGACATGTGCACCGATGCCGAGGGCCGGCACCACGAGTTCTCGATCCCGCCGCCGCTGATCCGGGACGACGTCGTCGCCGCGATGCGCGGGGACGCCGAGGACGTCATGGCGCCACCCTTCCTCGACGTGCTGCGGCGGATCGAGCGGCCGTTCTTCACGCCGATCTACGACCACTCCTCGCCCCGGATGGTCTTCGGCCGGGTCGTCCTGATCGGGGACGCCGCGTCGGTCGGGCGGCCCCACATGGGGTTCGGCGTCTCGAAGGCGGCGGAGGACGCGCGGGCGCTGGCGGACGCGCTCGCCGCGCCCGATGCCGACGTCGACGCCGGGCTGGCGGCGTTCGAGGCCGTGCGGCAGCCCATCGGGGAGCGCGTCATGCTGCACGGCCGGAAGCTCGGGACCCACCTGGGGGTGAACCTCGAGACGGACGACGACCGGGCGATGTGGAGGCTCTTGCAGGACCCCCATGCCATGCTGCGCTACATCGCGGTGCCCCACTTCCTGGCCGCCTGAGGGGTGGCGGCCTTGCCGCCGCGCCGTGCGTCCGCCGCGGGTGGCGCCGGCGGCGCCCCGCAGCCGGCCGGGCGAAGTGGGACCCCTTCGCGCTCCTCCCGCAGTTCGCCAGAACGGCGGGAGGG
>JBIOTN010000212.1:0-20188 GCA_044866005.1 Candidatus Rokuibacteriota bacterium | reverse complement strand
GCGCCGCCGTTCGCGGCGCCGGGACGGGAGCACGCCATGTTCGAGCCGAACCAGCGCGTCAAGGTGAACCTCGCCAACCTGACGATCCAGGGCGTCCGCTTCAGCGAGAACGTCCGCGAGGCGATCGGCACCGTCGTCCGGCAGACCCAGGCGGAGCCGCCCGTCTACCTGGTCGAGCTCCTCTTCAGCTTCAAGGGCGTCAAGCGGGTGGAGGTCCCGGCGGACCGGATCCTGGCGATGTAGCCCGCCGCCGAGGCGCGTCCCCCCGCGCGCCGCCGCGACCCGGTACACACTTTGCACGGGTGACCGTGCTGGCGTGGTCCACTTCATCGTCCAGTATCCCGGGACGTTCGAGGCCCGCGGCGCACGGTATGTGGCCCGGGTCTACGCAGACCAGCAGCCGCGTGGGCTCTGGGAGGCGTGGTTCGTGTTCTTTCCGCTCGCCCCGCTCGCCGGCGGCCGCCCCCTGGCGACGGACCAGGAGACCACTCAGAGCAAGCGCGAAGACCTCGTCTACTGGGCGAACGGGATCACGCCCGTCTACCTCCAGGGCGCCCTGAGCCGGGCCATCGATCGGCTCCCCGAGACGCGGCTCGCCCGCCACATCGCGCAGGCCGAGCGCCAGATGGCGTACGCGCGGGCCGAAGCCGAGGTCTACGAGGCGGCGGCCGAGGAGGCCCGGGCCCAGGCGCGCGCGGCCGAGGGGCGACGCCGCGCGGCGGCGAGAGAGCTCGGCCAGACCCCCCGGTCCGCGGCCGGCGCCTGATCCGCCGGCGGGGCCCGACCTCACGCCCCGGGGCGCCTCTCCCCGCGCGGGGTTCGTCTCCCGGCCTCAGCCCGCCACGCGCTCCACGACCGCGTCCGCGAACTCCGCGGTCGTGGCGCTCCCGCCCAGGTCCGGCGTCCGGACCGACGCGGTCACCGCCTCCGCGACCGCGCGCTCGATCGCCTGCGCCGCGTCCAGGGCCGTGGGGTCGGCCCGCTCGGCGCCCAGCCAGTCGAGCAGCATGGCGGCGGAGCCGATCATGCCCACCGGGTTGGCGATCCCACGCCCGGCGATGTCGGGCGCCGAGCCGTGCGTGGCCTGCGCCATCGCGCGGCCGCTGCCGGCGTTGATCGACGGCGCGAGCCCCAGGCTCCCCGCCAGCTCGCCGGCCAGGTCGGAGAGGATGTCGCCGAACATGTTGGTGGCGAGGACCACGTCGAAGTCACCGCCCCGGCGGACGAGGTGGGCCGTCATCGCGTCGATGTGATACTCCTCCAGGGCGACGTCCGGGAAGGCGGTCGCGACGTCGCGGCACGCCTCGAGGAAGAGGCCGAAGGCCTTGCGGATCACGTTGGCCTTGTGGACGACGGCGAGCTTCCGCCGGCGCCGGCGGGCGAGCGCGAAGGCGGTCCGGGCGATCCGCGTGGAGGCGTGGCGGGTGATCTTGCCGACGGTCAGCGCCACGTCCGGCGTCGGCATGAATTCCCCGACGCCCCACGCCATGTTCCGGTCGGAGTAGAAGCCTTCGGTGTTCTCGCGGACGATGACGAGGTCGAGCCTCGGCGACACGGCGGGGAGTCCCGGGTACGCGCGGGCGGGCCGGATGTTCGCGTAGAGGTCGAAGTGGCGCCGGAGCCGGCCGCTCGGGTTGAGCCGCGCCTGCTCGGCCGGCGGGTAGGACGCCGAGTCGTGCGGACCCATGATCCACGCGTCGCACGTCGCGAGCGCCGCGAGCGTGGACTCCGGCATCGCGCGCCCCGCCTGGCGGATCGCCTCCCAGCCCATCGGGAGCGGCACGTACTCGAGGTGGAGCGCCGGCGCGCGTCGCTGGACGGCGTCGAGGACGCGGCGGGTCGCCTCGACGATCTCGGGGCCGATCCCGTCGCCCCGCAGCATGCCGAGGCGGTAGGTCGCCATCCTCAGGCGCGCGTCGCGCGCCGGAGCCCCGGCTCGTGGGCGAGCAGTCCCGGCAGCTCGGCGAGCGCGCCGAGGAGGAACGCCGGCCGGTACGCGGCGAGCTCCCCCGCGGTGAACTTGCCCGCCGCCACGGCCACGGCCGTCGCCCCCGCGGCCTGGGCCGAAAGGACGTCCTGCGGCGTGTCGCCGATGACGACGGTCTCCGCGGGCGCCACGGCCAGCAGCTCGCAGGCCCGGAGCACCGGATCGGGCGCGGGGCGGTGCGCCGGGACGTCCTCGTCGCAGACCAGCGGGTAGTCCCAGCCGAACCGCCGGCAGATCGCCCGGCCCACGGCGCGCGGGAACCCGCTCGCCAGCGCGATCCGCCAGCCGTCCCGCCCGAGAGCGGCGACACAGGCGGACGCCCCCGGCATCTCGGCCGGGCCCTTCACCTCCGCCACCAGCCGCTGCTCGAACTCGCGCATGCACGCGCGCACCAGGTCGGGCTTCCGGGGGCGGTCGCCGAGCGCCTCGGCGAAGAGCAGGTGCTTGGGCCGACCGGCGAAGCGCTTGAAGAGACGGATCGCCTCGGCGGGGATTCCGTGTCGGGCGACGACCGCGCGGTAGGCGGACTCGATCGTGTCCACCGTGCGGACGAGCGGGTTGCCGAGGTCGAACACGAGCGCGCGGGGCATGCGGACAGTTGTAGCACGAAACCGCCGCGCCGGCCGCGCCCGCCGCGGGGCTCCGCTTGACCGCTCAGCGCCCCGCGGACTACCATCCACCCACCGGGACGCGCGAGGCGGCGCGACCGCCCTCGCGAGCGTTGCCGCGGCGTGCGAGACGGGCGGCCCGTCGGAGGAGGCGAGAGACGATGTGGACCATGGCGCGGTCGTGGGGCTTCCGGATGCTGGCGGGGACGGCGCTCCTGATCGCGGTCGCGGGCGCGGCACAGGAGCCCCAGTCGGGCGGCCTCCTGCGCGTGGGGCTTCAGGGTGACGTCACCACCATGGACCCCCACATGTCCACCGCCGCCCTCGACCGCGACGTCTACTACCAGCTCTACAACGTCCTCGTGGCCCTGGATCCGAACCTGAACATCGTGCCCGAGCTGGCGGAGAGCTGGGAGACGCCCGATCCCCTGAGTTACGTGTTCCGCCTGCGCCGGGGCGTGAAGTTCCACGACGGGAGCGACTTCACCGCCGAGGTGGTGAAATGGAACGTCGAGCGGATGGTGGATCCGACCAGCGGATCGATCCGTCGCAGCGAGCTGGGGAACGTCAAGTCCGTGGACGTGCTCGACTCGCACACCGTCCGCTTCAACCTCAAGGAGCCGGACGCGGCGCTCCTCGCCACGCTGACGGACCGCGCGGGCATGATGGTCTCCCGGGCCGCGGTGGAGAAGTACGGCCGGGACTACGCGCGGAACCCCGTCGGCACCGGACCCTTCCAGCTCGCCGAGTGGGTCAAGGACGACCACATCCGGCTCAAGCGCTTTCCCGGCTACTGGCGCCCGGGCCGGCCCCATCTCGAGGAGGTCGTGTTCAGGCCGATCCCCGACCACACGGTGAAGCTCACGGCCCTGCGGACCGCGACGCTCGACGTCATCGACGAGCTGCCGCCGAAGGACGTGGTGCCCCTCCGGGCCATGGCCAGGCTCAAGGTGATCGAGACTCCCGGCCTCGGCTACCGGCGGATGGAGCTGAACACGACCCGGCCGCCCTTCAACGTGAAGGCGCTCCGCCAGGCCGTGGCCTGGGCCGTCCACCGCGAGGCGATCCATCGCGCCGTCTTCTTCGGCACGGGGGCGGTCGCCCAGGGCCCCATCCCGCCGCGGAGCTGGGCGTACGAGGCGCTGCCGGGATACGGCGCGACGCCTGACCTGGCGAAGGCCAGGCAGAAGCTCGCCGAGGGAAACCAGCCGCAGGGCTTCAAGTTCACGCTGAACATCGTCAACACGCCGGTGGCGCTCAAGCAGGCGCAGGTCGTCCAGGACAACCTGAAAAAGGCCGGCATCGAGATGGAAATCGCGCTCCTCGAGATCGGGGCGTGGATCGAGAAGCGGAAGGCGGGGCAGTTCGACGCCGCGGAGTCGCTCTGGAGCGGGCGACCCGATCCCGACGGCAACATGTTCTCGCACCTCACCACGGGCGGCGCGAACAACTGGGGCAAGTACTCGAACCCGAAGGTGGACGAGCTCCTCCACCAGGCGCGGTCGTCCTCGAGCCAGGCGGAGCGGAAGCGGCTCTACGGCGAGGCGGTCCGGATGCTCGTCGAGGACTCGCCGCTCGTCTTCCTGCACCACGACGCCTGGACCAAGGCGTGGGACGACAAGGTCCAGGGGTACGTGGAGATCCCGGACGGGCGCATGCGGCTCGAGCGCGTCTGGGTCAAACGCTGAGACCCGGCGGCCCGGACGGGATGCCGTCTCGCGCGCACGCGGACCGGGCGCTCCGGCGGGCGCGGCGCCTCCTCGACCGGCACCCGCTGATCGACGGGCACAACGACCTGGCCTGGACGATCCGGCAGCACGCCAAGGCCCCGGGCGACGTCGAGGCGTACGACCTGCGGCGTCCGACCCCGGGACAGACCGACCTGGCGCGGCTCCGCGCGGGACGGGTGGGCGGGCAGTTCTGGTCCGTGTACGTCCCCGGCGACGCGCCGTCGGAGGGCTTCGCCCGCCTCCAGCTCGAGCAGATCGACATCGCGCGGCGCGTGATCGCCCGCTACCCCGACCACCTCGCGCCCGCGCTGACCGCCGCCGACATCACCGCGGCCATCCGCCGGCGCCGCATCGCCTCGCTCCTCGGCCTGGAGGGCGGCCACGCCCTCGAGAACTCGCTGGGCGCGCTCCGCGCCTACTACGCGCTGGGCGCGCGGTACATGACGCTCACGCACAACGTCACGCTCGACTGGGCCGACGCCGGGCTCGACGTCCCGCGGCACGGCGGGCTCACGCGGTTCGGCGAAGAGGTCGTCCGGGAGATGAACCGCCTCGGCATGCTGGTGGACCTCGCCCACGTCTCGCCGGCCGTGATGGACGCGGCGCTCCGCGTCTCCGAGGCGCCCGTCATCTTTTCCCACTCCTCGTGCCGGGCGTTGACCGATCACCCCCGGAACGTGCCCGACGACATCCTCCGGCGTCTCCGGCAGAACGGTGGCGTCGTCATGATCACCTTCGTGGCGCCGTTCGTCTCGCCCGCGGTGGCCGCCGCCCACACGGCCGGCATGGCGGAGGTGCAGAAGCGGACGGCGGGCGTCACCGACCGGGCGGAGCGCAAGCGCATCGAGCGCGAGTACTTCGCCGCTCACCCGCTGCCCCCCGCCACGATCGGGCAGGTGGCGGACCACGTCGAGCACGCCCGCGACGTCGCGGGGGGGCAGCACATCGGGATCGGCGGCGACTACGACGGGAACGACGACTGGCCGGTCGGTCTGGAAGACACCTCGCGCTATCCGTACCTCTTCGCGGAGCTCGTCCGCCGCGGCTGGCGCGACGCGGAGCTCGTCCGGCTCGCGGGCGGCAACCTGCTCCGCGCCCTCCGCGGCGCCGAGGCGGTCGCCCGGCGTCTCCGGGCGCGCCGGCCGCCCTCGACCGCCACGATCGAGCAACTGGACCGCTAGTTTTCCTCGGAGGGGGCCTCCGCGGCCCTTTCCGAGGCCTCCCCCGGGAGGTTGCGGCGGCACAGCCGCCGCTCGAAGTGGAACGTCGTACCCGCCGCGGTGATGCGAGTGCGGCCCGCGTGGCCCGTACCGACCGGCTGCGAGCCGATTGAGGAATGCTGGGCTATCTGATCCGCCGCCTGGGCGCCATGGTGCCCGTCCTCGGGGTGGTGAGCGTGATGGTGTTCTCCCTCATTCACCTCACCCCCGGCGACCCCGTGGCCATCATGCTGCGGGAAGAGGCCGACCCCGTGGCGGCGGCGGCGCTCCGCAAGGCGCTCGGGCTGGACCGCCCGCTGCCGATCCAGTACCTGACGTGGGTCAGCCGGGCCGCGCGCGGCGAGCTCGGCCGGTCGATCCGCACGAACCAGCCGGTCGCCGAGGCCATCCTCGAGCGGCTGCCCGTCACGCTGAACCTCGCGGCCGCGGCCACGCTGCTCGCGCTGGTGGTGGCGCTCCCCGCGGGAATCGTGTCGGCCGTCCGCCGCAACTCGGCCGCCGACATCGCCGGCACGCTCGCGGCGCTGTCCGGGATCTCGCTCCCGAACTTCTGGCTGGCCATCCTCCTCATCTTCCTCTTCTCGGTGACGCTCCGCTGGCTGCCCCCGCTCGGCTACGTGAGCCCGGTCGCCGACCTCTGGGGCGGCCTCCGCTCGCTCGCCCTGCCCGCCATCACGCTCGGCACCGCCATGGCGGCGGTGGTGATGCGGATGACGCGCTCGAGCCTGCTCGAGGTGCTCCAGCTCGACTTCGTCCGGACGGCCCGCGCCAAGGGCGTCGGCGAAGGCGGCGTGATCCTGCGGCACGCCCTGGGGAACGCGCTCATCCCCGTCGTCACGGTGGTCGGCCTCCAGGCGGGCGCGCTGCTCGGCGGGGCCATCATCACGGAGACCATCTTCGCGCTGCCGGGCGTGGGGCGCCTCCTGGTGGACGCGATCTTCCAGCGGGACTTTCCGATCGTGCAGGGCGTCGTGCTGCTGCTGGCGCTGAACTTCCTGGTCGTGAACCTCCTGGTGGACGTGGCCTACGCCTACCTCGACCCGCGGATCCGTTACGACTGAGCGCGTGGCCATCGATCTCGCCCGGCGCCCGCTCCCGCTCGGCGGCCTGGCGCGCCCGCGGCCGCAGGCCCCCGCGGTCTTGGGCCGGCTCCTCCGCGGCCACCTGGCGAAGGTCGGGCTCGGCGTCATCGCGGCGCTCGTGGTGGCGGCGGTCTTCGCCCCGTACCTCGCCCCCCAGGACCCGACCGACCAGCGGCTCGAAGACATGCTGCGGCCGCCCGGGTCGGGGCACGTCCTCGGGACCGACGACCTCGGGCGCGACATCCTGAGCCGGATCATCTACGGCGCGCGCGTCTCGCTGGCGGTCGGCGTCTTCTCGGTGACGATCTCCCTCCTGATCGGCGTCGGCCTCGGGCTCGTCGCCGGGTATCGCGGCGGCGTCGTCGACGAGGTCGTGATGCGCGTGATGGACGGGTTGCTGGCGTTCCCCGCCCTGGTCCTGGCGCTGGCCATCACGGCCGCGCTCGGCCCGAGCATCATGCACGCGATGATCGCCATCGGCATCGTCGGCATCCCGGGCTTCGCGCGCCTCGTCCGCGGCCAGGTGCTGTCCGTCCGGGCGCAGGAGTTCGTGGAGGCCGCGCGCGCGGCGGGCCTGGGCGACGGGCGGATCGTCCTCCGCCACATCGTCCCCAGCGTGCTGGCGCCGATCATCGTCCACGGGTCGCTCCGCGTCGCCTTCGCGGTGCTCGCGGAGGCGGGGCTCTCCTTCCTGGGGCTCGGCGCGCAGCCGCCCACGCCGAGCTGGGGCTCGATGCTGAGCGCGGGCCGCGAGTATCTCGAGATGGCCCCCTGGCTCAGCCTCGCCCCGGGGGCCGCCATCTTCGTCACCACCCTGAGCTTCAACTTCCTGGGCGACGGCCTGCGCGACGCCCTCGACCCGCGCCTGAAGTTCTGAGCATGCGTCAGGCCGATCCGGGGCGGGCTCGGATGACCCGTCCGGCGCTTCCCCTCGGTGGGGGCGGCCACGCCCGCGCGCCGCGTGGCCCCGCCCCGGCGGATCGGGTCCGTGCCGGACGGCGGCTGGTCGGTCACGCCGCCGCGCTGGCAGTCGCGACCCTGGCCCTGGCTCCGCCCGCCGCGGCGCAGCCCGGGCCGGACCCCGAGCCCGCGCGCCTCGCCCAGGCCGCGCCGCCGGCCGAGCCGGAGGGCCCCCGCCCGCACGACCCGCTCGAGGGGATGGAGCCGAGCGGCCGCATCCCGAAGGTCCCGCTGCCGCCCGACCTCCCCGAGCCGAGCCGGTGGCGCTACATCCCGGAGGGGCGGATCAAGCCCGGGAACATCTTCGAGCGCTTCCTCGTCTCGACCTTCATCGCCCCGCAGCTCTTCCGCGAGAAGGCGGTCGGCACGGGCGCCGGCATCGCGCTCACCGACATCGACTTCCGCACCCAGCGCCGGGCCGAGTTCCTCGGCGCCTTCCTGAGCTACACGACCGAGGGCCAGCAGCGGTATCGCCTGATCTGGCGGCGCTGGCTCTTCCACGAGGACCTCCCCACCGGCGGCGTGATCGTCGAGGAGCGGAGCGCGCTCGACGCCTTCGGCGGCTACCAGAAGACCCTCACCCGGCGCTTCTTCGGGCTCGGCCCCGACACGCGCCCGAGCGCGGAGACGAGCTACACCGACGAGGCCACGGACCTCGGCGTGCGCGCGGAGATGGCCCTGCCGGGCCCGGCGGCCGACTGGGTCGCCGGGATCGGGCTGCGCGCGGAGCACCACAACCTCTCCCGCGGCCGGATCCCGGGCCGGCCCTCCACCGGCGACGTCTTCCCGGAGCTGTTCGCCGCCGGGGACGGCCGCGACACGCTGACCCTCGGCGCGGCGCTCCGCTACGACACGCGCGACAGCCAGCACCAGCCGTATCGCGGCTGGCGCGTCGGCGCGGGCGTGGATGCCCCGGTCTGGCAGAGCGGCGGCGAGGTGGGCGCGGTCTTCGCCGTCTACAGCAACGTGGCCTTCCCGGTCCCGCCGCTCTTCCACGGGGGCGGCGACCCTTACGAGGAGAACCCGCCGACCGACTCGATCGCGTTCGGAGTCCACGTGCAGACGAGCGTCGGGGACCTGGCCTATTACGATCTGCCGAGCCTCGGCGGCCTCTACACGCTGCGGGGGTACATCGCGAACCGGTTCACGGGGAACTCGGCCTGGCACGCCGTGGCGGAGTATCGACTCTGGGTCGTGCCGCGCGGCTTCGCGTTGACCGACACGATCCGCATCGAGCGGATCGGCCTGGCCCCGTTCGTCGAGGCGGGCACGGTCGCGAACGACCTCGGCGGGCTCCCCGACGCGCGCATCCACACGAGCTACGGGATCGGCCTCCGCGTCTCGCTCGAGCGCACCGCCCTCTTCCGCGCCGACCTGGGGTTCTCGGGGGAGGGCACGAACTTCACCCTGGCCTTCGGGCTCTCCTTCTAAGAGGCGCGCCGATGACGGACGTCCGGACCCGCGACCGCCTCGCGCGCGCGCTGCCCGCGGTGGGAGGCACCCTGCGCGTGCCGGGCCTCGGAGCCCGGGTCGAGGTCTGGCGGGACCCCCAGGGGGTCGCCCACGTCCGCGCCGCCTCGGTTGCGGACGCATTCGTCGCGCAGGGGTTCGTCCACGCCCAGGACCGGCTCTGGCACATGGAGCACGACCGGCGCCGCGCCTCCGGGCGCTGGGCGGAGTACGCGGGGCCCGCGGGGCTGGCCGAAGACCGCCAGATGCGGTGCTTCGGCCTCTCGGCCAGCGCCCGGGCGGACTATCGAGCGGTGAACGCGGAGACCCGCGCGATGCTCGATGCCTATGCCGCCGGCGTCAACGCGTTCGTCCGCACGGCGCCGGCGCTCCCGATCGAGTTCCAGCTCCTCGACGCCGCGCCCGAGGCCTGGGAGCCCTGGGACTGCCTCGCCGTCTTCAAGGTCCGACACGTCCTGATGGGCACCTGGCAGAGCAAGGCCTGGCGCGCCCGGCTCCTGCGCCACCTGGGGCCGGCGCGGACCGCGGAGCTCTGTCCCGGGACGCCGCCCAACCCGATGCTCATCCTGCCGCCGGGGGCGGAGTACCGCGGGCCCGGCTGGGAGGGACTCGAGCGCCTGACGGCGGGGGAGGCCGCGCTGGGGCGCCTGCCGGAGTGGGAGAGCGGGAGCAACAACTGGGCGCTCGCGGGGACGCGGACGGCGTCCGGCCGACCCCTCGTCGCCGGCGACCCGCATCGCCCGCTCGAGGTGCCGAACGTCTACTATCCGAATCACGTGGCCTGTCCCGAGTTCGACGCGATCGGGCTGTCGTTCCCCGGGGTGCCGGGCTTCCCGCACTTCGGCCATACCCGGGCGGTCGCCTGGTGCGTGACGCACACCGCGGCCGACTACCAGGACCTCTACGTCGAGCGCCTCGCGCCGGGGGACCCCGGCCGGTACGAGTTCCGCGGGCAGTGGCGGCCGGTGGAGACCCGGCGGGAAACGATCCGGGTGCGCGGCGGGGCGCCGGTGGAGGTCGACCTCGCCGCCACGCATCACGGCCCGATCGTCCTCGGCGACGCGACGCGCGGGACGGCCCTGGCCTTTCGCTACACCGCGACCGCGGCGCCGAACCGCACCTTCGAGGCCTTGCTCCCGATGCTCCGGGCGCAGACGGCGGATGAGCTGGAGGCGGCCATGCGGCCGTGGGTGGATCCGGTCAACAACCTCGTCTTCGCCGACGTCCACGGCGCGATCGGGTACCGGACGCGCGGCCAGCTCCCCATCCGGCCGATGGCGAACGCCTGGCTGCCCGTCCCCGGCTGGGACGGGGCCCACGAGTGGCGCGGCGTGGTCCCCTTCGAGGAGATGCCGGCGCTGCGGGACCCGGCGGTCGGCTTCGTGGCCACGGCGAACAGCCGCGTGACGGGCCCCGGGTATCCCCACTACATCGGCCTGGACTACGCTCCCGACTTCCGCACCCGCCGGCTCGTCGAGCGGCTCCGCGACGCGGCCGGCGCGACCGCGGCCGACATGGCGGCCATCCACGCCGACCGGCGCTCCATCCCGGCGCGGGAGTTCGTCGCGCTGCTCCGCGGGCTGCCGGGCGCCGACGGGCCCACGGCCCCGGCCCTCGAGGCGCTCCTCGGCTGGGACGGGGAGATGCAGCCCGACAGCGTGGCGGCGACGGTCTACAGCGCCTTCCGCGAGCGGCTCCTGCGGGACCTCATGACGCCGCTCCTGGGCCCGCTCGCGCCCGAGGCGTTTGCGGGCGCGCCCCGCGGCGCCGTCGCGCACATGGCGCGGCTGCGCGCGCGGCTCACCGAGTGGATCCGCGCGGACGACCGGACGCTGCTCCCGCCCGGCCTGGACTGGCCCGCGATGCTCGCGGGCGCGCTCGCCGGCGCCGTGGCGGAGCTCACCGACGAGCTCGGGGCCGACCTGGCCGCCTGGCGCTGGGGGGCGGTCCATGCCACCCGGCCGCGCCATCCCCTGTCGGCCCTGTTCCCCGCGATGGCCCCGCTCCTCGACCCGCCGGGCGTGCCCGCGGGCGGGGACGGGGACACGGTCCAGGCGGCCTCCTTCATGGCGACGGCCGGCTACACGGTGACCGCGACGTCGGTCGCCCGCTACGTCTTCGACCTCGCCGACTGGGAGCGGAGCGGCTGGGTCGTGCCCCTGGGGGTCTCGGGTCACCCCGGGAGCCCGCACTACGCCGACCAGGCGGCGGCGTGGGCCGAGCTGCGGCTCTACCCGATGCGGTACGACTGGCGGCGGATCCGCGAGGAGGCCGCGGCGCGCCAGGTCCTCGAGCCGTGAGCGCCGACGCCCTCAGGGCTGCTTTTCGAGGACCAGCGAGACCTCGTCCTCCGGCGGGCGGCCGCGGTTGCCGGGACGAACCGTCCAGCCGGGGCGCTCCCGGATCAGGCGGACCGCGGCCTGGACGAGTCGGGGGACGATCTCGTCGTGGAACTCGCGTACCCAGGCGTAGCCGTCCTGCTCGCCCTCGTACCCGTCGGGGAACTCGCAGCGCAGGTCGAGGTGGAGCGTGAAGTCGCGCTCTTCGACGTATCGCATGGCTGGGGTATCTTACCCTGAGAGCCCCCGGCACGCGGCGCCGAGGGCCGCGGGAGGGTCGCCGCGCCGGCCCGTTTCGGGGACGGTCAGGAAAGGAGCGCGCCCATGACGGCTGACGCCACGGCGAGCGAGACGAGCGTGTACGCGGCCTTCGCGCGACTCTCGCCCACCACGCTGGCCGACGTGCTGACGCGCGACCGCGTCATGGACATCGGGATCCGGCCCCTGTGGGCCGGGATCCCGCGCGTCGCGGGGCCCGCGTACCCCGTGCGGTGCCCGCCCGGCGACAACCTCATGGTCCACGCGGCGATCCACCGCGCGCCCCCGGGCGCGGTCCTGGTCGTCCAGGCGGGGGACACGGATTACGCGGTCGCGGGCGGCAACGTCTGCGCGGTCGCCCAGAAGCGCGGGATCGCGGCCTTCGTCGTGGACGGCGTGATCCGGGACGTCGCCGAGACGCGCGAGCGGAGCTTCCCCGTCTTCGCGCGCGGCGTGATGCCGATCCCCGGGGCCAAGGACGCGCTCGACGTCCTGAACGGGCCGGTCCGGGCGGGCGGGGTCGAGGTGCGGCCCGGCGACGTCGTGGTCGCGGACGAGGAGGGGATCGTCGTCGTGCCGGCGGACCGCGCCGGGCCCGTGCTCCGGGCCGCCCAGGCGCGCGCGGCGCGGGAGGCCGCGGAGTCCCTGGAGGCGTGGGAGACGGCGCACCGGGCGCGGATCGCCGAGATCCTGCGGCAGAAGGGCTTCGCCGGTTGACCGGGCGCCGGGCCGGGGGGAGGATTCCTCGATGAGGGAGGTGCGGCCGGGCGGCCGCCGGCGCGCGCGGTGAAGATCGGGACCTGGAACGTCAACGGGATCCGCGCCCGCGAGACGCAGGTGCGGGAGTGGATCGAGCGGGAGCGGCAGGATGTGGTCTGCCTCCAGGAGATCAAGGCCGCGACGAGCCTGGTGCCGGCCGCGCTCTGCGAGATGGAAGGCTACTGGTGCTACTGGCACGCCGAGAGTCACTACTCTGGGGTGGGCCTTCACCTCCGCAAGGACGCCTTTCCCGACAAGCCCGCCTTCGGCCATCCGGCGTTCGACTACGAGAACCGGATCGTCACGGCGCAGGCGGGCCCCCTCGCCGTGGCGTCCATCTACGTGCCGAACGGCGGCAAGGACTTCCCCGCGAAGATGCGCTTCCTCGAGGCGCTCGACGCGTACGTGGCCGAGGCCCACGCGGCGGGGCTCACCCTCGTCCTCTGCGGCGACATGAACGTGGCCCGGACCGACATGGACGTCCACCCCAAGGAGCGGAAGCCGGGTCTCATCGGCCAGCGGCCCGAGGAGCGCGCGCTGCTCGAGCGGATCGTCGCCCGCGGGCTCGTGGACGTCGGCCGGGCGCTGGATCCGGAGAACGACCGGCTGTTCACCTGGTGGGCGCCCTGGCGCAACCTGCGCCAGCGCAACATCGGCTGGCGGCTCGACTACGTCCTGGCCAGCGAGCCGCTCGCGCGCCGCGCGACCGCCTGCACGGTCCACCCGGACGTCGGCACGAGCGACCACGCCCCGGTCATGGCGACGTTCGCCTGGCCGGACAGGGAAGCGGGGAAGTTGACCCCCACCGCCGGCCTGGCGGGGCCGGAGACCACGGCGCCGCCGCTCCCGGCCGGCGGCGGCTAGGCCGCACAGCCAGCGTCAGCGAGGAGGAGCCGATGGCCCAGCTCTACCTTCAGCGGTTCGAGTACCTGGGTCCGATGGGCAAGGTCGAGTTCGAGCAAGCCTGGGGCGAGGCCTTACAGACCTTCGCCCGGTCGGGCAACTGGGGCGGCGTCGAGAAGGGCGTGAAGCACCTTCGCACCTACGGCACGGGGTGGGGCGGCTACGCGCTCCTCGAGGTCGACGATCCCGGGGCGTTCGCCCGCTATCAGGCCCACCACAACCTGACCTACGGTCGGATCGCGCGGATCACGTGGGAGCCGCTGTTCGACCTGGACGCGGTGTTCGAGCCGAGGCTCCGCGAGTTGAAGGCCAAGCGGACGAAGTAGATCGCGGGTCGCGGCGTCCGGACCGCCGGGTCCGCCTGGGGGCGCGGCGCCCACCACTCGGTTCACTTGCCGTGGAGCGCCTCGTGGACCCGGCCCACCATCTCTGCCGAGGGCGTCAGCGTCGCGTCCCCCTCCTCCCGCCACTTCGACGGGCAGACCTCGTGGGTCTTGCGGGCCAGGTAGAGGTTCGCCTTGAACTTCCGCATGAGCTCCTCGATGTTCCGGCCGAGGTTGTAGTAGTTCACCTCCGAGTTCAGGAGCATCCCCTCGGGGTTGACGATGAACGTGCCCCGGAGGGCGAGGCCCGTCTCCTCGTCGTAGACCCCGAACAGCCGCACCACCCGGCCGGGCGGATCCGAGGCCATGGCATAGCGCACCTTCCCGAGCTCCTTCTCGCTCCGCTGCCAGGCGAGGTGGACGAACTCGGTGTCGGTGCTCACCGTGACGATGTCGCAGCCCATGCGCTGGAAGCGTTCGTGCTGCTCTGCCAGAGCAGCGAACTCGGTCGCTCAGACGAACGTGAAGTCGGCCGGGTAGAAGAAGAGGACCGTCCAGCGCTTCCGGTCGAGCTGATCTTGAAGTCGGAATTTCCCGAACTCGCCCTTGGCGGGGTCGTAGGTCTTGAGCTCGAAGGCCGGGACCTTCTCCCCGAGCTTCAAGCATGTCGTCATCTCGGACATGGATGGCGCCTCCTTGCGTCCTGTCGGTGATCGGGACCCGGGGGGCGTGGGGATGCAGGAACGATTCCGGCCGGGACTCCCGGCGTCCCGGCCGGCCGCGCGGGGCGCCGGGGCCGCGCCCCGAGCGGGCGGACCGGGGGTGGGCGCCGCCGTCGGGCGGGGCGCGTCAGCCCGGAGCGGGCGCCGGGATGGCCGGCGGTCGGGGCGGAGACGCCGCCGCGGGCCGGCGAGGCCCGGGGCCATTCCGGCGTCGTCCGGCGGCGGCGTGACGACCACGCCCGGATGCGCTACGATCCGGTCGTGATGTCGCGATACCTGCCCCTCGTGGGGAGCGTCCTGTTCGTGGCGATCGCCGTCTGCTGGCGACCGTGGTGGCAACGGCGGCGGTACGGCAGCTCCGGGATCCTCCTCTTTCGATCGGGCCGCCGGGGGCAGGATGTGCGCGATGGCCTGGCCGTGGTGCTCTTCGTCCTCGTCGTCGGCCAGGCTGCGGCGACGGCTCGATGGCCGCCCCGCACGTCGTCCCTGGCGACCGAGGGCCTCCTCGCCGTGGTCTGGGACGCCACCGGGGCGGCGCTCCTCTTCGGGGGCCTCGTGGTCTTCGTGACCTCGCAGGTCCAGCTCGGCCCCTCGTGGCGAATCGGCATCGAGGAGGGCGCGCGGCCGGGGCTCGTGACGGGCGGCGTGTACCGCTTCTGCCGCAATCCGATCTACCTGGCCATGCTCGTGCTCCTGACCGGGTACACGATGTTGCTGCGGACGTGGCTGTCGCTGGCCCTGCTCGTCGGCGCCCTCGTCGGACTCCGCCAGCAGGTGCGCGCGGAGGAGGCGTACCTCCTGCGCACGTACGGCGAGGACTATCGCCGCTACGCGCGTCGGGTCGGACGCTTTCTCCCCCGGATGGGCCGGGTCCGCTGACCGTCGACCGGCGCGCGGGGCGCCGCCCGGGGCCGGACGCGCCGCGGTGGGCCAGGAAGACCGGAGGGAGATCGGCATGGCTCGACTCGGCGTGCTGCTCGCGTTGGCTCTCGGGATCCTCCTCGGCGGGGTGGGCGATCGGCTCCTCACGGCCCAGCCTTCCGGCCTCACGCGGACGCTGCTCCTGAGGACGGAGCTGGCCGGCGTCGAGAACCGCGAGGTGTTCATGGGCACGGCCGAGCTGGCGCCGGGCGCGGCGGCCGGCCGCCATTACCACCACGGCCTCGAGATCGGCTACGTGCTCGAGGGGACGGCGGTGCTCGAGGTGGACGGCAAGCCGCCGGTCTCGCTCAAGCCCGGGGACAGCTACGAGATCCCGGCGACCGTGCCGCACGACGCGAAGAACACCGGGAGCGCGCCGGCCAAGGTGCTCGCCGTCTACGTCGTCGAGAAGGGAAAGCCGCTCGCCGTCCCCGCGCCCTGAGCCGGGCGCGGCTTGACGCGCGCCGCCGGAGGGTGGTTTATTCAAAGTCAGACGCCGGGCTGTCTCGGGCCTACCCGCGCGCGCTCTTCCGTAGAGAGGTCGCCGCTCGGCCGTAGGGCGGCGGCGAGCCTCGATCCACCGGACGGCCACGGCCCCGCACGTCCTCGCGGTTCACCGAGGTCGTGAAGGCGGAAACGCACGTCATGAAGACGCTGGCACTCTTCTCGACCGGCTTTGGCCGGGGCGATCGGGCCAGGATCCGCCACCTGGAGGCGACCGACCAGTACCCCCGGGTCTCGCTCTTCGAGGACGCGCTCCACGCCGAGATCCTGGACGAAGGGTATCTGGAGAGCGTGCCGGGCAGCCGGCGCCTCCTCTACCGTCGCCTGCCGATCTCGATCGCCCAGATTCTCGAGGCCTACATCGTCCACGGCCGGTACGACGCCATCGTCTCCTGGACCGAAAAGCTCGCGCTGCCGTTCGCCGGCCTCCTCAAGCTGACGGGCCGGCGGATGCCCCACGTCTCCATCCTCCTGTGGATCTCCCAGCGGAAGAAGTCCGAGCTGCTCAAGCGCGTCCACTCCCACATCGATCGCCTGATCATTCCCGCGCCGCTTCAGCGCGACTTCGCCGTGAAGGTCCTCGGCATTCCGCCCGAGAAGGTCGTCCCCCTCCGCTGGGGGGTGGAGCACCGCTTCTGGCGCCCCATGGAGTCGGCGACGGACATGATCTGCGCGGTGGGAAGCGAGATGCGGGATTACCCGACGCTGATCGAGGCCATGCGCGGGCTGTCCATTCGCTGCCACATCGCGGCCGGGACGACCCGGAGCATCGTGAGCTCGTGGGTCAAGTCCATCGACGCCGCGGGAGCCTTGCCGCCGAACCTGACCGTCGGGAAGAAATCCTTCGCCGAGCTGCGCGCGCTCTACGCCCGGTCCCGGTTCCTGGTGGTGCCGCTCTTGCCGACGGACAACGACAACGGCGTGACGAGCCTGCTCGAGGCCATGGCGATGGAGCGGGCCGTCATCTGCTCCCGCGTGAATGGCCAGGTCGGCGTCGTGACGGAAGGGGAAACCGGGCTCCTGGTGCCCCCGGGCGATCCCCGGGCCCTCCGGGAGGCGATCCAGTACCTGTGGGATCACCCCGAGGTGGCGGAGGGGATGGGCAAGGCGGGGCGGCGGTTCGTGGAGCGGCATCACACGTTCGAGGGGTTCGTCGAAGGGGTCAAGGACGTCATGGACGAGGTCATGGAGGAGCACGCCCGGCGCCGGCCGCGCCGCGGCGACAGTCGGCCGGACGGCGGCGCGCGCCCGCAGGCCGTCTGAGTCGTCCTCCGCCGCCCGCGTCGCTCGACCTTCCCTCTTGACGCCTCGCCGCCGGGCGTGCTATTCGGACCGGGCGCCCGCCCGCCGGACGCGATCCTGGACCATGCGCGACGGGGTCGCCCGTCGCGTGCCGGTGGTCCGGAGACCCCCGGCGTTCGTGCGCCAGCCCTCGAACCGGAACGACCGGGAGGGATTCGACGGCTGGCGACGGCGGGCAGAGCCTGCCCCCCGTCGCGTCCGTGGTGGGGGCGTGCCCGGGCTTGGGGGCCCCCGCCGGGCGACCCGGCCCCCGCCGTCCCTCCCGACCGCCGGTCGGACGAGTGGCCCCGCGACCGAACGGACCCAGGGAGGCGGACCGCCCATGTCTCGACGCATTCCGCGCAGAGCCTTCGTGGTGGCGACGCTCTGCTCCGTGGTGGCCCTGGTGGGTGTCGACCAGAGCTCCCAGGGCCAGGGCGGGTTCCCGCAGCCGGCGGTGTTCCGATCCTCCGGCGGGCTGCTGAGCGTCCGCCTCCACGCCATGCTCGCCGGCAACTTCATCAGGGATGCGGCGACCGGCGACACCCGACTCGTGAACACTCCGACCTACAACGGCACCCTCCCCGGCCCGACCCTGCGCGTGAGACCGGGAGACCGGCTCGACATCGGCATCCTCAACCAGTTGCCGGCCAATCCCCTCGTGCAGCGGATGGGCGGGTTCCCCCACGACCCCTACACGACGAACCTGCACACCCACGGCTTCACGGTGTCGCCTCAGGGCATCTCGGACAACGTGTTGCGGGTCATGGAGCCCGGGACGGCCAATCTCGTCCGGGTCCAGCTCCCGGGCGACCATCCCAGCGGGACGTTCTGGTACCACCCGCACAAGCACGGATCCGCGACGTTCCAGTTCTTCGGCGGCATGGCCGGCTTCCTGATCGTGGAGGGCGGGGCGGGCACGCTCGATCGGGTCCCGGAGGTGAGCGCCGCGCGGGACATCCTGATGGCGTTCCAGGTGATCCGGACGGACACCAGTGGCGACCTGCCCTTCGTGGATCAGGCGGCCACGCAGCTGGGGACCGATTTCGGCACGTCCGCGCCCGGGGTGTGGAGCACGCTGAAGACCAGCCACTTCTACTTCACGACCAACGGCGTGACGAACCCCACGCTGCGGATGGCGCCCGGCGAGGTGCAGCGGTGGCGGTTCCTCAACGCCGCGTCGGGGGAGACGCTCGTCATCGCCCTGCAGGGCCACGCCCTCAACATCGTCGCCAACGACGGGATCACGGTGCCCACCATGCAGGCGCTCGCCCAGGGGCAGCCGTACGTCCTGGGCACCGGCCAGCGGGCGGACGTGCTCGTGAAGGCGGGAGCGCCGGGCACCTACCTCGTGCAGGCGCTCGATCCCGCCGCCGCGCCGGGCTGGTCGGTGGTGTCGGGGTCGGGCATCGACCCCGCGCCGAGGAACGCTCGCCTCAGCGCCGACCTGCCCGCTGCCACCTATCCCGTGACGCTCGCCACCCTCGTCGTCACGGGGACCCCGCGCAACATGCCCCTGCCGGCGGGGCCCTTGCCGCCGCCGAGAGCCCTGCCGAGCATCCAGACGATGCTCGACACCTCCCCGAACGTCGTGCGGAGGATCGCGTTCGAAATCTGCGGGCAGCGGGTCTTCCAGCAGCCGTTGACGTCCCGGTTGCCGAGCTGCGGCTGGTACTTCGACCGATATGGCGTGGCCTACTGGGGCGACACCGCCTTTACGTCGCTCAACATGATGCGGGACGACGACGATGCCGGGACGCCCTCGGCCGACCCGGCGACGCCGCTGGTCGACTTCGAGAAGGAGGCCCTGTTCACGCACGACACGCCGCTCTTCGACGACATGTTCGCGGGGAACTTCGAGGAGTGGACCGTCACCAACCGCTCCTTCTCGGACCACACCTTCCACATCCACCAGAACCCCTTCCTCGTCACCCACGTCAACGGGACGCCGCTCGCGGTTCCCGAGTGGCACGACACGATCATCGTGCCCGCGGCCCAGCCCCAGCCGGGTGCGGTGCCGGTGAACATCAACGACGCGACGTTCGGGTCCATCACGATCCGGATGCGCTTCGACCCCGTGACCGTCGGGGCCTTCGTCATGCACTGCCACATCCTGAACCACGAGGACGTCGGGATGATGCAGCGTCTGGAGATCAAGCGGCGCCCGGCGGCGTCATCGCCGGCCGCCACGGGCCGGCGCCTTCAGGCGAGGCACCGGCACTAGCGGCGTCGGGAGGGTCTCGGATCCGGGCGGGCCGGCGCGGAGTCCCGGCGGCGCCGGGTGAGCACCATCAGGAAGTGGTCCCCGCAGTCGCGCGCGAGCGGCAGCCCGCCCAGTCGATCGTCGAGCCAGCCGAGCAGCGCCCCGAGCCGCGGGTGCCGCTCGTAGAGGCGCACCAGGTAGGGCGGCGGGAGAAACAGGCCGAGCGCGCGGTAGGCGGTCAGCTCGAACGCGCCCGCGAACGCCCGATGGTATTCGCGGGGCGTGTAGTAGGCCGTCCACACCGTGTGGCCGTTCAGACCGACCGGCACGGCGCCGCGCGCGCTCCGGGCCCGTGCGCGCCGGAGCCGCCCGCGCGCCGCGTAGTAGCCGAGCTCCCAGGGGCAGAGCCGCCCCATCACCGACACGACCAGCCGGCCCCCCGGCGCGAGCCGGTCGGCGCAGGCGCGGCCGACCAGGCTCAAGTCGGGGACGCAGTTCATCGGCCCGAGGTTCGAGTAGATCCCGTCGAAGGGCGGGCCCTCGAGCCGGCCGAGCTCGTGGATGCCGAGCACCTCGGTCCGGAGGTGGACGCCCGCCTGCGCGGCCCGGGCCCGCGTCGCCTCCACCATGGCCGGGGACCAGTCGGTGGCGACGATCTCGTAGCCGTTCGTGGCCAGGAAGACCGCGTCGAGGCCGGCGCCGCAACCGAGGTCGAGGAGGCGCGATCCCCGCGGGAAGAGTCCCCCGAGGGTCCGCCACATCTGGGCCCGCATGCGCTGGACGAGGGCGTTGTTGCCGGGCGGCCCCGCGAACCCGGCGGCCACGCTGTCGAAGGCTCGTCGGGTGTCCAGCAGCCGGGGATCGACGCCGGTCAGTTCCACTCCCGGCTCAGGTCGGGCACGGCCGGCGTGGAGGTCG